>NZ_MPKA01000006.1 GCF_001945605.1 Dubosiella newyorkensis
TTTTTCTTAAAATGTCCCATATAATATCAATCTCTTTTTCTTCTGGATACTTATTTGCTTTTTTTTCTCCTCTTTCGTGACAATGTCCTCTCATTGTCGCTTTTTTATTGTCAAATCATTGGTCATTTCGTTTTCGCCCTATTTCGGGATATGATACAATATCCTCGGAGGTATTCTCTTATGTCCATTCGTCTTCATTCCACTTCTTCCAAAGGCAGCGTCTGCTACTATATCAAGGAAGACTATACCAACCCGCTCACCAAGAAGCGCACCACCCGCAATCGGCAGTCTTTGGGCAATCTCTCTTCTCTTATGGAAAAATACAGCGTCTCTTCCAGAGAAGAAGTCGAATCCATTCTCAAAATGGAGATCGAGGCTATGCGGAAGGCCGAAAAAAAGCTGATCACTCTCGACTTCGACTCTTCGGCTCTTCTCCCTCTGGATTCGGTCAGCTCTTTCAATGTGGGCTACCTTTTTCCTTGGAAGATCCTTTCCATGCTCGGCATTTCCGCCATCTGCCGCTCCATTGCCCAAAGGAACAATTTCAAGTTCGACCTGGAAGAGATCATGCGTCTTCTCGTCTGTGCCCGTATCATTGCTCCGGGCTCGAAAAAAGGCACGCTTGATACGGCTCGCTCTTTCTATCGGTGTCCGCTCCCGAATCTTCACGATGTTTATCGGGCGCTTCCCGTATTGGCTCAAGAGCGCTATTTCATTGAAAAAGAGATCTATAAAAACAGCCAGAAGATCTGTACCCGGGATTCGGCGATCCTTTTCTACGACTGCACAAACTTTTATTTCGAGATCGAAGAGGACGATGATTTCCGCAGATACGGGAAATCCAAAGAAAACCGTCCCAATCCGATTGCACAGTACGGCCTTTTCACAGACCGGGGAGGAATACCGATTGCCGATATCTGTTTTGAAGGAAACCGCAACGAATCTTTTTCGATGCGCGAGCTTGAGAAGACGCTGGAGAAGGATTTCGGGTTCAGCCGCTTTATCGTTTGTGCCGATGCCGCT
>NZ_MPKA01000018.1 GCF_001945605.1 Dubosiella newyorkensis
AGCTCGATCCTTTCGAGAACAGTCTCTTTCTTTTCTGCGGTCGGAAAACATCCTCAATCAAGGGGATCCTTTGGGAAGAGGACGGATTTCTTCTTCTTGCGAAGCGTCTTGACGAAGGAAAGTTCCAGTGGCCTAAAAACAATGACGAAGTGCTTCTTCTCAGCGAACAGCAGCTGAGATGGCTTCTCGAAGGTCTGGGGATCGAGCAGAAATGTTCGATCCCCAAAAGCCGGGCGACAAAGATAATGTAATCAAAAAAGCTTTATATAAAGTGGAATTTGTTTATTTCCCTTCTTTTTTGTGGTATAATTGAATTATGGAAAAGGAAAAACAAACGACGGTCGAAGTGGATAAAGAACAGCTCGAAAAGATGATCAAAGCCATAGAGGATTTGACTGTTCGGATCGAAGAGCTGAACAAAACGATCAAACACAAGGACGCGATTATTGAAAAGCTTCAGCGGATGCTTTTCGGAAAAAAGAGCGAAAAGGCAAGACATGCGGAAATGATGGCCAACATGCCTACGCTCTTCGATCTCGAATATCCGGAAGAAAGTCCTTCTTCTGCTCGTGCTCTCCAGAACATTCAGTATTCCAGAAAAAAACGCTGCTGGAACAAAGACGATCTGGGCGATGTCGAAAGAACCAAGATCGTGATCGAAGCTGCAGAGGAAGAAAAGAAGTGCCCATGGTGCGGCAAAGAAATGGAGAAGATCGGCGAAGAAAAGGTGAGGACGCGGGTAATCATAGAAGAGCCGAAAATCCGTATCGAAGAGATTGGTACTATGTCAAGTTTGAGGACAACCTAAATTTCTGTTTTTTGACAAATCCGAAAAAATTTGTTCCGCTTTCCATTGACTACGGGTCCCTATCCCTAAGAACCCATTTCTTGTTGCTTTTCAAACTCCCAGCTCTTGCTGCGGCTTGAAAAGCCCCAAGCTTAT
>NZ_MPKA01000005.1 GCF_001945605.1 Dubosiella newyorkensis
GCAGGGAAAGTCCCCTGCCAGACGCCGAATAAAACGTGGCCTGTATCGTTCAGATACAAACAGACTCATCAACGCGGATATCAATGCCGCATTGCAGATCCTGAAGAAAGTAGTCCCAACAGCCTATTGGATTTAGTATTAATGGTGCATCCCTTAAACCTCTGAAAATTCAAGTGGTAGAATGTCATAAGAAGAACAATTTGAATTCCAGAATGAGGAGGAATGAAAAATGGCAAAGCAATATGACAAAGAATTTAAGGAACAGGTGATTCAGTATGTACTCGATCATCCAGACCTTGCCTACACCCAGATCGCGCAACAGTTCGGAGTCCATGACACAACAATTGGAGGATGGGTAAAAAGCTATAAAGAGCATGACGATCAGGTCGTCGTAAGAGGATCCGGCAACTATGCCAGCGATGAAGCCAAAGAGATCGCCCATCTTAAAAAGCAGCTCAGAGATACCCAGGACGCGCTCAATGTATTAAAAAAAGCAATCAGTATACTCGGCAAGTAACGGCTCGTCTCCTCTATCGATCGGTCCAGGAATACAAAGAGAAACATCCCAAAGCATCGATAGCGGGTATACTGGCTATATTGGAGAAGAGCCCTTCCGGCTACTACAAGTATTTAAGATCAAAACCATCCAAGACAAAAGTCCGACGGGAAAAAACAAAAAAAGCAATCGTCAAGATCTACAACGATTCGCACCAGCTGTATGGCTCGCCCAAGATCGCAGAGATCCTGCACAAGAAAGGGATCCAAGGATGCCAGAAGTATGTCTATTCGATTATGAAAGAAGCCAATATCAAACCGAAATATCTGAAACACAAGAGAGAAACGACCATATCTAATGGGAATGAGCGAAAACGGCACGATCTTCTGAAAAGACAATTCAATCCAAAAGATCCCGACAGTGTATGGTA
>NZ_MPKA01000003.1 GCF_001945605.1 Dubosiella newyorkensis
CACCATACACTGTCGGGATCTTTTGGATTGAATTGTCTTTTCAGAAGATTGTGAAGTTTTCGATCATTCCCTTTAGATATGGTCGTTTTTATCTTGTGTTTCAGATATTTCGGTTTGATATTGGCTTCTTTCATAATCGAATAGACATACTTCTGGCATCCTTGGATCCCTTTCTTGTGCAGGATCTCTGCGATCTTGGGCGAGCCATACAGCTGGTGCGAATCGTTGTAGATCTTGACGATTGCTTTTTTTGTTTTTTCCCGTCGGACTTTTGTCTTGGATGGTTTTGATCTTAAATACTTGTAGTAGCCGGAAGGGCTCTTCTCCAATATAGCCAGTATACCCGCTATCGATGCTTTGGGATGTTTCTCTTTGTATTCCTGGACCGATCGATAGAGGAGACGAGCCGTTACTTGCCGAGTATACTGATTGCTTTTTTTAATACATTGAGCGCGTCCTGGGTATCTCTGAGCTGCTTTTTAAGATGGGCGATCTCTTTGGCTTCATCGCTGGCATAGTTGCCGGATCCTCTTACGACGACCTGATCGTCATGCTCTTTATAGCTTTTTACCCATCCTCCAATTGTTGTGTCATGGACTCCGAACTGTTGCGCGATCTGGGTGTAGGCAAGGTCTGGATGATCGAGTACATACTGAATCACCTGTTCCTTAAATTCTTTGTCATATTGCTTTGCCATTTTTCATTCCTCCTCATTCTGGAATTCAAATTGTTCTTCTTATGACATTCTACCACTTGAATTTTCAGAGGTTTAAGGGATGCACCATTAATACTAAATCCAATCGCAATCATCTGAGCTGGACCTGCCCATCTTATGTACTGGCAAAAGCAGACCCTGAAAAACAGGAACAATTCAAGGAAAACTTCCAGGATGTAAAAAAAAACTAACCGAAGAGGATGATCTTCAT
>NZ_MPKA01000012.1 GCF_001945605.1 Dubosiella newyorkensis
CGAAAACTTCACAATCTTCTGAAAAGACAATTCAATCCAAAAGATCCCGACAGTGTATGGTGTACTGATATCACCTACATCTGGACAGAAGAAGGATTTGTCTATCTGACCAGCGTGATGGACCTGTGGATTTAGTATTAATGGTGCATCCCTTAAACCTCTGAAAATTCAAGTGGTAGAATGTCATAAGAAGAACAATTTGAATTCCAGAATGAGGAGGAATGAAAAATGGCAAAGCAATATGACAAAGAATTTAAGGAACAGGTGATTCAGTATGTACTCGATCATCCAGACCTTGCCTACACCCAGATCGCGCAACAGTTCGGAGTCCATGACACAACAATTGGAGGATGGGTAAAAAGCTATAAAGAGCATGACGATCAGGTCGTCGTAAGAGGATCCGGCAACTATGCCAGCGATGAAGCCAAAGAGATCGCCCATCTTAAAAAGCAGCTCAGAGATACCCAGGACGCGCTCAATGTATTAAAAAAAGCAATCAGTATACTCGGCAAGTAACGGCTCGTCTCCTCTATCGATCGGTCCAGGAATACAAAGAGAAACATCCCAAAGCATCGATAGCGGGTATACTGGCTATATTGGAGAAGAGCCCTTCCGGCTACTACAAGTATTTAAGATCAAAACCATCCAAGACAAAAGTCCGACGGGAAAAAACAAAAAAAGCAATCGTCAAGATCTACAACGATTCGCACCAGCTGTATGGCTCGCCCAAGATCGCAGAGATCCTGCACAAGAAAGGGATCCAAGGATGCCAGAAGTATGTCTATTCGATCATGAAAGAAGCCAATATCAAACCGAAATATCTGAAACACAAGATAAAAACGACCATATCTAAAGGGAATGATCGAAAACTTCACAATCTTCTGAAAAGACAATTCAATCCAAAAGATCCCGACAGTGTATGGTG
>NZ_MPKA01000002.1 GCF_001945605.1 Dubosiella newyorkensis
AGATGGAGAAGATCGGCGAAGAAAAGGTGAGGACGCGGGTGATCATAGAAGAGCCGAAGATCCGTATCGAAGAGATCTATACCGAAACGTACGTCTGTCCCTCCTGCAGGCAGGATGGAGAAGACGTTGGATTTAGTATTAATGGTGCATCCCTTAAACCTCTGAAAATTCAAGTGGTAGAATGTCATAAGAAGAACAATTTGAATTCCAGAATGAGGAGGAATGAAAAATGGCAAAACATTATGACAGAGAATTTAAAGAACAGGTGATTCAGTATGTACTCGATCATCCTGATCTTCCCTACACGCAGATCGCCAAACAATTCGGAGTCCATGACACAACAATTGGAGGATGGGTAAAAAGCTATAAAAATCACGGCGATCAAGTCGTCGTAAGAGGATCCGGCAACTATGCCAGCGATGAAGCCAAAGAGATCGCCCATCTTAAAAAGCAGCTCAGAGATACCCAGGACGCACTCAATGTATTAAAAAAAGCAATCAGTATACTCGGCAAGTAACGGCTCGTCTCCTCTATCGATCGGTCCAGGAATACAAAGAGAAACATCCCAAAGCATCGATAGCGGGTATACTGGCTATATTGGAGAAGAGCCCTTCCGGCTACTACAAGTATTTAAGATCCAAACCATCCAAGACAAAAGTCCGACGGGAAGAAACAAAAAAAGCAATCGTCAAGATCTACAACGATTCGCACCAGCTGTATGGCTCGCCCAAGATCGCAGAGATCCTGCACAAGAAAGGGATACAAGGATGCCAGAAGTATGTCTATTCGATCATGAAAGAAGCCCATATCAAACCGAAATATCTGAAACACAAGATAAAAACGACCATATCTAAAGGGAATGATCGAAAACTTCACAATCTTCTGAAAAGACAATTCAATCCAAAAGATCCCGACAG
>NZ_MPKA01000001.1 GCF_001945605.1 Dubosiella newyorkensis
CTGTCGGGATCTTTTGGATTGAATTGTCTTTTCAGAAGATTGTGAAGTTTTCGATCATTCCCTTTAGATATGGTCGTTTTTATCTTGTGTTTCAGATATTTCGGTTTGATATTGGCTTCTTTCATGATCGAATAGACATACTTCTGGCATCCTTGGATCCCTTTCTTGTGCAGGATCTCTGCGATCTTGGGCGAGCCATACAGCTGGTGCGAATCGTTGTAGATCTTGACGATTGCTTTTTTTGTTTTTTCCCGTCGGACTTTTGTCTTGGATGGTTTTGATCTTAAATACTTGTAGTAGCCGGAAGGGCTCTTCTCCAATATAGCCAGTATACCCGCTATCGATGCTTTGGGATGTTTCTCTTTGTATTCCTGGACCGATCGATAGAGGAGACGAGCCGTTACTTGCCGAGTATACTGATTGCTTTTTTTAATACATTGAGTGCGTCCTGGGTATCTCTGAGCTGCTTTTTAAGATGGGCGATCTCTTTGGCTTCATCGCTGGCATAGTTGCCGGATCCTCTTACGACGACTTGATCGCCGTGATTTTTATAGCTTTTGACCCATCCTCCAACGGTTGTATCGTGGACTCCGAACTGTTGCGCGATCTGGGTGTAGGCAAGGTCCGGATGATCGAGCACGTATTGGATCACCTGTTCCTTAAATTCTTTGTCATATTGTTTTGCCATTTTTCATTCCTCCTCATTCTGGAATTCAAATTGTTCTTCTTATGACATTCTACCACTTGAATTTTCAGAGGTTTAAGGGATGCACCATTAATACTAAATCCAGCATCCATGATCGTTGACAAATAGGCGAATTTTCCATCGTAAGGAATGTAAGTAATATCTGTCAGAAGTATTTTTCGCGGACCGAACTCTTCAAACCTGCGCTCGACCAAATTATCGGATACAGAA
>NZ_MPKA01000139.1 GCF_001945605.1 Dubosiella newyorkensis
TACCTGTTCCCGTCCCGAACACAGAAGTCAAGCACTCCATCGCCGAAGGTAGTTGGCTTAGCGCCTGCAAGAATAGGACGCTGCCGGTTCTAGAGAAGCTAGCAAGACAGACTTGCTGGCTTTTTTTGTAGGATTCCATTTTGTATGTTACAATTCATAAGGCAAAGGGGAAACAGTGTGAAAACAGGATTTGATAACGATAAATATTTAGCTTTACAATCTGAAAATATAAAAAACAGAATCGCTCAATTTGGAGATAAATTGTATTTAGAGTTTGGAGGCAAGCTGTTCGACGACTACCATGCAAGTCGTGTATTGCCTGGATTTGCTCCCGACAGCAAGCTTCAAATGCTCCTGCAGCTCAAAGATCATGCAGAGATCGTAATCGTCGTTAACGCAAACCACCTTCAAGAAAATAAGATCCGCTCAGATCTTAGGATCGGATACGATGAAGAAGTCTTTCGCTTGATCGATGAATTTACGAATGTAGGACTTTACGTAGGCTCTGTCGTCATCACCCAATACGGTCGTCAAAAAGAAGCCAAACGATTAGAGTCTCGTTTAAAACGGAAAAATATTCCCGTTTATCATCATTATTCGATCGAGGGATATCCAACGAATACGAAAAAGATCATTTCTAAAGAAGGATTTGGACATAACGATTATATCCAAACTTCTAGAGAACTTGTCGTTGTAACAGCGCCTGGCCCGGGAAGCGGAAAAATGGCGACATGCCTTTCGCAGCTCTATCATGAAAACCTTCATGGAATCAAAGCCGGCTATGCAAAATACGAAACCTTTCCAATTTGGAATTTACCACTCGATCACCCAGTTAATCTAGCCTATGAAGCGGCTACTGCAGATTTGAACGATGTCAACATGATCGATCCATTCCATTTGACGGCTTATAATGAAATCACCGTCAACTACAATCGAGACATTGAGATCTTTCCGGTCTTAAAACATATGTTTGAAGAGATCTATGGCGAAAGCCCATATCTTTCGCCGACCGATATGGGTGTCAATATGGCAGGCTTCTGCATTTCGGATGATCTTGTCTGCCGCGAAGCTTCAAAACAAGAAATCTTGCGCCGCTATTTTGGAACACTTACACGCCTATACAATGAATTGTGCACAGAAAGTGAACTACAAAAACAGCAGCTTTTGCTCCAGAAAGCGCAAATCGTTGAAGAAGATCGTCCTTGTGTCAAAGCGGCCCGCGAAAAAGAAGCAAGAACGCATTCTTTTTCTGGCGCCATCGAATTGAAGGACGGAACCCTCGTCACCGGAAAAACAAGTCAATTCATGGGACCATGTGCCGCGATCATTATGAACGCGATCAAATATTTAGCGAATATCGATGAAAAAGAAGATCTAATCAAAAAAGACGCGTTCAAGCCCATTCAAAATCTAAAAACGAATTATCTAGGAAGCCTCAATCCGCGTCTTCACTCCAACGAGATGTTGATCGCGCTCTCGCTTAGCGCGCAATCAAACCCACTCGCGAAAAAAGCGCTCGAGCAGCTTCCTAAACTCCAAGGAAACCAAGCTCATATCACATCCAGGATCTCGAATGTCGATATGACGATTCTCAACAATCTAGGTATTCAAGTGACCTATGAAGCACAGAAAGGATAAACTTATGGCAAAAACAATTTCCGCTTCTGGATCAGGCGCCGTACGCACGATCCTCAAAAATAAAGAAGCATTTGAGTTCGCGCTCCGTTCTAAAGAAACAGAAGGAAACCGCATTCGCTATTTCTATGATGTTTTTTATGAAAACACAAACGGAACGCTCAATATCGCGGTCGAAGACGGCGATGTCAAGATCGCATCTCTGAACTTATCACTGGGAAAGGTCATCAATCTTTACAATGATAAGAACTTAAAAAAGCTCTGCCATTACGTACTTGAACATACAGAAGAATGAAAGCTCTCTTATATATCGTCGTAAAAGGAAATGAACAAACCGTTCAACATATTCAAGAGATCCTTCGATCACGGATTCAATCGGTTTCCTTTTCACCCTATCGCGAGCAAGCAAGCTTGAAGGACTGCATCGAAATGAATGCCACATTTTCGATCGAACAAGACGAAGTCGACGCACTCCTTCAGTTTCTAGATAACGATTGGGATGGAGAAAAAGACGACTGCACTTGTTATGGATTCAATACAAAACCGTTTGATCCTTCGATCTATTTTATGCGATTTGAATACTTACACTAAAAAAACGCCATCAAGGCGTTTTTTTAGATTGAAGCGTTAAAAAGGCTTGAGAAAGATTTTCAACAAGATCATTGGGGGTGAAGCTGATTGGATCCACAGACGATAAAGAAGCAGCCAATGAATGAGCGTACACGCCGCAAAGAGCCGCTAGATAGGCATCATGACACCAAGCATACAAACCAAGGATCATCCCTGCAAGCGTATCGCCAGATCCCCCCTTGGCCAGCGCAGAAGTCGGGTGATCGAGCACGAATAATCGATCTTGGAAACCAATCAATGTGATCGAAGATTTTAAAACAAGAACCACGGAAGGATTCTCTTTACAAAAACGCTTTACGATCTTTATACGATCTCTTTCGATTTCTTTTACATCTATATCTAGAAGATCGGCCATCTCTTTCAGGTGAGGCGTCAAGATCGTGTCCGCCTTCCTTTGACTTAGATCGATCTCTTTCTTTATATACACTAATCCATCCGCATCCACTAAAACGGGCTTATTGGAAGCAAGAAGGAGTTTGACCATTTGTTCTGTAACCGCATATTTATGCATTCCATTTCCAATGCTGAAAGCATCATACCGATCAAGCTGCTCCTTTAAGATAGAAAGCGCATCTTGGCTAAATCGGCCATTCTCCTCCGGAACGCCAAGACTCATGACATAACTCATCTTTGTTTCCAGAAGCATCTGGATCGATTTTGGTACAAAAACACTCAATAAACCAACTCCGCTATGAAAGCAAGCATCGGCAGCCATAGAAATGGCGCCAGGCATTTCATCGCTCCCACCAATCATCAATACTTTTCCATTCTTATTTTTATAACTGAACGGATCGCGCCTAGGAAAGATCGAGCGGACGTACTCTAAATTCAATAGACTCGCACAATCCCGATGCAAAAAAGAAGGGATACCAATGTCGACGCTCTTAAGAGTGCCACATACATTTTTTCCTTCTCTCAACAATTCTCCCCATTTGATCGAGTCGATCGCTATGGTGAGATCGGCGTGAGCACAAACTCCCAAGATCTCTCCAGTATCCGCATTTAAGCCGCTAGGAATATCGATTGCCAACACAAAAGTATCTAAAGAATTGATTGCTTCGATCCACGTCGCAAAGATCCCTTCAATGGGTCTAGAAAGGCCGCTTCCAAATAGAGCATCTACGATCATGTCTGCTTGCTCGAGTTCGACAAAGGCAGCAGGATCCGTGTTTAAAAAACATGGAATATCGAGCTTTTGAATCGCTTCAAATTGAATTTTTTCTTCGTTTGAAAAACGATCCATAGAAGGGTGGATGCAAGAAACGGGCTGTTCTTTGAGTGCAAGGAGCCGAGCGAGCGCCATTCCATCGGCTCCGTTGTTTCCTGGTCCGCAAACGATCACGATTTTTTGATACGAAGTGTCTGGAATCGAATGTAAAAGTTCGATTGCGGCATGCTCCATCAAGACCAAAGAAGGGATCTTGATTGAATGAATCGCTTCATAATCGATTTGACGAGCTTGTTCTCTAGAAGCGATAAAAATCTCATTCGACATCGATCGTCACCGAATGATCCATATAGGGTGCGAATTCTTGTTTGATCTTTTGATGAAATGGATCGTTGGCATACCGGTCTAGATCCTCTTTGTTCAATTCGACTTCTAATAAAACATCATAGCTGCGAGGGGAATCTAAAAAATCGGCGCCAACAAAAAATGACGAAACATAAGGGATCGTTTCCTGATCCATCTTTCTTAAAATGTCCATGACACGCTTCTGATTTTGAGAAGTGCGCTCCTTTAATTTGATCAATACGATATGTTTCATAAATCCTCCTTTATTTGCTTTTTTATTTTAAACAAGTTGTGTCAAAACCACAATTTTCATGTGCTATAATGATGAGCTGAAGGAGACTACTATGCCAAAAGGAAAAGTAAAAAAGTCAATTATATACAGTGGCTTGATTGGAACAGGAGGCTATTTCTTTGCGAAGCTGATCAGTCTGTTTTATGTGATCCCTTTGAGTTCGATCTTAGATTCAGCAACGTATACGAACTTTTATGGAACAGCCTATAATATCTATTCCTATTTTTTAAATATATTTAGCGCAGGATTTCCTTTCGCTATCGCGACTCTGGTGGCTAAATACTCAGCTAAAGAGGATGCGAAAACGATCTTGATCATTAAAAGGATCTCGATTTTATTTCTTTCCTTGACTGGATTTGTCGGAATGCTTGTCATGTGCGCATTATCTGGGCCGATCGCACATCTTGTTGCCGCCTCATCCGATCCAGCCATCATTCAGATCATGCAGATCGTCTTATGCATATTAGGCGTGGCGATCTTTTTTGTCCCTGTTTTGTCGGCTTATCGAGGCTTTGTCCAAGGCGAAAAAGAAATCGAAGAATATGCGTTTTCTCAAACATTCGAACAAATATTTCGGGTCGGTTTTCTCTTAAGCGCTTCGTGTCTATGTGTTTATGCTTTAGGGATGGAGCGAAAATGGGCGCTCTATGCTTCTGTATCGAGCACTGTGATCGCCGCCATTGCCGGTTTGATCCAGATCATCCGTTTCGATCGCAAAAGCAACAAACGCCTTCAAAAAGAGGCGGCCATTCAAAAGA
This sequence comes from Dubosiella newyorkensis, assembly GCF_001945605.1. Classification (GTDB taxonomy): domain Bacteria; phylum Bacillota_I; class Bacilli_A; order Erysipelotrichales; family Erysipelotrichaceae; genus Dubosiella; species Dubosiella newyorkensis. Next base: position 4,829 of record NZ_MPKA01000139.1, read on the forward strand.
CTCATGCGATCCCGACCAAAAAATTATTTCGAGAATTTATTTTATTAGCTATTCCATACTTTGTGGTTGCCGTTCTTGGCTATAGCGATCAAATCTACAATTCGATCTTATTGCCATTGGGTCTAAAATCTGGCCAATATTTACCAGAAGAATATGACACGATTATTTCGGCTTTCAACTTTTCTGGCGGTAAGATCATCGCGATCCCGATGATTTTAGCCCCTGGATTTACGGCTGCGATCATTCCTCATATCACGACCGCTTTGGAAGAAAAGAATATACGACTTGTTCGTTCTAACGTGATCGACTGTTTAAATATTATTCTTTATATCGGATTTATGCTTTCGTTTTGCATATTTATTTATGCAAAACCGATCACGTATATTTTATTTTCTTCTAAAAATCTTGAATTGAGTAGCAGCGTGTTGCGTTGGCTTGCACTTGAAGGCTTTACCGGCACGCTTATGCCCGTGATCACCAATATCATGATGGCGCTGCGTTTGCGAAAAAGCGTTTTGAAACGGTTATTCATTTATACGCTCATCAAAGGAATCTTGATGGTGCCTATGATTTGGCTGATCGGATTCCCAGGTGCTATTCTTTCTTCAATGATTGCTGCGATCTATCTTGTTTATTCCAACCTGAAAGAGATGGCAGAAACGTATGGGATCCATTTTAAAGGGCTGATCCATAAGTTTGTGCTCGAATTTATGATTTGTCTATGTATGTGGCTAGTTGCCTTCCTGTTGACAAAGATCGGTTTAGATGGCGTAGGCGGCTCACGAGTCTTCGGATTTTTTAAGCTTGGCATCAACGGATTGTTTGTCGTGCTTTTCTATATTGGAATGAGCTTGTTTTTTCAGATTCCGCAGACGATCTTTCATTTTAAGCTGAAAAGAAAGCCAAGCAGAACGGAGGTACGCTAATGTATGATGTGATCGTGATCGGAGGAGGACATGCGGGAATCGAAGCTGTATTGGCGGCTCATCGTATGGGAAAAAAAGCGGCGCTGATCACTTTAAATATCGATATGATCGGCTCGATGCCTTGCAATCCTAGCGTTGGCGGACCAGCCAAAGGAATCGTTGTCCGTGAAATCGACGCGCTTGGAGGCTTGATGCCTATCGCCGCGGATAGGACCGCCCTCCAATTCAAAATGCTCAATACCACAAAGGGTCCTGGTGTCTGGTCTTTGCGAGTTCAAAGCGATAAAGAAGAATATAAGCGGTTCATGAAAAACTACCTTCTTGATCAAGAAGGCTTGGATGTGATCGAGGCTGCTGTTGCCAAAGTATGGATCGAAGAGGGTGTTGCCAAAGGGGTGATCTTGGCCAACGGAGAAAGACTATTCTCGAAAACGGTCGTATTGACAGCGGGCACCTACATGACATCCAATGTTCTTCGTGGCCATACATCGATCGAGAGCGGACCAGAAAACCAGCCAACGATCAATACTTTATCGGCTTCCTTGGAAAAAGAAGGCGTGCGCTTGTTTCGATTAAAAACAGGCACACCTCCACGAATCAAGATGGCCACTGTTGATTTTCTTCATGCGGAAAAACAACCAGGCAGTCCAGCGTTTTATAGTTTTTCTGAGACGACAAAACCAGATGAGGTGCTCTCTTTTCAAGAACAAGAAATGTGCCATCTTATTTATACAACACCAGAAACGCACGCGATCATTCATGAACATCTTCATGATTCCGCTATGTATTCAGGACTTGTCAAAGGGGTAGGCCCGCGTTATTGTCCAAGCATAGAAGATAAGCTGGTTCGTTTTTCCGATAAGCCAAGGCATCAGTTATTTTTAGAGCCTGAATCCAAATCGCTCGATACGATCTATATTCAAGGCTTTTCAACTTCGATGCCGATCGACGTTCAAGAAAAAATGGTCCATTCCTTGCCAGGATTGGAGCATTGTGAAATTGAAAAATACGCGTACGCGATCGAATACGACGCGATCGATCCGCTGCAGATGAAACCTTCTTTAGAAAACAAGGTCATTGAAAATTTATTTACGGCTGGGCAAGTCAATGGAACAAGCGGCTATGAAGAAGCGGCAGGACAAGGTCTATTGGCTGGAGCGAATGCGGCTTTGAAGATCGATGGAAAAGAACCGCTGATCTTAAAAAGAGATGAAGCGTATATGGGTGTGATGATCGATGATCTTAGCACCAAGGGAACGAAAGAGCCATATCGCCTTTTAACTTCGCGCGCTGAGTTTCGTTTGCTGTTGCGCCATGACAACGCTGATCAGCGTCTTCTTGAAAAAGGGTACAAGATCGGTCTTGTCAGTCAAGAAAGATACGACGCCTATCGAAAGAAAATGGAAGCGATCAAGCAAGCTCGTGAAGAACTCGAACAGATCCGCATCAAACCAGATGCCAAGACGAACGCGTATTTAGCCACATTCGGCTATGATGAACTCAAGCATGGATGTTCGGCTTTAGAATTGCTGAAACGTCCTAAGATCACTCTTGAAAATATGGCTGAGCTCATTAGCAAACGTTATGATCCGAAAGCTGCGCAAGATATTGAAATCGAATGTAAATATGAAGGATATATCGCCAAAGCAAAACGAGATGTCGCGCATCTGCGTTCGATGGAAGATAAAAAGCTTCCGCAAGATCTTGATTATCTTCAAATGGAAAATTTGTCTTTAGAAGCACGTCAAAAGCTCGATTCGATCCGACCGATGACCTTAGGGCAAGCATCGCGGATTTCCGGGATCAATCCAAGTGACATCGCGATTTTGGCGATGCATATAAATTCGTGATATAGTAGAGATATAAAGCGAGGGGATAGAGACGATGAAACAAGTAAAAAAGCGCCGAAAGCTCGCAGAACCGATCCGTAAGTTAGGTTCTGTACTGTTGTTGTTCGTTTCTGGATGTTTCTTTTATTTTGGAGCTAAGGATATTTCGACTACAATCGCTTTAAAAGAAAGTATCCAGGAAAACTTAAAAGAATCCGCTGAATTGGATTCAAAAAAGAAAGAACTAGAAGCTACAAAAGAGAATCTTTCCAATCCGGAATATGTGGAATATATTGCTCGCGGAAAGTATTTGGTCACGAAAGAAGGGGAACAAGTGTTCAAGTTTCCTAGCATCGATCTGCAAGAAGGGGAATGAAAATGGCGCAAGATTATTCAATGTATGAGTGGCGAAAATATAAACAATACTATACAGAACAAGAGGGAAAGATCCTATTCAAGGAGGATACACCCTCTTTTGTTTTAGAGAGCTATCAAAAAGAAATGGCGCAATACCAAGGGTTGCAGGATTTTGCCAAAAGAAAAAATTCTAAGACATCCATTTTATTCAAATCTAAGAAAAAAGAAAAAAAGCCAATCGATCAGTTTGTCAAAGGATTGAAGGAACATCGCTTTGATGAAGATCTTTTCGCGCCTGTTTTTTTGTGGCTTAGCGTAGACGGGAAAGCTCTAGCTCGAGCAAGCTGGATTGACATTTCTGAAGAGCTGCATTTGATCCAGGTTTACGAAAACAAAGAAATCACGTTCGTAAAAGCGCAAAGCGAAACGGGAGATCATCTATTTATGCTCACATGGGATGCAAAAAACCAACCCACAAGAATACAGGGATTTTATGCGATATTACCACAATAAACCTTAATAAAATAACACGAATAAGTTTTACGAACATATCAATTGTAATTATATGACTTCTTTTATACTATATAAGTTAAATAGGAGGGCCATAATTATGGAAAAAGATCATGGATTAAATATCCCAAAATATTTAATTGTTCCTTATAGATCGGATCTAGCCAAAGAAATCTTCATTTCCCTCAATTTATGGCAAAGAGAGCATTGGACGATCAATACGAAACCGACATGGATCTGTATCCCCGGCAGCGATACGCATGGAATGATCTATTGGATCGAAACGGCTGATTTGATCATTCGCCCTCAATCGAAGCAAGTGTTCAAAGGAAAAAAAGAACTTCATTTGACGCCGACCACGTTTCAGATCTTGCATCGACTCGTTGCTTGCAGTGCTTTTACTGTGACTCGTGATTCGCTTCATACGATTTATGATCACGAAATTGAAGAAAACACACTGACACAAGCAATCAGCGATCTTAGAAAACAGCTCGGAGAAGGGCCACGAGGAAAACAATATATCCAGACAGTGAAAGGAGTCGGGTATCGTTGGGGATATCCTGTGGAGCGAATCGATGAAGGAGTTTTATAAAATTTAATATCCTTAGTGTTTGTTTGTATACGAAAATACAAATTCTGCAAGTTTAATGCCCATAATTTCTTTGATTTGTGGAATTCAATTGGTATAATAGGTAAACAGGGAGGAATATTATGTCAACTTTCAGTTCGAAAGAAAATTTTGTAAACACCTTCAAAGTAGCGGTCGCGGAAACCTATGGCCGTGATTTTGAAGATACAAAAAGCGTAGAACGGTATCTTGTTCTAGGTCATTTGATCCGCGATTATGCAGGAATAAATTGGAAGGAAACAAAGAATGCCATTAAAAAATCACAAACTAAGCAGTTGTATTATTTTTCAATGGAATTTTTAATGGGCCGCCTTCTAACCAACAATCTAATGAACTTAGGAATTTATGATGTCGTCAAAGATGGCCTTGATGAGCTGGGCATGAACATCAATGAAATCGAAGAAGTGGAAAGCGACGCTGGTCTAGGAAATGGTGGATTGGGTCGTTTAGCCGCTTGCTTTATGGATTCGCTCGCTTCCTTGAATCTTGCCGGAAACGGGAACTGTATTCGTTATCGGTACGGTTTATTCAAGCAGAAGATCGAAAATTTCCAACAAGTCGAATTGCCAGACTGCTGGCTCAAATATGGAAATGTTTGGGAAGTTTGGAAACCACAGCATGAAGTCAAAGTCAAATTTGGCGGAAAAGTCGACGCCTATATGGATTACAACGGTAAATTCCATATGAAGTACGAGCCAGACTTTGTCGTTCGGGCCGTTCCTTATGATGAGCCGATCATCGGATATCATACGAAAACTACGAACACGTTACGTTTGTGGGATGCCCAGGTCGATGAAAACTCGGTAAAACCTGGTCAACTCGGTCAATATTTAAGCGATGTCAGCGCACTGACAGCCAACGTATACCCGGATGATTCTACGTTGGATGGAAAACGCCTTCGTTTGAAGCAAGAATACTTCTTTGTCTGCGCGGGAATCAATCAGATCATCGAATCGCATTTGCGCGTGTATCCAAGCTTGGATAATCTTGCGGAAAAAGTAGCGATCCAGCTCAATGATACGCATCCTGTTCTCGTGATCCCTGAATTGATGCGCGTATTGATGGATGACTACAATTATGACTGGGATCCGGCATGGAATATCGTTACACATACAGTCGCCTACACAAATCATACAGTTATGGCGGAAGCGCTTGAAAAATGGCCACAAGATATGATGCGCGACTTATTGCCGCGTGTCTATATGATCATCGAGGAAATCGAGCGCCGCTTCCATTATGAAGTGGATCACCGCAATATGGGGTATTTATTCAATTCTGTCTCAATCTTAAAAGACAACCAAGTCCATATGGCCCATCTTGCGATCGTAGGAAGCCACAGTGTCAATGGGGTGGCTAAGATCCATTCAGAAATCTTAGTCAATGATGTCATGTCTTCGTTTGCGGCTCTCTATCCAGACCGCTTCAACAATAAGACCAACGGGATCACACATCGTCGCTGGCTCTTGTATTCGAATCCGCAGCTTACGGATCTTTTGATCGATACGATCGGCGATGGATTCATCAAGCATCCTTCTGAGTTGAGTAAATTAATGGATTATGTAGATGATCCGATCTTACAGAATCGTTTTATGGAAGTGAAACGGGAACGAAAGGCCATCCTTGCCAAATATGTAAAAGACACGCTGAATATCGATGTCGACGTCGATTCGATCTTCGATTGTCAAGCGAAACGTCTGCATGCCTATAAGAGACAATTGCTCAACGTCTTCCATATCATGCATTTGTATTTGAGGATGAAGAAAGATCCAAATTTCCGTATCTATCCACGGACGTTCTTCTTCTCCGCCAAAGCGGCTCCTAGCTACGCCTTAGCTAAAGAGATCATCAAACTGATCAACATGGTCGCTGAAAAGGTGAACAACGATCCAGAAATCTCTCGATACATCAAAGTCGTATTTATTCCAAACTATTCTGTTTCGGTCGCTGAGGTGCTGATGAACGCGGCAGATGTGAGCGAACAGATTTCGACGGCCGGTAAAGAGGCGAGCGGAACTGGAAATATGAAATATATGATGAATGGCGCTTTGACATTAGGAACACTCGACGGTGCCAATGTCGAGATCGTCGAACAAGTCGGATACGAAAATGCGCAGATCTTTGGACTTCATGTCGAAGATATCAATGAATTGAAAAAAGAGAACTCTTATAATGCATGGAATCTTTACAACCAGGATGCGAATATTCGCGAAGTGATCGAAAGCTTAAAAAATAATACTTGGGCGAACGATCCAAACGCGTTCCAGCTGATCTATAACGATTTGATGCTCAGAAACGATGAATTCTTCGTGCTTGCGGACTTTGAAGCATATATTTATGCGCAATCGCTCGTACAGAGAATGTACGAAGATCGTTCGAGATGGGCTCGAATGATGCTTATCAATATCGCGAAATCGGGTTATTTCTCTTCCGATCGAACGATCCAAGAATATGCGGATCAAATTTGGGGACTCACTCCGATCCCTTTTGAAAATTAGGATTAAAAGACGGTGATCGACCGTCTTTTTTCTTGTTTTCGGAGTACAATAGAAATATGAAACCAAAAAGAATTCTCTTATTAGGTGCAACTGGATCGATCGGTACCCAAACGATCGACGTGATCGACCAGCACCCTGAACGCTTTGAGCTCGTTGGGGTCAGCGCTGGGCACCAAGAACAAAAGCTCAAAGAAATCGTAGATTCGCATCCTTCGATTCAATGTGTCGGACTCGCCAAAAAGCCAGAAATCGATTTTGGAGATGTCCAGCTGTTTTATGGCGAAGGAGCGATGGAAAACTGTATAAAAGAAACGGAGTACGACTTGCTTGTCAATGCGACCGTTGGATTTCGTGGCTTGAAGCCAACACTTGCTTCGATCGAGAAAGGAAAAGATGTGGCACTTGCCAATAAGGAAAGTTTAGTGGCAGGCGGAGAGCTCGTAAATGAAGCTCTTGAGAGAAATGGAGTCCGGTTGTATCCGATCGATTCGGAACACAGTGCGATTTTTCAATGTCTTCAAGGAAACTCGACCAAAGAAGTGAAGCGTTTGATCATTACGGCAAGTGGAGGAAGTTTCCGCGATAAAAATAGAGAAGAGCTCAAAGAGGTGAGTGTCCAAGAAGCCTTGGCGCATCCGAATTGGGCTATGGGACAAAGGATCACGATCGATAGCGCCACCATGGTCAATAAAGCTTTCGAGGTGATCGAGGCGCATTATTTGTTCAATGTGCCAAAGGAAAAAATTGGAGTTGTTCTCCATAAACAAAGTATCGTCCATTCCATGGTGGAATATGATGATCATGCGATCATGGCGCAGCTTGGAAGTGCCGATATGCGTTTGCCGATCCAATATGCGCTGACTTATCCTGAGCGTCTGCCTCTTCATGAAAAGCATCCTTTAGATATGCTTTTGAGCCGGACACTGGATTTTAAAGCGATGGATGAGGAACGCTATCCAATGATCAAGATCGCTTACGAGGTGATCGAAAAGAAAGGAAACTTAGGTGCGATCTTCAATGGAGCGGATGAAGAGGCGGTCCAGCTTTTCTTGAGTGGAAAGATCTCTTTTTTACAAATTGAAGAAAGCATCGTTCAAGCGCTCTTGAATAGCGCGTATATTGAACATCCAACGTATGAGCAATTGGCTAAAAGCGATCAAGAGGCCCGCGAATTTGTGAAAATGTATTGGAGCTAGCTTTCTTGCTTCAATCTTGTTACAATAAAGCGTACGCAGAAAGGAAGTGATGCTTAGCATGAAGAAACGAGTGTTGATCACATTAACGAGCGCCGTTCTCTCTGCCCCTTTGATTCCATACAACGATGTTGTTTTGGCTTTGAGCCAAAGTGGACCTGTTCAAAACAGCAATGTGGAACCAATCATGATCGACTCGCCAGAAAAATTTATCGAAACGTATTGTTCAAACACGATCGTGCAAGTCGACCCAAACACAAAGCAGACTTTGCTTGATCCGATCACTCAAAAACCGCTTGAGATCAAAGAGCGGATTTACGAAGTGACGATCAATAACTATATGATCCTTTTGGAGGGGAATGATTTTCTACAAAAACAGACTCCTGCTTTTCAAGAACAAGTAAAGACGTATTTCAATACGACACTGACTAACGATCCAACAAAAAAAGCGAGCTTTGCGAGCTATGATGAAATGATCGGACAAGCGATCCTCATCCAGCAGCAGGAAGAAGCTAAAAAACAAGAGGCGATCCAGCAAGAAGAAGCCAACAAACAAGAGGATGCCAACAATCAAGGTGTAGTAAAACCAGGTACGACAAACCAAGATGCGGCGAATCAAGATACAACAAATCAAGACGGGCCAAATCAAATTGTCGGCTCGCCTTCTCTTACGCCAACACCAGACGCCCCTGTTGAAGGAGCACTCACGAATGATGTCGATTCGAATGCGGAAGCATCGCAAGATGGAAAAGATCAGCCAACGAACGAACCACAAGTTCCTAGCGATCAAGAAAACCAGCCATCAGCCGATCCTGTTCAAAATACAGAAACCGCAAATGGAGAGATCCATGAAGCTTTGGATCCTCAGCCAGCTGAAGAAAATAATGAAGCTGGAGAAGTTCCAATTTCTGAAGAGAAATCGGAAAATGAAGAGAAAAGCGTTCCTACGAATAAAAATGGTTCTCCATTGCGCATGAGGGGAGCCGCCGGACCGGGTCTTGTTCCTGCAAGCTTCAATCAGCCCAAGCTAAGCCCATCTTCTTTGAGTGATCCGACACCTAGTGTGCCAGTTGAGATCGCCAAGGTAGATCCTGTTCCTGCACCAGCATTGGATGTTGAAAAGCCATCGACTGAACAAGGAACTGATTTTATTAAAACGTATGTGAGTGACGATTCGGGAAATATGTATAAAAGCGCGACTTCGAACAATTATTTACGTATTCTTTCGGGAATGAACGCGTGGTCGTCGCTGAGTACGGAACAAAGACGGACGATCAATACAACGTTGAAAAACAATGGGGGAAAAAGCTACCAGACCCTTGTGCAAGAAGCGCAGCAGCTGCAGCTGATCCCTGGGCAAAGAAGTGTTTCGCGTGTTTCAACAGCGAGTTCGACAAACGCTTCTTTATATGGAGCCCTTAGCGTAGCTTCCTTGTTGGTGATCGAGGAATTAAGCCGAAAAAAGAAGATCTTCTAATCATACAGACTAAACCGAATCGGGGGTTTAGTCTTTTTTTCAGTAACATTTTTGTTATAATGGAAGCTATAAGAAAGGTTTGTGAAACAATGAATACGTTTAAGCAGTATATAGGGCTCCTTTTAAAACGAGCGCAGCTCTATCGGCAAGGTGGCTATAAAAACGCAAAACCTCTCAAAAGAACGATGGATGACTATCAAACGCATTTATTTGCGTTTTTAATTGATGTGAATATTTGTCTTCTTCCCGTATATATTTGGGTCATAGAATTTTTATTGATCTTATGTGGATTGATTCCTCCGCATTTTTTCGATCTATTATTTTATTTGATGTTCGCCCTTTTGTTTTTGACGTGTGTCGTAGCGCTAGGGATCGTCACCTCCCGCTTTTCCGGTCAAACGATCGGGTATGCGATCATGGGGCTGCGCCTCGTGGACCGAAACAAAAAAGAGGCTTCCCCGATGCATTTGATGTTGCGTCAAGCCTTAGGCTTTGGCGTGCCGACGATCTTGCTTGGCTTCTTTTTCAAAGTATACGGAATGGTTGGCTGGTGGCTGCTCAATGGATTGGTCGTGCTTATAACGCCCAACCAACAAACGATCTTTGATTTGATCTTCAAATTGATCCTTGTCAAGGAGGATGATAAGACGACGATCCAGATCGTGAAGAAAAAAGAAAAAGTGATTCCAGAAGAGATCGAAACAGAAGAGGATCTCCCTCTTTCTCCGATCGATCTGCATATTCGATCCAACTACAGCGATGATGGCTATTATGATGTAGAGGAAATCTTCAAACTAGCTAAAGAAGCGAAGCTGGAAACGATCTCGATCACGGATCACAACTGTGCTCGAGTGAACGCGGCAGCGACTCGTTTCGCCCACCTCTATGACATTCAATATATTCCAGGTGTCGAGTTCGATTGCCAATACGAAGGAAAAAGATTGAGGATCCTTGGATATTATATTGATTGGAATCAAGAGATCTTCAATGTTCTTGAACAAGAGTCCTTGAAAAGAGAAAAAGAAATGTCGATCGAGCGCGTCAAGAAGTTCGAACAATATACCCATATTTCGATCGATCTAGATTCTTTGATGTCAAAATCGCGCTTCCAGACGATCACCGCGGAACAAATTTGTGAAATGGTGTTCAGAAACAAGAAGACAAGAGCGCTTCCGCTCGTAAAGAAATATTTGGACAAATATTCTTCGGAAAAAGAAGCGATGCTTCGCTTTAAACAAGACTTGTTTGGCAAAGGCGGACCTTGCTTTGGGCAAGGAATCTATCCAGAGGCCAAAGAGATCATCGAAGCGATCCACGATGCCAACGGGATCGCCATCTTGGCAAGCTGGCATCTAGATTACTTTGACGATCATACGATCGAAGATCTGATCCATCTTGGAATCGATGGCATCGAATGCTTCTCGCCAGTGATCCAAGAAACGACGGTGACGGCTTTATTGAAACTTGTCATGAAGAATAAATTATTTGTGACAGCGGGCAGCGACTTCCATGGACCTTCTCGTCCGGAAAGAAAATTGGGCGATACGAAATGTCCAGAAAAAGGAATCGCACTTGTTAAAGTGTTTACAAAAGCCGCTAAGTAAATGTTTAGAAAGGATATTAGAATGAGTACGAAAGAACCGTATTATATAACTACCGCAATCGCTTATACGTCCGGAAGACCTCATATTGGCAATACGTATGAAATCATCTTGACAGACGCGATCGCGCGCTTTAAAAGAGCCCAAGGATTTGATGTCCGTTTTCAAACGGGAACAGATGAGCATGGTATCAAGATCGAGGAGAAGGCGAAAGAAAAAGGCGTCACGCCTCAAGAGTTTGTCGATGAGATCGCTGGCCAAATCAAGTCGAATTGGGATCTCATGAATACTAGCTATGATAAATTCATTCGAACAAGCGATCCAGACCATGTAGAAGCGGTGAAGAAGATTTTCAAGCGCTTCTATGAGCAAGGAGATATTTATAAAGGCGAATATGAAGGCTGGTATTGCACACCATGCGAATCTTTTTGGACGGAGTCGCAATTGGTGGATGGAAAATGCCCGGATTGTGGGCGTCCAGTGCAGAAAGCCAAAGAAGAAGCGTATTTCTTCAATATGAAAAAGTACGCGCAACGCTTGATCGATTATATTGAAGAGCATCCTGATTTTATTCAACCTGAGTCGAGAAAAAACGAGATGCTCAATAACTTCCTGCGACCAGGTCTACAAGATCTTTGCGTGTCGCGGACATCGTTTACATGGGGAGTACCAGTCGATTTTGATCCAGGCCATATCGTGTATGTTTGGCTCGACGCCCTCAGCAACTATATTACTGGGCTTGGCTATGATGCCACGAAAAAAGAACAGCCAGAGCTTTTTGAAAAATATTGGCCAGGCGTGCATATTATCGGGAAAGATATTTTGCGTTTCCATACGATTTATTGGCCAATTTTCTTGATGGCGCTCGATCTGCCGCTTCCAAAAAAGGTATTTGGTCATCCGTGGCTACTTTTTGGGGAAGGCAAGATGTCAAAGTCCAAAGGGAATGTAATGTATGCTGAAGAGCTCGTTAATTATTTTGGCGTTGATGCGGTACGTTACTATTGCTTGCATGAAATGCCTTTCGCCCAAGATGGCACTATCACATGGGAACTTCTTGTTGAGCGCATCAATTCGGATCTAGCCAATATTTTAGGAAATCTCGTGTCGAGAACGATCGCGATGGTCAATAAATATTTTGATGGCGAAATCTCGAATCCAATGATCTATGATCCTGTCGATGAAGGCTTGATTTCTAGAGCGTTGGCGACTCGAGAAAAGGTCGAAGAAAAAATGGACGAGCTTGAAGTTGGCGCTGCCTTAGACGAGATCTTCAAGCTTCTTCGTCGAAGCAATAAATATATCGACGAGACAGAACCTTGGGTCTTGGCGAAAGATGAATCGAAAAAAGAACGTCTGGCGACAGTGCTCTACAATTTGTTGGAATCGATCCGAATCAGCGCGGTCCTTTTAGAAAGCTTTTTGCCAGAAACGAGTCAAAAGATCTTGGATATGCTCCAAACCAATGAGCGCAGTTTAGAATCGACTAATTCGTTTGGTCATTTAGAAACGGGAAATCGTGTCGTGAAAAAACCGGCGCCGCTGTTTGCTCGAATCGATGAAAAAGAATTCTTCAAGCGACTTGAAAAAGACTTGAAGAAAGATCAGGAAACAAAAAAAGCGCCAAAGGCGGAACCGAAAAAAGAAGAAGCGGAAAAGCCAGAAATTACGATCGAAGATTTCGCGAAAGTCGAAATGAAGATCGGCACGATCAAAGAGTGTAAACCGCATCCGAAAGCGGATCGTCTTCTTGTCGAACAAGTCGATCTTGGAGGGGAAGTGCGGCAGATCGTCAGCGGGATCTCTCAATTCTACAAGCCTGAAGAGCTTGTTGGAAAACAAGTTGTAGTCGTGACGAATTTGAAACCTGTCAAATTAAGAGGGGTCGAATCGCAAGGAATGATCTTGTGCGCGGCTAACGAGGAAGATCTTGCGATCATTTCTCCATCGAAAGAAATGATCAATGGCACGATCGTTCGTTAATGAATGACGAACAAAAAGTGTTGTTCAAGCAGCTCCAATTGGCTGGCTTGGGCATCGTGATCGGGGCTTTTGGATTGTTTGCCAAACATAGAGCGATCTTTTGGATCGGGATCGGCGTCCTTGTGTGGGGAATCGCCCGTTATCTATTGATCCGGCATTTTCTTTCAAGGTGACAAACTAGAAATAAAATGTTTTAATACAAGTAAATCGAATTATCAAGAGATGGGAGAGAGAGTTAGCTCATTGACACCACGCCAACCTGTACATACAAGGTGGTCCTGCTAACAACGATAAGAAGTATAGAAAATAAGCGTACTTCGGTACGCTTTTCTTTTATAAATCAATGGAGGAACTATGAAGAATTATATTTTTACGAGTGAAAGTGTAACGGAAGGGCATCCGGACAAGATCTGCGATCAAATCGCCGATGCGATCTTAGATGAAGCGCTTCGGCAAGATCCATATTCGAATATGGCTGTTGAGGCGACGATCAAAGATGATTTCGTCTTGATTTATGGAGAAGCGAACACAAAAGCAAACATTGATTATGAAAAGATCGCTCTAGATATGATCAAAAAAATCGGATACGAGGAAGATTATCAAGTCAAAGTCGTGGTCAACGAACAATCCCCAGAAATCCATAATGCGGTCAATAAAGACGAGATCTGTGCTGGAGATCAAGGGATCATGTTTGGTTACGCGTGCGACGAAACACCAGAATATATGCCAATGTCAATCTATTACGCGCATCAATTGGCCATGCAGCTCGCGAAGGTGCGTCGTAAAAATCCGATGCTCAAACCAGATGGAAAGACACAAGTTTCGGTAGAATATGAAAACGATATTCCAAAACGGATCGATGCGATCGTCGTTTCTTCTCAGCACGATGTTTCGCTTTCTCAAGAGGAATTGAAGAAAATCATCATGGAAGAGGTCATCAAGCCAGTGATCGATCCGGCTTTGCTGGATGAGAACACGAAATACTTTATCAATCCATCGGGCAGCTTTGTCGTGGGTGGAAGCTTTGGCGATTCGGGAACGACAGGACGCAAGATCGTATGCGATACCTATGGAGGACGCGGACGGATCGGCGGAGGCTGCTTCTCTTCAAAAGATCCTACAAAAGTCGATCGTTCGGCGGCTTATTATGCCCGAAAAGTGGCTAAAAATATCGTGGCCAACAAGCTCGCGAAACGGGCCGAAGTCGAAGTCTCGTACGCGATCGGAAAAAAAGAGCCGATCAGTATTTGTATCGATACATTCGGAAGTGGTGTGATGGAAGACGAGAAGCTTTTGGAAGTCATCAAGAAGAACTTCAACTTCGATGTCAATAACATTATCAACGATCTCGATCTCCGCAAGCCAATCTACAAAAAAACGAGCTGTTATGGACATTTTGGCGATCCACAGTTCAGCTGGGAAAAAGTCCAGGAATTGGATACAAACATCGAATAATTTGAAAAAGAGTCCTGAAAAGGACTCTTTTTTGATCAAAAGAAATAAAGGATATTGAAAAACAGCACAACAAAAAGGAGGATCAAATAGATCGACATCGGCTTGAAGATCAAGTAAATCAAACTCCCAAAACACAAAAGCATCATTCCAAACAGCTTTGTAGAACCAGATGTGATCCATAAAATCGTGCAAACCAAAGAGGCAATGATCAAAAACACGGACAAGATCTTCATCGCAAGATCATACCTAGGAATCGAGGAGAAGGTTTTAAATTGGACCGATTGCTTAGGAAAAACAGCCATCAGACCCAGTTCAGGCATCCAATCCCGCTCATCATAGATCCAGACTGAGTAAGGATCGTGAAGGGCGGGTTCTTCTCCTTTTTTAAATAGCTGGATGTGATCTTTTCCGACTCGTTGTACAAAGTTGGTATAATCGAGCTCGTTTTCTAAAGTGTCCTGGATGTAGTATGTTTTCATTTTGATTTCCATGAACTTTGTTTATGATACACAAAGTAGAGAGCTATTATAATAATCTGCAGAAAATACACCATCCAATGAACAGGAAAGAAAAACAAATTGCAGACATCAAAGACAATGAGCGAAAAGACGACGATCTTAAAAGAATCGCGCTCTTTTTGTTTGCGGAGCTCATAATTGGCAGTACAGCCGATCAACAAAAAGATAGGGAGATAGAGCGCGTATCGTGCCCGATCTAAATTCTCTAAGTTTTCAAGACAAAATGGCAAGATCACAAGCATGCCTAAGCTCAGCGCGAAAGAGGCGGCAAAGCGCTGGGATGTCGAAAGCGTTTGTTTCATCGCACGTAATTCTCCTTTCTATAAACGAGATGTTTATTTGTTATTATTATATCTTAGGTTGTATAGATCGCAAAATAGAAAGAAGAATAAAAAAACAAAAGGTCAGTTTAAACTGACCTTTTATTGATCGTGCTTATTGATAAATTTTTTAAGAAGCGCATAATCATTTTCCTTCATCGCGCCATAATTATTTGACTCTTTGAATTTTATGGCTTTCCCCTCCTTAGAAATGTAGAGCAGGGTCGGCACGTATTGCGCGTCATATTTTGTTTCGATCGCTTCCTTTTGGGCATCGGTCATTTGATTCACATCGAGATAATAGATCACTAAGCCGCGGTTATCGCGAATGATCGAATTCATACCATCAAAAAATGTACCACAATGAGCGCAATCATCTCGCGAAATCACAAGGAAATGGTTGGAAAGATCTTGATTTTGCCATTCTTCATACGGGAGATCGACAAAACCGGTTTGTCTCTTGAACGATACAGCGCGCGTCAAGACAAAAAGAACACAAACACAACAAAGCGCGATCAGAACCGGAATCAGTTTATAGTGCTTTTTCATGAGCATCTCCCCATTTTTTTACCTAGTTAAATTATAACGCAGAATGGAAAAAATGCGATGGAAAAGAAAGGATCATTGAAGCTTCGTTCGATATAACGCCTTTTGAACGATCGGATACGCGACAAAAGCGATCACGATTCCAACAAGACTTTGAAGGATGTTTTCAGGAACACCCGAAAGAGCGATGATCGCGCTCCCTTTTAAAAACCATTTCGCAAAAAAGTAGCCAACGACCATCACGATCGAACCAGCCCCATAATACGCGAGTCGATACTTCGCTCCAAAGCGATGGAACAAATACGAGATCAAGTACGCCTCGATTCCTTTGATCAAAAGGGTCCAAATAAAATAATACGCATAACCGCCAGCCAAGTCAGCCATCGCTGAACCAAGACCGCCAACTAGAAAAGCGCCGAAAGGACTCAGTAGTCCTGCAAACAACATCAAAAAGCCATCTCCCATATTAAAGTAGCCATCCAGCGGATTGGGGATCTTGATAAACATTGTCGCGACAAAGACAAGAGCCATTCCTAAAGCGGTCAAAACGATTTCATTCGTGGTGTATTTTGTTTTCATACGCATTCTCTCCTTTGATATGCGTTTATCGTAACAAAGAATTGCTCTTTAAAAAATATACAAAATCGTAAATAAAAAAGTATACAGAGGGGACAGTTTATAAAATAAAAAAAGGGACAATCGAAAATTGAATAAATATGAATCAAATTGAACAAAAAAGAATAAAAATCACTTGCAATTGGTCCGAGAAATACTTATAGTGAAGACAGAAAGAAAGAGGATACGATACATGGCAAAAATCAATATCGATGGCGTGCAAAACGTTGAGATCTCTAAGAAGATCCCTTGTGAAAAGCCAATCGAACAACAGTTGGAAATCATGGAAAACTATACGCGGACTTATCAAAAGTATATAGACGCGCCTAAAGCGAAGCGGGAAATCGAATGTCTTAAAACGATCTATCCGATCTTGTTTCGTTCGATCGAAGACGATGATCTGATCGCAGGACGACTTGATTTTTTGCCGATCGGCTTTGGCGCTGTCACAAGCGTAGGGGGCGTGGGACACTATTGCGTCTTTCATAAGTTGCGGGCATTCAAAGAAGAGCTTCCACAAAGTGAATGGGCTCGCGTCGATGCGCTCTACGATTTTTGGCAAGACCACGATGTAAAGACCCTCTATTGTCAAGATATCCTCAACGATACGACGACTGGACGCTTTATCGATTGCACCTATCCATTTATGGCGACCGCTCGCCTATCTGGCATGATTCTCGATTATCAAAAACTGGTCACTCAAGGAATCAATGGCATCCTCCATTCTATCCAAAACGATCAAGAGGATCCGTTCATTCATGGCTGCATCGAAGCTCTCGCTCTTTTCAAAGACGTGATCAAAGCTCAAATCGAATTATGCGAACAAGCGAAGAAAAACAAAGAACAGTCACGCATCAAACAACTCGAACAAATGCAGGACGATCTAGCCTATTTGTTAGAACACAAGCCAGCCACCTTCCGTCAAGCCCTCCAGCTCTTCTGGCTGTACGCGCTATGCGCTGGATGCATCAACTATGGCCGATTGGATATCGTTCTTGGTCCATTTTTAAAAAGAGACATTGAAACAAAAGAGATCAGCGAAGAAGAAGCGTACGACTTGATTCGATCGTTATGGAAAATGATCGAGAATCGAAGGACGACCGTCAATGGCCGCATCATTGTCGGCGGAAAGGGCCGCAAAGATCAAGAGGCCTGCGATCTATTTACCAAACTTTGTTTACGCGTTTGCAAAAACACCCGCTATGTCGAGCCCCAATTCACGCTCCGCTTCGACCATGACACCGACCCTGAAATCTTGGATATGGCCTATGATTGCATCGCTTCGGGAGCCACCTATCCTACACTTTACAACGATGATGTCAACGTCCCAGCCGTCCAATACGCCATGCGTGTATCTGAGGAGATCGCTGAACAATATGTTCCATTTGGATGTGGCGAATTCGTCATCCAAGGAAAAAGCATCGGAACACCGAATACATTGCTCAATCTCGTCAAGATCTTGCAGCTCGCCCTCAATCAAGGCGTCGATCCGATGGATGGGATCTATAAAGCAGGACCTGTGGAAGTCAAACCACTTGCTTCCTTTCAAACCTTCGATCAGTTTTATGACCAATACAAAAGGTTGCTCGACTACTATTTTGAATTGAGCGTTCAAGCGCAAAAGCACAGCTACACGATCATGAATCAAGAAGTTTCGTTTCTATTCAATTCAATCTTGATGGACGATTGTCTTGGACGAAAAAAAGCGCTCTTGGATGGTGGTGTCGAAATCGTTGGCGGTACCAACGAAACGTATGGGAATATCAACGCGAGCGATGCGCTCTATACGATCAAGACACTCGTTTTTGACCAAAAAAAATATATGCTCGATCAACTCAACGAAGCAGCTCTTGCCAACTTTGCCGGCTATGAAAAACTCCATAAAGAAATCATGGCGCTACCTAAGTATGGAAACGATGAAATGGATTGCGATGAACTTGCCAACGACCTATTTGAATATATTGCCAAAGGAATCCGTCAAAAAGGAATCGATCACGGGATGGATTATTATTTGATCGTGATTTCCAACAACCAGACCAATACGGATTGGGGACATGAGACACACGCTTCTCTCGATGGACGAAAAAAAGGAGTCTACATGAATCCAGCCAACAATCCACAAGGCGGAAATTCAAAAAATGGACCGACGGCCGTATTGAATTCTCTGGCTCGCTTTGATGCCAAATACCATGGGGGAAGCGTGCAAAACATCAAATTCACGCCTCGCATGATGCATGAAGATCAAGAAAAGGTCAAAGCGCTCTTCAAAACGTATTTTAAAAAAGGAGGCTGCCAGCTCATGGTCACTGTCGTGGATCGAGGCGTTCTCGAAGACGCCCAGATCCATCCAGAACTTTATCCTGACTTGATCGTTCGAGTCGCAGGCTATAGCGCGGTGTTTGTCAATTTAGGAAAAGATGTGCAGGAAGAACTGCTGAGCCGGACATTGTATGATTAGATTAAGCAATATTGAACGATTCGCCACCCACGATGGACCAGGCATCCGAACGACTCTTTTTTTTAAGGGATGTCATATGCATTGTCCTTGGTGCGCCAATCCAGAAACCTGGAATTTTGAGATCGAATTGCTTCACGATCCAAAAAAATGCACTCAATGCGCTCGTTGCCAAATCGTTTGTCAAAAACAAGCGATCAAAATCGAGAACGGAAAGTGGAGGCTTCAAAAAAAACAATGCGATCAATGCCGTAAGTGCGAAGAAGCGTGTTTGAATGATGCGATCACATTTTCAGGAAAAGAGTATTCGATCGAGGAGCTGCAAAGCATCGTCGCCAAAGATCGAGATTTTTATGAAGAAAGTCATGGGGGCATCACTCTTTCTGGCGGGGAAGTTATGCTTCAGCTTGAGGAAGTCAAAACACTCTTAAAAAAGCTCAAGCAGGAAAACTATCATATCGCTCTTGAAACCACGGGTAGCTACCCGCTCAGCTCTTTAAAGCAAGTCGTTGAGGATGTGGACTTGTTTTTAATGGATTTCAAACATTTAGATCTAGAAAAGCTAGAACAGATCACAGGCGCAAATGGAGCGGAAGTGATCGAGAACTTTCAATATTTAGCCAAGCACTATCCCGAAAAAGTGATTCTTCGCATGCCTGTCATTCCTCGATTCAACGCGGATCGACCAACGATCGAAGCCGTCCTCGATTTTGCTCGCGAATACGGGATCCAAGAAGTCGATCTTTTGCCTTTTCATCCTCTTGGCGCCAATAAATGGCAGCAGCTCGATCGCTTATATCTATATCAAGAGGAGCCGATGATGGATAAAGAACAGCTCAAACCATATATCGAGCTAGGAAAAAAGAAAGGCGTCTTCGTGAAAGTAGGTGGATAGATGATCAGTGTACAACGACTAAAATTGATCCAAGAAATGATCGAGAAAAATTCGTTTGTTTCGGTCAAAGAGATCATGGAACGCTTTGAAGTGTCTCGCTCAAGCGCCATGCGGGATCTGATCGAATTAGAAAATCAAGGCATCGTCATCCGAGAAAGAGGAGGGGCGATGTTAAAAGAAAAGGCGGCGACCGTATCGAGTGCCAATGAAGCCGCGATCCGGACCAAAGAAAATCTGCACGCTTCTCAAAAACGAGAAATATGTAAAATGGCTTCGCAAACGATCCAAGAAGGAGACTGCATTTATATCGATGGAGGGACGACACCTTTGTTTTTGGCGGAAAAGATCGCGAACATGAAAGTGACGATCATCACGCCGAACACGTATTTTTTAGAAAAACTCTCCGTGACATTTCCGGGAACGATCTATTTGCTCGGTGGCGAGTTTGGCCTTGGCCGCGACATGAGCTATGGACCTTTGACGATCGAGATGTTGAAGCAGTTCAACTTTGATTTGGCATTTCTATCAACGAACGGGATCGATCTAGAACGAAAAGAAGTCAGCGTTTTTGATTTCCAAGTGGGAGCTGTCAAAAAAGAAGTGCTGAAACGGTGCAAACACAACCGGCTTCTTGTCGATTCTTCCAAGATCGGAAAGCGCGCGATCTGTTCGTGGGCACAGCTTGATTCGTTTCAAGATATTTATATGGATACCTGTCCACTAGAGGAACGGCCAGAAAATGTGATCGTCTATGAAGAGAAAGGAAAGAAAGAGAACGTATGAAAACAACCGACGCAAGAAAAAAAGCGATTTTAGAAAGTATGAAGGGCGGATTGATCGTGAGCTGCCAAGTTCAAAAAGATGATCCGATCTATACGGAAGATATGGTCGTGAAAATGGCCGAAGCCGCTCGCTGGGGCGGCGCTGTGGGAATACGTGCTAACTCGCCTGAACAGATCAAGAAGATCAAAGAAGCAGTGCCAGAACTTCCGATGATCGGTCTTTGGAAAGTTTGGCATGACGATACGGATGTATTCATCACGCCGACGATAAAGGAAGTTAGAGCGATCTGGGAGGCGGGCGCCGAGATCATCGCGTTAGATTGCACGGCGCAAATCACCCATGAAGGAAAGCCAGCATGGGATTTGATCAAGCAAGTCAAGCAAGAGATCCCGGAAGCGATCGTTTTCGCGGATGTTTCAAATTATGAAGAGGCGAGACGCGCCATTGAAAATGGGGCGGATATCGTGGCGCCAACATTATATGGCTATACAAAAGAGACGGCGCATATCGAAGAGCCCGATATGCGGATGTTCGCTAAAATGTGCAAAGACTTTCAAGACGAAGCGTATGTGATGATGGAAGGGCATATCTATACGCCAGAGGACGCTATGAAGTGTATCTTTTTAGGCGCGCATAGTGTCGTGGTCGGCAGCGCCATCACACGTCCGCATTTAACGACCAAACGGTTCACAGATCTACTAGGCAAATACCAAGACAATTGGAGAGAGGCAGAACGGGCGAAACATTAGGAGCGAAAGATTTCGCTTCTTTTCTTTTTTTCGGTATTCTAAAAAAGGGTGTTTTTATGGACCAAGAACAACAAGCGATCGTTTTGTGTCAAAAAAATGAAGGAAAGAAATTTCTTTGGAAAGAACAAGAAGGAGTATTCGAGATCGTGGAGGACTGCAATTGTTGCGGAGCGAGCAATAATGTCTTGTTCTGTTTTCAAAGCGAGACGAAACGAACGATGCTAGACGCGGGAATGCTTTTGAAGGCTTTTCAAGAAAGCAAACCGCTCTAAAAATTAAAATGTATTATTTTTTATAATACTAAGGGACGGAATGAACGATAAAATCGGGGCGGTAAAAAAGTTGTAAATTTTATGTTGCATTTCACTGTCTTTTTGATTGTTATATTTGTATTATGAGAATGTAAAGTAACAAGGCACATCAAGAGCCCAACTCAGACCTGAATTTATAGATTAAAACATTGAAAATGAAAGGTTAAAGCATTCCAGAACCAGGCCGAGGATCACAAAGACTTTACGTTTGGAATGTAGGTAATTATCATGACAAAAGATGAATTCAAAAAAGTATTGACTGACGCTATCGGTGGATCTGCATATGGTGATGAAGTAATCGCTGATTTAGTAGCAAACTTCGGTGAAGAAGGAAAATATGCGCAAAATGCTAAAGACCGCCTTGATGATCGTCTAGGAACACTTAAAGGTTGGGAAAAGAAACATCGTGAAGAAGGCGACGCAGCAAAAGCTGATGAAGAAGCCGCTAAGATCGCGATCGTAGAAAAAGCTTTGAAAGCAATCGCTTAATTTGTTTATTCATTGAAAGAGAAAGACCGAGTGATCGGTCTTTTTTCGTGACAGTTTCCTGTTTGACATTCAAGTTAGTCTTATCTAAAATTAGAAATATGAATACAGAAAAAAAAGGAAAGATGAAAGAGCATCTTGGAGAATCGCTCGAAGATTATCTTGAAGCGATTCTTGTCTTATCGAATCAGCTTGCTCAAGTGCGGAGCGTCGATGTGGCGAGCTATTTAGGATTTTCGAAGCCAAGCGTCTCGCATGCCGTCAAGATCATGAACGAGCAGGGCTTGATTCAATTGGATAAGAATAAATGCTTATATTTAAGCGAACATGGAGAAGAGGTCGCGAAACGCACCTATCGGCGACATGTCTTCTTTTCCGAAATGCTTCAGCAAATTGGCGTTCCAAAAGAAATCGCCCAAGAAGATGCGTGCCGCATCGAACATGTGATTTCGGAGGAAACATTCGAGGCGATCCAAAAGTATTATGAAGAACATGAAGCCCGCTAGCCGGCTTCTTTTTTGTTTCAAGGAGGATATCATGCAACCAGAAATATTAGCGCCCGTCGGCAGTCGTGAGTCGCTTGAAGCCGCTTTTGCGGCGGGGGCGAATGCTCTCTATTTTGGCTTGCCTCAATTTGGAGCGCGAGCGTACGCCAACCGATTTACATTGGAAGAAACAAAGGAGATCATCGAGCGCGCGCATTTAATGAATGTGAAAGTCTATATCACGATGAATACGATCTTATTTGAAGATGAGATCGAAGAGGCGTACGAGCAAGCCAAAGCGCTCTATGAAATGAATGTGGACGCTTTGATCATTCAGGATCTTGGCTTGTTGCACCTATTGCATCATCGACTTCCTGCTCTTGAACTGCACGCTTCGACGCAGCTTTCTGTATCGACCCCTGAACAGATCGAACAGCTTAAAAAACTAGGGGTCTCTCGAGTCGTTCTAGCTAGGGAGTGCACGATCGAACAAATCAAAGCGTGCGTACAAACTGGAATTGAGATCGAAGTCTTTATTCATGGCGCCTTATGCATCTCCTATTCGGGACAATGTCAATTTTCGGCGCTTGAATATGGAAGAAGCGGCAATCGCGGCCAGTGCGCCCAGCCATGTAGGATGTCGTATACCCTTCTAGAAGATGGGAAGGAGAAAAAGAATGTCCCTTCTTTTTTGATCTCGCCAAAAGACCTTTCATTGATCCACGATCTAGAAGCGCTTCAAAAAATCGGGGTGGCTTCTTTAAAGATCGAAGGACGGATGAAATCGCCCGAATATGTGTACGAGACGGTGAAGGCGACCAAAAAGGCGCTCGAACACGAGACGATCACAAAAGAAGACGATCAAAAGCTTGAAGTCACTTTCAATCGAACATTCACAAAGGGGCATGCGTTCCATCAAACCGGTAAAGAGCTCATGGAAATGCAGGCGAGCAATCATCACGGAATCAAGGTCGGCACAGTAATTGCTGTAAAAGGAAAAAAGATCACGATTCGTTTGATCGAAGATCTGCATCAAAACGATGGGATCCGCTTTGAAAAGGAAAATTGGAGCGAAGGATGTCATGTCAACTATATTTATAATAAGCAAGGAAAACTTGTAAATAGCGCTCTTAAAAATCAAACGATCACGATCGATGGTCCACTTCATGTCAAAGTAGGAAACCATGTCAAAAAGACGGTGGACGCCAATCTTCAAGATGAGGTCAAATCCATCTTGAAAAGCTATCATCGTCAGATCGAGATTGTTGGAAAAGTATCTTGCCAAGGGGTTGGTCATCCTCTTGTGCTCGAATTGAGCGATGGGAAGCATACAGTTCGAGTTCAAAGCCAGGAAATGGCGCAATTGGCAAAATCGAAGGCGAGCGATCCACAAACGATCGAGAAACAAATGCGGAAGACCAACACTTCATGGGCTAGGTTTTCCCGCATCGAATACGATGTGGCGGATGATGTGTTCTTTTCTCTCAAGGCGATGAACGCTCTTCGAAAAGAAGGATTGGACGCTTTAAAAGAGGCGCATTTGCGCTTTACGATCGAAAAAGAGCGGCCGTACACGTATTCTTTCACGATCCAAGATGCGCCAATGATCTTCGCCCAGATCGAAGAGGAGCACCAAAAAGGAAAAGAGGATGTCGTATGGATCGCGGAGCATGTGTCTGGCGCCAAGAAGCTTGCCCGTATTACAGAGGATGAAGGATTCGTGGTCCGCCATTTGGGCAAGGGGCCTATCATTTTCAATATGAATGTTTCGAATTCGTACGCGATCGCGGCGCTTATAGAGCTTGGGTATGAGAAAATTGGTGTCAGCGACGAATTGAGCAAAGAGCAGCTTCTTGAAATGATCGATGGCTTTAGGGCGCGCTATCATCAAATTCCTCCGATCGTTCCTTGTCTCTATCAAAAGAGGCGGCTGATGTTGATGAAGCATTGTCCGATCAATACGCTTTTGAGCGATGGAAAGCGCATAGGGTGTCGGTTATGCCACGAGCATAACTATCTGTTGAAAGGAAAAGACAGGCGAACGTATTCTTTATTGGGAGATTCGGCGTGCAATATGCGGATCTTTTCACGGGAAGTGGAGGATCGTTTTGATTGGCTTCCTTCTTTGAGAAAAAGAGGAATCGACTCGTATTTATGTATTTTTGTGGATGAGTCTAAGAAAACGATCGACTCGATTTTGAGGCGCTTATCCGATGAGATCGGCCTTGAATGAAAGCGCTTGACATTCTAAAAAACATTGAAAACAAGGGGTCATAGTGTTAGAATTTTAGTAGCTTAAGGCTAAGAGGAGGATATTTTAATATGCCTATTATTGTGGATGTATATGCACGTGAAGTCTTAGATTCTCGTGGAAATCCAACGGTTGAAGTTGAAGTTACAACCGAATCTGGCGCTTATGGACGCGCTATGGTGCCTAGTGGGGCAAGTACTGGTGAAAGAGAAGCGTTGGAGCTTCGTGACGGAGATAAAAACCGTTATGGTGGCAAGGGAACGTCAAAAGCGGTCAATAATGTAAACACGATCATCGCACCAGCTGTTATCGGTTTGGATGTTAGAGACCAAAACTTGATCGATAAAACGATGTTGGATCTTGATGGAACTCCATTCAAGAAAAACTTGGGTGCCAACGCGACTTTAGGTGTTTCTATGGCTTGCGCGCTTGCTGCGGCTGATTTCTATGGAATGCCTTTGTTCAACTACTTTGGCGGATTCAACGGAAACACGCTTCCTGTGCCTATGTGCAACGTAATCAACGGTGGTTCGCATGCGGATTCGACAGTTGATTTCCAAGAATTCATGATCATGCCTGTTGGCGCTAAAAACGAAAAGGAAGCTGTACGTATGGCTGCCGAAACTTTCCATGCTTTGAAGAAAGTATTGAAAGACAAAGGATATAATACAAACGTTGGTGACGAAGGTGGATTCGCTCCTAGCTGCAAAGACGGAAACGAAGAACCACTTGAACTTCTTGTAGAAGCGATGAAAGCGGCTGGTTATGAACCAGGAAAAGATCTCATGATCGCGATGGACGTTGCCGCTTCTGAATTCCATAATCATGAAACTGGAATGTACGAATTGAAGAAATCCGGACAAGGCAACAAGACAAGCGATGAAATGATCGATATGTACGAAGAATGGATCAACAAATATCCAATCATCTCGATCGAAGATGGACTTGGCGAACGCGACTGGGAAGGCTGGAAGAAATTGACAGACCGTCTTGGTAAGAAAGTTCAATTGGTTGGTGACGACTTGTTCGTAACGAACCCTGCGATCCTTGCGGAAGGTATCGAAAAAGGTATCGCGAACGCGATCTTGATCAAAGTCAACCAGATCGGTACTTTGACAGAAACATTCGACGCGATGCAGTTGGCGAAAGAACACAACTACACTTGCATCGTATCTCATCGTTCGGGTGAAACAGAAGATACAACGATCGCCGACATCGCTGTTGGTTTGAACGCTGGTCAAATCAAAACTGGTTCGCTTTCTAGAACAGACCGTATCGCGAAATACAATCGCTTGATCCGTATCGAGGACGAACTCGACAAACGCGGAGCCACTGCGATCGCTCGTTATCCAGGATTGAAAGCGTTCTACAACTTATTCAAATAAGAATAAAATTTTCTAAGAGGCTCGAAAAGCCTCTTTTTTTTTGCAATTGACAAGCAAAAAACATATTTTAGTGGTTTAATGGAAAAGAATAAGTAAATATTGGAGGAAAAGTATGGAAAGCTACCGTTATCTTCTCGATATTGCGATTATCTTGTTGTTCACCAAAGCATTTGGGATCTTCTCGAAAAAATTGAGGATGCCAAGTGTCGTGGGCGCTCTGATCGCGGGCATCGTATTAGGGCCTGCGGTTCTTCATATCGTAGAACCGAGCAATTTGATTTCTGCTCTTTCTGAAATTGGCGTCATCGTCCTGATGTTTTCTGCTGGTCTTGAAACGAGCATCACGGATTTAAAAAAAGCAGGGTTGAAAGCCTTTCTGATCGCTACTTTGGGTGTTTTTGTTCCATTGAGTGTTGGATATTTGATCGGCATGATCTATAATGTCGGACCTTCTGCATGGATCGAAAACTTGTTTATTGGTGTCATCTTTACCGCGACAAGTGTCGGCATCACAGTCGAGACGCTGAAGGAAATGCATTGCATGTCTACGGAGAGTGGCAATGTTATTTTGGCGGCTGCTGTGATCGATGATGTTCTTGGAATCATTTGCTTGACGCTCGTCACCGCCTTGGCGGATAGTTCTGTCGTGATCAGCACGGTCATGCTCAAGATCCTAGGCTTTTTTGTGTTCTCGATCGTGGTCGGTATCGCAATGCATAAAGTGTTCAAATGGTGGTTTAGTCATGATCCAAATCATGGTCTCCAACGGTATTCGATCGTATCGTTCGCGTTCGCTTTGATCATGGCGTATTGTGCGGAAGAGTTCTTTGGTGTCGCTGATATTACAGGAAGCTTTGTTGGTGGTCTGATCATTTCTGGAACGGCGCAATGTGAATATGTCACGAAGCGGATCGGGACTTTATCGTATATGTTGATCACACCGATCTTCTTTGCGAGTATCGGGCTCAAGCTTGAGCCGATCCAAGCTTCGTGGACGATGTTGGGTCTTGTTTTGATTTTGTGTGTAGCGGCTGTTTTGACCAAGATCGTTGGTTGTGGTCTTGGCGCGCTGATTTGTCGATATTCTCCTACGCAGGCATTGCGTATCGGATGCGGGATGATTTCTCGTGGCGAGGTCGCCTTGATCATTGCGGATAAAGGGATGAGCTTGGGGATCTTGAACGAGTTCTTTGTCACTCCGATTTTGCTTTGTGTCGTATTCACGACGGTCATCACGCCGATCTTGTTGAAGATCGTATATAAACATAAACCAGATGATCCTGATTTTACGCATCATGGAGAAACAAAAGTTGAAAAACAAGAGATCCATGAAGCGCTCACGGATCCAATTGTCGAGTAATGCAGGCCTGCTCTTTTAGCAGGTCTTTTATTGTGGTAAAAAATGGCTTAAGACTTTCTAAAAAAGAATTAAAATAAAGTGGTAATTAAGAAGGAAGGAAAGATTATGGGTTTGGCAGCATTGGCGCCATGGGTCGCAGGCTTTATTTTTTGTGTTCATGTTTATCCTTGTGATCACGGAAAAGTTTGAACGTCACATCGTTACTTTAGGGTGTGGGGAGGCTGTCTTGGTGATCGTGTTTGGCTTTTGTTTGCGCTCGTGGCAGGCGGCATGGTATACGCTAAACATTCAAAATATCTTTACTTTAGATTTCTGGTATTCGGCATCTGAAAGTGCCAAGTCTTCTTCAGGAATCAACTGGGCGACGATCTTATTCATTGCGGGAATGATGATCATGGTGGAAGGGATAGCTTCGGCTGGTTTCTTTCGTTCGCTTTGTTTGCGGTTTGCGAAACTCGTCAAGTATCGTTCGACAAGGATTTTTTTTTGTTTTTATGATCATGTCTGCCATCTTGGCGATGTTTATCGATAGTATCACGGTGATCTTGTTTTTGGCGGCTGTGACTGTCGAGTTGGCGCAGCTTTTGAAATTTGATCCGGTTCCTGTGATCTTGGCGGAGATCTTTTGCGCGAATCTTGGGGGTGCGGCGACGATGTGCGGCGATCCGCCTAACATTATTATCGGAACGGCTTTAGGCTATTCTTTTTCTGATTTTATAAACAATACGGGGATGATCGCTGGAATTTCGCTGTTCTTTGTCGTACTCTACTTTTGGTTTTGTTTTGCGAAGAAATTAAAAAAGAGCGAAGCGTATTTAGAACAGATCGACTCTTTTCCAGATCCATCTCAAGCGATCTTGAATAGGATGTGTTTTATTCAATCGACTTTGATTTTTTTGCTTGCGATCGTTTTGCTTGTTTCGCATGCGTATACGCATTTGACGGTCGCTTTTATTGGTGTGTTCATCGCTTTGCTCACATTAGTTTGCGCAGGCTCTCAGGCGAAAGATTTGCTGAAACAAGTCGACTATAAGACGTTGTTGTTTTTTGTGGGGTTGTTCGTGGTCGTTGGCGGTTTGGAAGAAACGGGTGTTCTAGAAATCGTGGCGGAATGGATTGCAAATTGGTCGAATGGAAATATTTATTTGATGGTTTTGGTCATTTTATGGGTTTCTGCTGTGGCTAGCGCGGTCGTTGATAATATTCCGTTTGCGGCGACGATGATTCCGATCATTCGGATGTTGGCGCAAAGTCAATCGGTTCCTTTGACGACATTGGCTTGGACGTTGTCGATGGGTACGGATGTTGGTGGTTCTGCCACGCCGATTGGCGCAAGCGCCAATGTGGTGGGCACGGCTGTGGCGATGAAGGCGGGTTATCCGATCTCATGGGGAAAATATTGTAGATATTGTGTGACGGCGACGTTGCTTGTGGTCATGATTTCGATGGTTTGTATTTTTGTGCGGTATGTGTAGAGGGAAGAGACTATGATTATAACGATTTCAAGAGAGTTTGGTAGTGGGGGTCGGGATATTTCGCGGGCATTGGCTGCCCATTATGATGTGCCGTTGTATGATCAAAATATGTTGAGCGAGATCGGGATCGATGAGAGTTATGATATCGACCGGATCAATCAATACGATGAGGCGCCTCGTTGGATGATCCGTTCTCGAACGGTTCGGGGGTTGACGAATTCGAATATCGACAATATCGCGATGAAGGAGTTTGACTTTTTGCGCGAGAAGGCGAGGGTCAAAGAATCGTTTATCGTTCTTGGTCATTGTGGGGAAAGCATTTTGAAAGAATATGATCCGATTTCGATTTTTGTGAACGCGAGCATGGATTTGCGGATCGAGCGGACGATGCAAGAGTTTGAACTCGATGAAAAAGAGGCGTATGCGCTGACCAAAAAAAACGGATCGCAATCGCAAGATGTATCATAATTACTATTGCGACAATAAATGGGATGATTCTCGGTATTATGATTTGTGTATCGAGTCTTCGACGCTTGGGGTGGACGAAACGATCGATTTTTTGATCGATTTTATTGACCGTTGTATCGAAGCAAGAAAATAAAAAAACATAATTATAAAAAAATGAATCAATCTTTTCGGATATGTGCTATAATTTGTAAAACAAGCGCTTACAAGAAAGGTACATTATGGAAAGATTGACAGAAAAAAAGGGAACTACGGCCGAAAAAACGGTCATTCTTGGTCTGCTTATGATCGCATTGGTCTTAGCGAGCCTGTAAAATGGAAAGTCATGCTCAATGATGCATGGCTTTTTTCAAGAATAGAAGAGATAGAAAGGATGAATATGAAGAAATCAAAAAAATGGATCGTATGGACGATCATGATAGTTTTCGTTGTTGGCTGCTTGATCATTTTTGTTCCGAATAAAAAAGAAGTGGTGCACGATGACTTTGATTTTTGGAAAGAAACGTATGATATTCTTGCCAAGAAAATCGGTGGGCTTAAATTTGAGGACGCCTCTTGGAAGATCGTCTTGCAGGATCGAAAGAATGCAGTGGAGGCGGAATATCCTGGTCTTTTGATCCAATATGCAGAAGACGAAAACGATCGCCAGACGAAAACGAGCTTGAGCATGAATGAAGATTCCTCAAAGGATAAAGCGGTTGAATTCGTGTATGAGGTCAGCGAATTCGATGGAGACAATTTAAAGGCGGAGAAAGAATTTGTGTTGCGCTCCACCGACTATAAAGCTGAACAATTTAAGACGATTTATCGGGTGTATGAGTATCTGAATGGCGTGTTTGATCGTACGGATACCAAGGAAGGGTCTTTGACGATCCATGGAAATGAGGTCGATTATGACGAGCTTCCCTTGATGAAGGAGGCATTTGAGCACTTCGATCTTTTACTTGAAAATATGGAAAACGAGTTTGGTGTTTCTTATGAGGGAACAAATTTTATCGGTGTTCCTACGATCGAGTTTTCGAAAGAGATAGCGCAGGATATTCAGTCGAAAGATTATTTTAGTGAAGTCCACTATAACGCGAAAGGGTATGGGATCGTGACGTTTTTGATGGTTGACGAGGATGAAAAGGTGGCTTCGTATGGCACCTATGATGTCACGCGTCAAGGATATGGATTCCGGTATGATATGGCTTTAGTGCCACGGACGATAGAACAATGTTTTGATTTGGAAACACCAGCGGATATTGAAAAAGAAATGGTTTATTTTGATGGCGAAAGAGCGTATATTTATCCCGCTGATTGGAGAGATGAGGATATTCTTTCGGATGTAAATCAAGGAGCAGAGAACGCGGTGGCTGTATTAAGTACGCAAAATAAAAGCTATACTGATTATGAAAGAATCCCCTAAAAATCTGGGTCGCTAAAAAACATTCTCATCAGGAAATGTGCCAGTTGATCGCATGATTTTCTGGCATTTCATATTTATACCCTATGCATGAGAGGTTGTTTTTATTCCTAAGACGTAGCTTTTCATTCTGTCTAATATTTGTTACTCTAATAATAAACAAAAATTAGAAAGGGCTTAAAATATGAAAATATTAATCTGTGATAACAATCCTGATGATATTCATCATCTATCCCATTTACTTAACGAGTATTGCGAGTATAGACAACTTGTGATTCAAGACATAAAGATTTGTCATCATTCAAATGAAGTATTCCGTTCAATTCAGGATTGTGATCTCTTATTTCTGGATGTTGAATTAGATGACGAAAACGGAATTGATATAGGGATGCAGATCAAAACAATGAATTGTCGCATTAGGATCATTATCACATCTGCTTTTCAGGATTATCTAATTGCCGGATATAAAATCAACGCTTGTCGTTATTTACTTAAGCCGATAGAAAAAATTGAATTTTTTATCGAAATGGATTCGATCATGAATGATTATTTTAAAAATCAGCAGGGATTTTATGAAAGAACAATTCAGCCAGGAAAGATTTTTTATCATCAGATTCTTTTTATTGAAGCATATAATCGAAAAACACAGATCACATTAGAAAACGGAAAATCAGGTATCGTGAAGCATTCATTATCCGAGTGGATCGAAATACTAAAAGAACAGCCTTTTGATCAATCCCATAAGTCTGTTGTTGTCAATTTCAAAGCAATCCAAACAATTGGTAAACAGGACATTTATTTACACAATGGACAAACCGTTCCGGTTTCGCGCCATTATCGAAAAAGCTTTTTGCAGAACTATATCAACTATTTACAATGCGAGGATTACGAATGATATTTTTATTTTTGTTCAACACTATTTATCTAGTCATAGCTTTTTATATAGGAAAAGAAATTATATCCGCAAGCATTTCTATAAAAAAGAACAGATTGTTTCTTATAGGGTTGTGGTTATTCTTGAATTTGGGAAATATTCCTATGTTTAGCTCCTGGAACGAAATCTTGGTTTTTTTTGCTTCGATTGCCTTATACCGCTTTCTGTTTAAACTTCCATGGTCAAAAGTTGTTCCTATTGCTTTTTGCTTTTTTTCAATCGCAAGTATTACAAAATATATTGGTGGATTATTATCTATATTCGAGATGTCTTTTAATGCACAAAACGAGGTATATACGAATGTATATTTTTTGACGCTCGCTTTGGCGATTCTTACTCTTTGGGGTTTTATAAAAATACTGGTCCATACTTTCCAGTTGTTTGATCAAAAAGTGCTTCCTTCTTATAGCTGGATTTTTATATTTCTTCCACTCTCTATTTTTGCTTTATTTTTAAACGCAGAAGATTATTTCAAAGTACTGGAATCACAACGCATAGTTATCGCACTGTTTCTCATTTTTGTCGTGTCCAATTTCATCTTGTCCTTTTTGCACTCTAAACTTACATCTGTAATGGAAATTGAAACCGAACTTGGAATTCAAAAGGAAAAAGAAAAACAGTTACTAAATCAAATAGAATTTTTAAATCAGCAACATAAATTAAACATGTCATTTGTTCATGAACTTTTACAAAAAGAGAATAAAATTGTCTCTTTAATAAAAGAAGGGAATGAACGCGAAGCAATATCTACACTAGAATCCTTGGCACAAAATACATTTCAGGAATTTAATGGAATTCTTACCGAATCAAACGTTTTCAATGCGATCATTACGCAATTCCATCCTCGAATTCATCAGGCAGGATTTCAATTAAGAACGACAATTTCGATCAATGATTTTGAATTTATGAATTTATCGGAACAATATGATTTTTTTTATCATTTGATTGATAATCTCCTTCATTGCGCAGAAAAACGAATTACTAAAACAGATCAATCAATTATTATCACTTGTAAACGCAACAAATCTTTTCGTAAAATTGAATGCTTCATTCCGTTATCCACTCAAAACTTCGATTGTGATTTTGATGATAATTTTGCTTCTAAATATCATTTAAAAATACAGCATCAAAAACTGGAAGAGTATAAAAAAGAAAAAATAGAATTGTTATTGAGCGATTTACAACCTGTTAAGTAAAATAAGTACCTGTTGTTCCTGATTGCTGGATATAAATAAATAGTCATTTATAATAGATTTAACAAATAATTATTTGGATAACAGAAAATCTCTCATACCGGTTTCAGAGATCCATAGTTAGAAAAGGAAAGCTATTATGAATACTATAAAAAAATAAGTCAAATAATCATAACTACTATTTTTTGTGTTTCTCTTAGTTCCGAACATATTTTTGCAACCGAAAGGGTAGATCCTGAAGTTTCAGATAATCCGGAAACTTCCACAAACGCAGAACCATATAATGAAGACACGAGAATGTATTCATTGGATGAATATATGAAAACATTTTCTCAGGATATGTCTTCCAATGAAATAATCTTGCCTGACTATTCATCTTTGGATTTAGGTCTCGCACCATTGAGTTATTTACGCTATACTTCCTATATCTATGATGCGAGCGGCAATCAACTTGGTACAGTTACACTCGATGCAGAAACCGCAATAATTGGTGGAAGACCACAATTCGTATATGATAAGTGTTACTTAGGTCATCCATCTGCTTATAACGGATGGCCTTGCGTAGACTCAAGTCTATCTTTCTCGGGAGACCGAATTGTTGTTTATGCTACATTCTCAAATGGATATTTTCAACAAAGCGGTTCAGCTGTATTTTATCCTCAATAAATCGTACTTCTCTAATAAATAAGATAAATTTAATCAATGAAAACTAAAAAGCATATTTTTGCTATTCTTATTTTCATCCTGATTATCGTGGGAATCTTAGCAGGTTATTTTCGTTCCTTTCAAAATACCCAAAGTATAGATGATCAGAAAATGTATACCCTTGATGAGTATCAGGAAAAATTTGACCATAGCAAATGAAAAGATCTTCAAAAGAATCGGCCTATCCCCGGTCGATTTTTTAATTCGAAAATAGGAGGTGGCTACCCTATATTGAACACCACTGCTCTTGTATTTACGGAGATTCCTTTTTCAAAAAGAAAAGCAGGCAGTCTGATCAATTCTTCCAAAGGCAAGATTTATATCCACAATCACGCGGATCTTGAACGGGTCAGAATGATCCTGTCCTGTTTGTGAAATGTATTTGAAGTCTGGTTTTACCGAAATGCGCAAAGGGATCAACAAATACTTTAAATGGTAAACGTTGCTTTTAGCCCAGCCGACCTGCATAGACAGTAAATGTAGGAGTCATGTTCATCCCAAGTTCTTTGCAGACAGTCGATGTAGCCATTTTTACTCATCATTTTCAACGATTCTTCTCTCCTAGCTTGGCGGCTTCTATTTAGAATCCTTAAGCATCTATCATGCGTTTTTCTTAAAAACTTTCTACAATAGAAATAGAACAAAGGAGAATAAGAATATGGCAGAAGATAAAATCATCAAAGACAATTCAAAAGAAGATCTTGAAGCGATGGAAGCATTCGATACGGCAGTTCAATTAGAACCAAAGACCGATGTTTGGGTATGCACAGTATGTGGATGGATGTATGATCCAAAATTAGGATTGCCAGCAAAAGGAATCGAACCAGGAACAAGCTTTGAAGACCTTCCATACGATTTTGTATGTCCACTATGTCACGCGCCAAAATCCGATTTTGTGATGAAAGTCGAAGTCAATCCAGACGATGGCGGTGAATCGATCACGAACGCGTAGTAAAAAAAAGAAAAATAATCAATTTCATGTTTCTTTCTAGACGTCATTCCTTGAGTTGACGTCTTTTTTTAATAAAAAAACCAGCACGAGGCTGGTTTAGATCAAACGATCCCTTATTTTTCCATGTCTTCTACGACTTTTAAGGCTTTTTCCAACAAAGCGATTTTATCGGCTTCTACTTGAGCGGCTTTTTCATCGCCGTTTTCTTTATGGCGTTTTTCCCAGCCCTTTAAAGAACCAATGCGATCATCGATGCGGTCTTTACTGTTTTGAGCGTATTTTCCAGTGGATTCATAATGCTCTACAAGATCGGCAACGACTTCATCTCCATACTCTGTTTGGCCAATCGCTTTTTTCAAGTTGGCTTCAAAATCTTTTTTGTTCATGGTGAATACCTCCTATTGAATGTCAACATTCTAAAATAAAGGATTATAAGAGTAAATTAATTTGACCTTGATAAATCAAGCGTCCTTCTTCTTTCTTTATCAAGCAAGGCTTTTTCTTTTTTTTAAGCAAGTGCGTATAATATAACCGATTTAAATGGGAGGATCGTATGGCTTTAGAACATTCTTTAGAAAGAATCACCTATATAAATAACGGAAAGAAAGAACAACTGCAAGTAGCCGATCTCATCTGGGCGTTCTATCATCAAAATGGACTCTATCTTATCAGCAAAGAACACCATATCTATGTCTTTGAAATCAACAAAGATAAAGTCGATTCGATTTACGAAGCCCTTCAAAAAAGCAATCCATCGATCTATACAGGCGCATTGAAAGGACATCGCATTGGCCTTCGCTCTCTTCCCAATACGCGCGATTATGGCGGCATGCAAACTACCGATGGACGCTTTATCCTGCCAAAAAAGCTGATTCGTTCCGGAGAACTCCATAAAGCATCCAAAGAAGACAAGAAAACGCTCTTAAATGAATACGATCTTAAAACAATTGTTGACCTTCGCTCCGAAGCGGAAAGACTTTTGCAACCCGATCCGATCATGCTTCCCGTCATGCATTATGACGATACAGCCCGAGAATTATCTGAACTCGATCTTTTGCAGCACGATCTAAAAGCAAAAGGCATCACAGGCACGCTCTTTGAAGCAAAAGAACTCATGGAAAAACTCTATGAAGATCTTGTCGTCAGCAAACAAGGAATCAATTGCTATAAGAAGCTGTTTCGGATCTTGCTCGACCACGAAGAAGGCGCCTTTCTCTGGCATTGCACCCAAGGAAAAGATCGAACCGGCATTGGCGCGATGCTGATCTTGAGCGCTCTAGGCGTATCCAAAGAAGACATCTACAAAGACTATGAACAAAGCTCCTTATATTTAAAAGGGCAAAAAGAAGACTTGCTGCTGAAGTGCGAAAAACACCCCGAATGGAAAGAAGGAGTCGATGCCTGGTGCGAAGCCAAAAAGAAATACCTAGACATCGCCTATGAAAACATCAAAGACGCCTACGGAAGCGTCGATCGCTATTTGAAAGAAGCGCTCGAACTCAGCCAAGAAGATATCACCACACTACAAGACCGTTTGCTTGTATAAAAGTTATATAACACCTATAACAAATAAGGGGGCTTATGGATTGCGAATACTCTATATAAATGGTAGTTTATTAACAGAGCTAGACAGCGAAACGATTAAATTCTAAGATTAAGCCCTTCAAAGACAGTCTACCTAAATAATATTGAGTGGATTTTAATTTGGACATGGGAGTTCTTGGTGTATTAAAAATATAGATCGAATTGGAATCAATAAGGGGAAATCGTGGATTTAATAACGGGGATGTTTGCGCCAGCTTAGAAAATGGAACTTGCAGTTTTCGTTTCAATTCGAATATAGACTGTCGGAAAACACTTTCCAAATTCGAAGACCCGAAAGGGTCTTTTTTTGATGCAAAAAAGCTTGAGATCCACTCAAGCTTTCAACGTTTTCTTCAATACAGGCTCCAAAGCTTTATACAATAAAGGAACCAAAACCAAACCAAGGATCAGAGTTGGCAACATATAGGAAGCGTTGTAAGTGATCGAAGCCCACAATGGCGTTTCCCAACAAACGATCCCGCTGATCGTGCTCGAAACAAAACGAATCAAATTTGTGATCAGCACACCCGAATAAAAATACCCAAAATTAGGAAACAAGCACGCCAAACCATACACGCTAAAGCCAATAAAGTAATCCAGTAAAAAACCTAACAAATTCGGCGTGTACATTGGACCTGTCACAAATTGAGCGAACACGCTCAAGATCGATACCACAAGCCCTTTCTTCCAGCCAAGCTGATAGCTTGCCATCAACAAGGCGATCGTCGAGATCCCCAAGCTGCCGCCATTAGGCATCTGAAAAAGAGGAAGCGCGTTGACAAAAGTATCCAACACCATGAACAAAGCCACATAAAACGCCATTAACACCAATTCTCTGACCGATAGATTTTTCATAAAAAAACACCTCCGTTTACGAGGCGTAGGAAAAAAATAGAGACTCCCTACGCTAGTATTATCTAGATCAGGTCGAAGGGACCGCATACGCATCTCAGCCTTTCGGCGCCCCTGTCTTGACACGAACATCATACCATAAAAAAAGAAAAATAGATAAAAAAAATAAACCAGCCAAGCTGGTTAAAAAAGAAGATCAACGAGAAAAAACAAGATAAATGATTTCCGGCTTCGAATTGAGCCGCGCATTGACTTTGATACACCCCGTACCACTCGAAATCATATAAGGAAAAGAAAGCTTGGCACCATCCGCCCGATTGAGCTTTTCATTGCCAGGCCATTTACGATAGCCACCATAAATCGGATACATGATCTGGGTCCCATGCGAATTGCCCGCGATCCCCAACGAAATACTATGCCCCTTCAAAGAATCATCTAAAAAAGGATCGGCATAATGAGAAACTAATAAATTATAGGTTTGATCCCCAATCCCCGTCAAAGCCTGCTCCATATTTGGATCCGGATACAATCCGATCAGCTCGATCCCTTGCGAAGATCGATTCGTGATCAGCCGATTCGTGTTGTTCAAAACTTCGAACTGCGCCTGATGATAAATATCATTCACCTGCTGCAAGCGCTCTTCATTGATCAGATCTTGTTCGCCAAGGACCGCGAATTTTCCCAACGGCGCGTCGATCGCCGAAAGGCGGGCAATCATATCCGCTTTCGCTTCCTCGCTCACCGTATAATTTTCCGCAAGCAGATCGCCGCCAAAAATAAAAATATCCGCATGCAGATCGTTCAGCTTTTTGAACAAACGATCCACCCGCCCTTTATTTTCAAAAGCGCCATATTCTAGATCCGTAAAATACGCGATCGAAACATCCTTCATTTCATCGGGGATTTTCTTTTCTTTGATCATTTTATATTGGATCACCACTTCATTGGGATCGACATAGATCGCGCGATACAAAGAGAAACAAATCGTCATCATACACACGCTCAAGCACGCAACGATCACAAATAAAATCTTCTGTAGTTTCGTCATACACCAAATTTTATCATAAAAAAGAGAAGAATTATTTTTCTTCTCTTTCAATATGCTCTTTTTTTGTATGGATCGGACGTTTGGAACGCGCATGCGCCGTCCGCTTTTTCGTCAGCTCTTCCATCGTCTGCTTTGAATTCAAGATCACAGGGATGACGATCGGATTTCGCTTCGTCTTCTTATACAAGAAAGGCTCAAGCGTCGAACGAATACAATTCTTGATCTCCGAGAACGTCGTTTTCTCCTTCATCTTTTCCTGCAAAGAAGCGTTCACGATAAATTCAGCCTCCTTGATTAGCGATTGCGAATCTTTAATAAAGACGAAACCGCGCGAAACGATGATCGGACGCGATAAGATCTTGTTTTCCTTCGAATCGATCGCGATCACGACCGCCACAAGACCATTGTCCGCCAAAATACGACGATCCTTCAACACAGCCGTCGAAAGACCCGTAATATCGTTTCCATCGACATAGATATCATCGCCTTGATAACGCCAGTCGCTTTGAAGCACCTCATGATTGCGCAAGATCAAAATATCTCCATTCGCGCACACGAAGATCTTATTCGGATCCATTCCCGTATCGATAGCGGTTTGCCGATGCTGCATGAGCATCTTGAACTCGCCATGGATCGGCATAAAATAACGAGGCTTGATCAACTGAAGCATGAGCTTTTGCTCTTCACGCGAAGCATGCCCCGTCGTATGCAGGTTCGTCAAGACCGAACGCGACAAAACCGTCGCCCCAGAACGGAACAGCTTATCGATGATCTTGTTGACACTAGCCGTATTGCCAGGAATCGGATTAGACGAGAAGACGACCGTATCGCTTGGCTTCAAATGAATATGCCGATGCGTGCCCGAAGCGATCCGAGACAAAGCCGCCAAAGGCTCGCCTTGAGAACCTGTACATAAAATACAAACCTCCGAATCTGGCGTATGCGCAAGCTGGTCTGGGGAAAGAAGATCCGAATTCTTGATCTTGATCACACCCATCTTACGCCCGATATCCACGACATTCTCCATGCTTCTTCCAAAGACAGCCACTTTACGATGACATTTCAAAGCCGCCTCGATGATTTGATTCACACGATAGACATTAGAAGCGAACGTCGCGATAATGATCCGATGCTTGGCGTTGCGCATGATCTCCAACAACTCATTGGCGACATCCTTTTCCGAAATAGAGAATTCCTCAACCCCTGAATTCGTCGAATCCGACATTAAAAGATCTGGCTGCATCACGCCAATATACGCCATTTTTTGATAATCGGCATTCGTGCCGATCGGCGTCAAGTCAAACTTGAAATCGCCAGTATGGACGATCGAACCATTTGGCGTCGTGATCAAGACCCCTAAAGAATCCGGGATCGAGTGGATCGTATTAAAGAAGCCCACCGTAAAATAACGAGTCTTAATGGAAGAATCCTCATTGATCTCAATGATCGGAACTTTTTCCAATCCTTTGTGTTCACTTAATTTTTTTAGAATGAGCGCTTTGGCAAACCGAGGAGCATAGATCGCGTCGATCTGAACTTGCTTGAGCAAAAATGGAATACCACCAATATGATCTTCGTGACCATGCGTGATCACGAGAAATTTCCGCTTCTTATTCATACGGATCAAATGGTGATAATCGGGGATCACATAATCGACCCCAAGAAGTTCATCGCC
This sequence comes from Dubosiella newyorkensis, assembly GCF_001945605.1. Classification (GTDB taxonomy): domain Bacteria; phylum Bacillota_I; class Bacilli_A; order Erysipelotrichales; family Erysipelotrichaceae; genus Dubosiella; species Dubosiella newyorkensis. Next base: position 44,730 of record NZ_MPKA01000139.1, read on the forward strand.
AGGGAACAAGACCCCACAATCGACGATACATATTTCGTTTTCATACTCATAGCAATACATATTTTTACCAACTTCGCCAAGACCACCCAACGCGTAAATGAGCGTGTCGCCTTTTTGAACTTGGTTTTTATTATGATATGTCTTCTTGTTTGTCAAATGCCCCGAATGTTGATTTGATTGTTTTGGCATTTAAGACCTCTTTCTAAGCAAAAAACCTATTCATATTATACATTAAAACCATAAAAAAAACAGAAGCTTCAATAGACTTCTGCTTCTGGATCGCTCAAGAACGGATCATTCTTATGAATTCGATCATAATATAAGATCCCCGATAAATGATCGATCTCGTGCTGGAGGCAGATCGCCAAAAAACCAGACGCGCTGATCACGATCGACTCATCCCGCAAAAGATCATACGCTCTCACCTTGATCCGCGCATGCCGATACGAATAGCCTTGATGCTCTTCTTTGACCGAAAGACACCCTTCGCCATGCTCTAAATACGAGTTCTGCACCGATTCCGAAATGATCTTTGGATTCACGAGCGCGAATTCAATATTTTCTTCCTCATTGTTTGGATCCGGCACGACGACCGCGATCATGTTTTTAGGCACGCCAACTTGGATCGCCGCGATCCCGACAGCCGGCTGCAAATTTTCCGCCTCCGCTTTTTCATCATCCTGCGAATCCCGCACATAGGTAAGCATCGCCTCTAACAATTTTCGATCTTCGCTAGAAAGAGGCAAAGACACAGGTTCGCTTTTTGTCCGGATCAGCGGATCATGATCGCTGATGATCGAATCTACTGTAATTTTCATCAATGTAACCTCCTGTATATCTTATTGTCAACAACTCACAGCAATAGCCATGAGCCTGTAACTTCAGACATCGCATTCACTTTCATATTATAGCATCGCATCCAAAAAAACTCATTGTTTCCAATGGATTCATAAGTAAAATGTGATAGGCAATATTGAGCAGTGAACCAGACTCGAAAATTGAGTTTTAAAATGACTTTACCCACTCCATCTATGGATCTTGACGCTCTTTGATAATGTTTTTGTTTCCTTCCTTCGTTGTGTGATATGATAAATCCATGCCTAGGACTCGAAAAAAAACTTCAAAAAAAGAAGCCAAATATTTAAAACGGATCAAGCGCAGACAAGCGCTGCGCGATTTTCTCAATGGGATCAGCTTGCGAGAAAATAGCGATCGAACGATCAATATCTGCGTCTTTTTATTAATGTGTTTTGGAACCGCTATGATCGCTTCTGTTGCAGTGGGGGCGACAAAATCATCGATCATGACCGTCATCAAAGCGATCGTAAAGCAGATCAGCTTTTTGCTTGCTTCCTATATCTGTATCGTTTCAGCTAATAAAATCATCACCCTAAAACGCGTATGGCGATTGAGAGCGATGCTTTTATTGATCTTTGTCGCGCTGATGATCATCCCTTTTGCTTTCCCGGCTATCGGAGGCTCCCACGCTTGGATCCAATTGCCGATCGGAGTCACGTTCCAACCTTCTGAATTTGGAAAGCCTTTGATCATTTTGTTTACCGCCAGCGCGGTATTTGCCGCCATCCGAAAACGTAAAATGCAAGAATCGTTTTGGAAAATGTTTTCATTTCCGCTCATCGCCTATGGGATCACATTGATCCTTTTAGTCTTGCAGAAAGACTTTGGAACGCTCATGATCATATCCGGGATCTTTTATTTCTGCTTGATGGTGCCTAGCTATCCAAAGATCCAAAAAGTCCAAAGGATCGCGACGACCCTTCTTGTGGTCGGGGCGCTGAGCGCCGGGCTCTTGTTCTTTGTCAGCGACATCGGCGTCAATATGCTCAAACAAACGCCATTGGCCCATATCGCCACCCGCATCGAAAATATGAAAAACCCATTCAATGATATTTATGGAAACGGATATCAACCAGCGAATTCTTTGTATGGGATCGCCGACAGCAATATTTTTGGAAAAGGCTTTGGGAATTCCTCGCGAAAATATGGGTATTTGACCCAAGCCGACAATGACTATATTTTAGCGGTCACGATCGAAGAAACCGGCATCTTTGGCTTGGGCTTTATCCTCTTGATGTATACCTTGATCGAATATAGACTATTTTATTACGCATTAAGGACAAGGGATGTCCCCAAAAAAATCATTTTGATCGGGACAGGCGCCTATCTTTTCATGCATTTCGCGCTGAATGTCGGAGGAGTCGGCGCTTTGATCCCGATGACAGGAATCCCGCTCTTATATATTTCCAGCGGTGGCTCATCGATCTTAGCGATCTCTTTGACGATCGGGGTCGCACAACAATGCATCTCTCGTATCCGCGAACAAGAAATGAAAGGAGAATTCAAATGAGAGCCGCCTTTTGCGGAAGCTTTGATCCGCCAACCTTAGGCCATCTCGATATTATCGAGCGCGCGAGCACACTTTTTGATGAGCTGATCGTTTTAGTCGCCACCAATTCATCAAAAAGTTCCATGTTTTCCATGGAGCAGCGGCTCGCCTGGCTTCGAGAAGCTTGCCAAGACTTGCCCAACGTCACCTGCAAGATCCAAAAAGGACTGATTGTTCAAGCCTGCCAAGAACACGAGATTCATGTTCTCGTACGCGGCATCCGCAACGAACAAGACTGCGCCTATGAACAAAACATGGCCTTTATGAACGCCTATCTAGACCCAAACATAGAGACGATCTGCCTATTTACCAAACCAGAATATGACTTGTTTTCGAGCTCGAACGTTCGGGAACTCTTAAAATACCACCAAAACATTCAGCCTTTTGTGCCTGCTTGCGTATTCAAAAGCTTAGAAAAGGAGAGAACATGAAAACATTGACAGAATGGATGGAAGCGCATGGTTATCATGTCAACGATCCAAAAATCTATAAAGAAGCGTGTACGCACTCCTCGTACGCAAATGAACACCATAAAGGAGAAGACGACAACGAACGCCTGGAATTCATGGGGGATGCCGTCTTGCAGATCTGGAGCGCGCAGCAGCTCTTTGAAATGCGCCCCAAAATGCGTGAAGGAAAAATGACCACCTTGCGCGCCCAAACCGTATGCGAAGCCACCCTCGCTCACTTGAACGAGCAGCTTGGCTGGTATAAATACTTACTGCTAGGAGTCGGCGAAGAAAAATCCGGAGGGCGCAAGCGCGCCAGCATCTTGGCCGATCATTTTGAGGCGTGTATCGGAGCCGTCTATCTAGATCAAGGCTACGAGGCCGTCGACTCGATCCTTCAAAAAGTGATGAAACCCGTATTCAAAGAAGAAAAAGGCGATGAAGTCACCGACTACAAGACCCACCTGCAAGAAGTCGTCCAAGCCGATACGCGCAAGACGATCCAATACAAGCTCATCGAAGAAGTTGGTCCAAGCAACGCGCCGACCTTCACGATGGGCGTATATCTCGACGATATTTGTTTAGGCGTAGGTGTAAGCAGCACCAAAAAGAAAGCCGAACAAATGGCCGCCAAAGATGCCTTCGAGAAAATGGCACGCTAAGAAAGGGGAACGATGCAGACAAACGATATACAAGCTTTGATCGAGTTCCTGCCACAGGAGCTCGCCTCTTTTTTTAAGGAAGCCTCCTTTTATAAAAGACCAGAATTTCATACCAAACGACGAGAACTCGTATTAGGGATCCAGCTGCCAGCCCCTCTTGATTTTGAAGTCTACGAGAACTTGATCGATAAGATCAAACTCGCCTTTCATTGCGCTTTGGATCTTAGCATCCAAACTAAAACATCAAGCCTCTCGATCAACGAGCTCGCCCGCTATATTGCCTATTTTATTCAAAAGGACAACAAGCTCTCGTGCTTTCGACATTTAAGCCCTGTCCAAGGCGAACAATCTTTTCGCTTTATCACATCGAGCGAAGAAAAAGCCAGTGCCATGAAACGACAGCTCTCACGCCTTCAACAAGCGCTTGCCAGCGCAGGAATCGATATGGAAATCGGAATCGATTTGAGCGAAGACGACGCGCCCATCGAACAAGTCAAGATCGAGCTTCCCGCCTATGAAAAGGCGCAACCACCAAAGCCGGTCCAAAGCTACACTCGCTATAAAAAAGAAGCCGCGCCGACCTTAAAGATCCACGAACTCCAGCAAGGATTAGAAAACGTCGCCATCGAAGCCCATATTTTCGATATCGACAACCGTGTCACTAAAGCGGGGAAAACGCTCCAAATGCTGTATTTATCGGATTACGACGACGCGATCGTCGCTAAACGCTTCGAAGGAAAACGCCATACGATCGAATCGATCGAATCGATCCAAAAAGGAATGCAAGTCAAAGTCACGGGCGATGTCGTCTACGATACGTATTCAAAGACAAACGCCTTCATGATCTCCAAGATCGAAGAGATCCCCGTCAAAAAGCGGAAAGACACAAGCGAAGAAAAACGGATCGAATGGCATGTCCACTCCAATTTTTCCGAAATGGACGGCGTGTGCGATATCGAAGAATATATCCAGACCGCCTATGATTGGGGCATGGAAGCGATCGCGATCTGCGATCATCAAGTCGTGCAAGCCTTTCCGATGGCCCAACATAAAGTCAGCGCTCTATTAAAGAAAAATAAAGACCGCCCTTTCAAAATGATGTATGGATGCGAAATGAGCATGGTCGATCCAGAATACAAGATCGTCCACAACAACGATCATCGAACTCTTGAAGACTCTGAATATGTCGTCTTCGACTTGGAAACGACCGGTTTATCCAACCGCCTCGATTCGATCATTGAATTTGGCGCCGTCAAGATCAAAGGACGCGATGTGATCGACCGCAAGCAGCTCTTTATCAACCCAAAACGCACGATTCCCGCCAACATCATTTCGTTGACAAACATCCACCAAAGCGATGTCGATACCGCCAAACCGATCGAAGAGGTCCTCCAAGACTTGCTCGACTGGATCGGGGACACGATCTTGGTCGCGCACAACGCCACATTCGATGTCGGCTTCATGAACGCCGCCTGCCGTCAAGTCGGCCTTCAAGAACTGAGTAATCCCGTGATCGATACGCTGCCGCTTGCTCATTCGCTCCTCGATCTCAAACGCTATAAACTAGGAAACGTCTGTCGCCATTATGGAGTCAAATACGATGGCGAAGGCGCGCATAGAGCCGACTATGATGCGGAAGTGCTCTCGCTAGTCCTTTTCCATATGCTTAACGCGTTTGGTGGCGAAGCCACATTGGACGATCTGCAAAACAACCAAAAAGAAGACAGCTTTAAAAAAGTCAAGCCTTCCCATATCACGGTTTTCGCCAAAAACAAAGCCGGCCTGAAAGAGCTTTTTGAACTCATCACGCTCTCTCATACCAAGTATTTGGCCTATAACGGAAAATCGACCGAAAACGTCGTCGCGGAACCTCGCATTCCACGCTTCGAACTCGAAAAAATGCACGCGAAAGGCAATCTGCTGTTTGGCTCCGCGTGCCAAAACGGAGAGATCTTCGACCTTGCGCATACAAGAGATCATCAGAAGCTCAAAGAAGCGATGCGCTTTTATGACTATATCGAAGTGCAACCGCTCGAGTGCTATCGAAACTTGATCGATCGCGGCTCCATCTTGAATGGAGACGATCTACGCAAGATCATCGGCTACATTCTAGAAGCCGCGCAAGAAGAAGGAAAAACCGTGATCGCCACAAGCGACGCCCATTATGTCCATCCTTATGAAAAGAGGATCCGGGATATTTATATCAACGCGAAAGCGATCGGGAACGCGCGCCATCCACTCTATAAGTATAAACTCCAAGATCGTCGGATGTATCCAGCCCCGAACCAACACTTGCTCACCACCCAGGAAATGCTCGACGCCTTTGCCTGGATCGGAGAAGAGCAAGCTCGTCAAATCGTCATCGAGAATCCGAAAAAGCTCGCCGAGCAAATGGAAGTGATCTATCCGATCAAAGATAAACTGTATCCGCCAGACATCGAAGGCTCTGACCAAAAGCTCCGCGACATTTGTATGGAAACCGCACATCAATGGTATGGAGACGATCTTCCTGACATCGTCGTCCAACGCCTGCAAAGAGAACTCGATTCGATCATTGGCGCTGGTTATTATGTGGTCTACTACATTTCCCATCTGCTCGTTAAAAAGAGCCGAGAGGATGGATATCTTGTTGGATCGAGAGGATCTGTCGGCTCTAGCTTTGTGGCGACCATGTCCGGAATCACCGAAGTCAATCCGCTTTTGCCTCATTATATTTGCCATCATTGCCACCATTATGAGTTTTTAGATGGAGAGGAAGTAAAATCCGGCTTTGATCTGCCCGACAAAGAATGTCCTGTCTGCCATCATACGATGCGAGGCGATGGACAAGATATTCCATTCGAGACGTTTTTAGGCTTTGAAGGCGATAAAGTTCCCGATATCGATTTGAACTTCTCGGGAGAATATCAAGCCAACGCCCATGCCTACACGAAAGAAGTGTTCGGAGAAGATCACGTCTTCCGCGCTGGCACAGTAGGAACCGTCCAAGAAAAGACCGCGTATGGATTCGTGCGCGGCTATGAAGAAGAAATGGACTTGGAGATCCCATTTAGCGAAGTTAAACGGACCGATCTTGCCAAAGGGTGCGAAGGCGTCAAACGAACGACAGGACAGCATCCAGGAGGGATCGTCGTGGTTCCTCTCGATATGGATGTGCACGATTTTACACCTGTTCAATATCCAGCCAACAACCCGTATGCTGAATGGAAAACGACGCACTTCGATTTCCACCAGATCCACGACAACATCTTGAAATTCGATATATTAGGCCATGTCGATCCAACCGCCATGAAGATGCTCGAAAGAATGACCGGCATCGACGTGACGACGATCCCGATGAACGATCCTAAGACGATGTCCATCTTCTCTTCGCTTGATGGCTTGGACATCAATTCGACACGCTATTCGGAAGTGACAGGAGCTGCCGGTATTCCCGAATTTGGAACGCCATTTGTCCGCGGAATCTTGGAAATGACAAAACCAAAGACATTCGCCGAACTCGTGACGATCTCAGGCTTATCGCATGGAACGAATGTCTGGCTCTCGAACGCCAAAGACCTCATTGAAAATGGGACATGTCAGCTTAATGAAGTCATCGGTTGTCGAGATGACATCATGGTCGATCTCATGGGATATGGCCTTCCGCCGAAACAAAGTTTTACGATCATGGAGAGCGTGCGGAAAGGAAAAGGTCTAAAAGACGAGTGGGAGCAGCTCATGAAAGAACACAATGTGCCAGACTGGTATATTGATTCGTGCAAAAAGATCAAATACATGTTCCCGAAAGCGCACGCGGTCGCCTATGTGATGATGGCTGTCCGCATCGCGTGGTTCAAGGTCCATAAGCCTGTCTATTATTATTGTCAATATTTCAGCATTCGCTGCGACGCTTATGATATCGAGACGATGATCAAAGGCGAAGAAGCGATCCGCAAGCGCATGAGCGAAATCAAGATGAATAAAGATCAAAATTCGCCAAAAGAAAAAGCGATCTACGATACGCTCGAGCTCGCCTTAGAAATGGTGCTGCGGGGTTTCCGTTTCACGAATCTTTCGATCAATCGCTCAGCCGCGACGGAATTTAGAGTCAATCCAGACAATGAAAAAGAGATCATTCCTCCTTTTACGGCGCTGGATGGATTAGGCGACAACGTAGGAAGGTCGATCGTCAAAGCAAGAGAGGAGCAGCCTTTCCTCTCCAAAGAAGATGTATTGAAACGGACCTTGATCTCAAAAACGCTTCTCGATAAGCTTTCACAAATGAACGCGACCGAAGGCCTAGATGAAAAGAATCAGCTGACACTCTTTTAAGGAAGTATTATGTATAAAATTATGATTATCGAAGATGACAAGATCATCGCTAGAGAAATGAAAACATTTCTTGAATCGTGGGATTATCAAGGAATTCTGGTCCATGATTTTCATCAAGTTCTCGAGGAATGGCAAAACACGAATCCCGATCTGATTTTGATGGATATCTCTTTGCCCTATAAAAACGGTTATTATTGGACAGAACAGATCCGAAAGTACTCCAAAGTCCCGATCATTTTTATATCGAGCCGCAACGACAATATGAATATCGTGATGGCGCTCTCGCAAGGCGGGGATGATTTTATCGCTAAGCCGTTCGATCTGCAAGTCCTCCTTTATAAGATCAAAGCGCTTTTACGACGAACCTACGATTTTTCCGGAAAGACAGAATGGCTCGAACAAAACGGGGTACGCTTCAATATGGATGAAAATCTTGTCACGTATCAAGATCGATCTGTCGAATTGACCAAAAACGAAGGCAAGATCCTACGATTGTTGATGGAAAAAAAAGATAAGATCGTCCGGCGTGAAGAATTGATGGAATATTTATGGAAGACGGATTATTATGTCGATGAAAACGCCTTAAGCGTCAATATCAATCGCCTCCGGAAAAAATTGGAGCGGATCGGGATCCACGACTTTATCCAAACGAAAAAAGGATTGGGCTATCTTGTATGAAGTCGTTTTGGAAGTATCTTTCCAATCGAAAAAGGATCGTATGGATGCTGCTCAGCTTCTGGCTCACGGCTCTATTGATCACCTTTTTATATAGCCTGACATGGGAAGCGTTTTGGTATGGAAGCGCGATCGCCGCAGTCTTTCTCCTTTTATTCATGAGCGTCGATCTTTATCGCTTTCAAGAACAAAACAAAGTATGGAAGCTCGTCCTCAACCAAGAAAAGCTCCTCGATGTCGATCTAAGCAAATGCACGAGCGACCCCTTGCTGCAGGAGGTGTTTAAAAAAATCGAGAAAGAAGAGTTTGAACGGCAAGAAAACGAGCATGCCAAGTATGGGCGTTTGATCGATTACTTTACGCTTTGGACTCATCAAATCAAGATCCCGATCTCGGCGATGGAGCTTTTACTCAAAAACGATCCCGAACGGGTGGTGGATCTTAAAGAAGAAACACTTCAAATCAAACGATATACCGATATGGTGATGGCGTATTTGCGTTTGGAGAGTGAAAGCGGCGATTACGTGTTTGAAAATGTCGATCTTGACGAGGTGATCGCCTCTGTCATTCGGGAGTTTTCGATCGAATTCATTTATCGCAAGATCCCGATCGACTTTCAAAAGACAAATCTTATCGTACTTTCCGATCGAAAATGGCTTCGCTTCGCGTTAGAACAGTTTCTATCCAACGCGATCAAATATTCAGAAGGACAGAAGATCACGATCCGAAATATTGGCTATGATCTCTTTATCGAAGATCGAGGGATCGGGATCTTGAAGCGAGATCTTGAGCGGATACGCGAAAAAGGCTATACGGGACACAATGGCCGTCTCTACTCCAAAGAATCGAGCGGCTTAGGCTTGTATTTAAGCGACATTGTGCTCAAACGCCTCCATCATCCTTATACGATTGAATCCAAAGTTGGAAAAGGAACGACCATCATCCTCTCCTTGCAGCGACATGATCTATTCAAAGACGACTTAGACCTTGGATCCTAACATTCAAGGTCTTTTTCTTTCGCGTTTGTAAGATTCTTGACTTTTTTGTAAGCCAAATCGATGGGAGGCATTTTTTGAACTCTTTATAATAAAAGCAGTTAAGGAGGAAAATCGTATGCCATTATTGGAAGTTAAAAATATAAAAAAAGTGTATACATCGCGGTTAGGGGTCCATCAAGTCCAAGCGCTTGAAAACGTGAATTTTACGGTGGATGAAGGGGAATATGTCGCGATCATGGGAGAATCGGGGGCCGGAAAAACGACGCTGCTCAATATTTTGGCCGCGCTTGATAAACCGACGAGCGGCTCGATCTTGCTCAACGGAAAGGATATGACCACGATCAGAGATTCTTCGATCTCCGCTTTCCGCCGCAAACATCTAGGTTTCGTGTTTCAAGACTTTAATTTATTAGAAACATTCAACAATCAAGACAATATCTTTTTGCCACTCGTCTTATCGAATGAGAAGTACAGTCAAATGAAAAAGAAGATCCAGCCTCTTGCCAAAGAGCTAGGGATCCAAGATCTGCTCAAAAAATTTCCATACGAGATCAGTGGCGGACAAAAACAGCGTGTCGCCGTCGCAAGAGCGCTGATTACAGAACCTGAACTCATTTTGGCCGATGAGCCTACAGGCGCCTTGGATTCAAGAAGCACAGAAGAGCTATTGCGCTTGTTTAAGCAAGTCAATGAAAGAGGGCAGACGATCTTGATGGTCACCCATTCGATCTTGGCGGCCTCGCATGCCAAACGCGTCTTGTTTATCAAAGATGGGATCGTCTTTCATCAAATCTATCGAGGTGAAAAAAACCAAGACGAGATGTATCAAATGATTTCGGATACGCTCTCCTTGCTGACAAGGGAGGAATCTTTCCATGTCTAAAGGATTTTACGCAAAGCTCGCTTTTGAAAATCTGAAGAAAAATAAAAAGACATATCTACCTTTTATGATCACAAGCATGATGACGACTATGATGTTGTATATGATCATCGCTCTTTCCGACAATCCGCAAATGAATAAAATGATTGGGGGCGGGGAGATCGCCATGATGCTAGGGCTTGGTGTCGTCATCGTCGAATTGTTCGCGATCATTTTCTTGTTTTATACCAATTCCTTTTTATTGAAGCGCAGAAAAAGAGAATTTGGTGTACTGACCGTTCTTGGGATGGAAAAGAAGCATCTAGCTAGAGTGGTTTTTTATGAACTATTTTACGTGCTGGCAGCTTCGCTTGCGCTTGGTTTATTGTTTGGGATCTTGTTCGACAAGCTGTTCTATTTGTTGATCATTAAAATGATCGGCACCGAAGTTCCTTTAGGCTTCTATATTTCGAAGCGCGGCTTGATCGAGACAGCTACGTATATTGGCGTCATCTATGGTTTGATGTGGCTCTATTCTGTTGTTCAGATCCAGACAAGCAAGCCGATCGATTTAATCAACGCCGATAAAGTTTCCGAAAAAGAGCCAAAATCAAAATGGGTCTTGGCGATTGCAGGTTTGATCTGTCTTGCGATCGGGTATGGTCTTTCTTTATCGATCACCAATCCTGTAGAAGCGATGGTGCTCTTTTTTGTCGCTGTTGTTTTCGTAATCATTGGCACCTACTTGATCTTTACGACAGGAAGCATCACGCTGCTCAAGCTTCTTGAAAAAAACAAACACTTCTACTATAAAACCTCTCATTTTTTGAGTGTTTCGAACATGAAGTTCCGCATGAAGCAAAATGCCGTTTCTTTAGCCAACATTTGTATATTGTCAACGATGGTCCTCGTCATGCTTTCGAGCACGCTCTCCTTATGGACGGGAATGGTCGACTCTGTCAACTCGATGCTAAAGAGAGATGAAACGATCACTGTTCATTTTGATCAAATTGAGCAAGCGCCGCTGATCGAAGAAGCTGTTCAACGATCGATCCAAGAAAGCGGACTCGATCCCCAAGAAGCCGAACGATTTGTCTCGTATGCCACAGATTTTAAAAAAGAAGGAAACCGATTTATCGTACAACCAGGTCATATGGCTGAAGTCTATATCGAGTTTATTCCTTTGTCCGCTTTTAATGAAGCCGAAAAAACCGATCTGTATTTAGGGCAAGATGAATGTTATGTGTATTCCAAAAAAGGAAGCCTAGATGCCAAAGAGATCGAGGTCGACTCGATCCCGCTTCGCATCAAGGGCATCCTACATGAAACTTCTTTATTCTCGAGTACCGATACGTACATTAACGATACGCATACTTTGATCGTTCCAGATGCTCAATTCGAAGAGATCCGCTCGCATATCATTGAAACTTATGCCAAAGTCGGCATAGAATACGCGCCAAGCTTTGAATATCGTGAACAGTTCAATGTCGCCGAAGGAAAAGTCGATGAAACAGTGTTGGATGAAGCATTGCACAAAAACCTTGAACCAATCGATGTGCTCACGTATTATGCGCGCAATTTTGATGAAATCATGCTTTCGTTTCGAAGCTTATATGCTGGCTTCTTCTTTATAGGGATCTTCTTGAGCATCTTGTTTATCATGGCGACGATCTTGATCATGTACTATAAGCAGATCTCGGAGGGCTATGAGGATGAAAAACGCTACGACATCATGCAGAAAGTCGGCTTGGATCAAAAACAGATCCAAGGCACGATCAAAACGCAAGTGCTCATCGTCTTCTTTTTGCCTCTGATCGTCGCAGGAATCCATATCGTCTTTGCTTTCCCGATGGTCAGTCGAATGTTGCGCATTCTTTCGCTGACAAATACGAATCTATTTATTTGGACGACGATCGGCTGTTTTGCGGGCTTTAGTCTTCTCTATATTTTGATCTATTCGATCACTGCGAAAGTCTATTATGATATTGTCACAAAGCGTCCTTGAGTTGGACGCTTTTGTGTTTTCGTGTATAGTAAAAAAAATGAGGTAGAAAAATGAAAGTTATTGATATGCATTGCGATACGATCCTCGCATTGCTTGAGCAAGAAGAAAACGGCCATTCGATCAATTACTTGGAGAATGATTTGTCGATCAATTTGAACGCGTTAAAGAAAGGAAATGTTCTCGTGCAAAATTTTGCGCTGTTTACGGATCTAAAAAAAAGAGCGATCCCTGAAGAAGAAACGATGAAGCTCTATGATCTCTATTGCCGGATGCTTGAAGAGCATTCGGATTTGATCGCCCCTGTGCTTACATATGGCGATATCGCAAAAAACGAGAAAGACGGGAAGATCTCGGGGCTTTTAACCCTTGAGGAAGGAGATGTCGTCTTCTCTTCTTTGGCCATGCTTCGCAATTATTATCGGATGGGTGTTCGAATGATCGCTTTGACATGGAACTATCCAAATCGGATCGGATCGCCCAATCTTTCCGCTTACGAATACAAAGACTCCAAGATCCCGGATCCGCTCCAAAGAGTCGATACCGAACATGGATTGAGTGAATTTGGGATCGATTATCTTCGGGAAATGGAAAAGCTTGGAATCATCGTGGATGTCTCGCATCTTTCGGATGCCGGATTTTGGGATGTCGTGAAATACGCCACAAAACCTTTTGTCGCTTCTCACTCCAATGCCCGAAAAATCTGCGGGGTCGCCCGTAATCTCTCGGATGAAATGATCTTGGCGCTCCATGAAAAGGGCGGGGTCATGGGCTTGAATTTTTGCGGGGACTTTTTAAGCGAAGATCGAACGAACACATCAAGAATCGAGGATATGATCCAACACATCGATCATATCAAAAAGATCGCTGGCATCGATGTGATCGGGATCGGCAGCGATTTTGACGGCATCAATTCCCAACTGGAAATCGCGGACGCAAGTCAGTTTGATTTGCTCGCCAACGCACTGTTAGAGCATGGTTATAGCCAAGAAGAGGTAGAAAAGATCTTTTATAAAAACGTGCTCCGTGTGTATTCGCAAGTGCTTCCTGAATGATTGTCTTGGATTGGTGGTATACTATAGCTATAGAACAATAAAAAAGAGGTATAGGTATGGAAAATAAGGAAATGAATGTAGCGATGAATCCGAAATTACAGGATAAGTTCAACACGGTTTGCGAAGATCTCGGAATGGATCCCCAAGAAGCCATCAATATTTTCGCTCAAAAGATGGTCAACGAACAAGCGGTTCCTTTTGAAATCAACGAGAATGACTATCCTGTCGATGAGGATGAGAAAAAGAAAGAAATGATCGTGAAGATCTGCAAAGTGACAGGGATCGTTTCGGCGATCGTGCTCGTTTCGACATTGGTTGGAAAGCTGATCGTACATCTTGCGAAAAAAGAGATCCGTAAAGAAGAGAAGAAACTTTTCTTTTGGAAGTAAAGTGTGAACCCAGTTTTGGCTGGGTTTTCTTTTGTCTTGGTCAAAAAAGATTCGTTTCGTTCAAATCGTCTTTATAATAAAGGCATGATCACATTTTATCGAAACGGTGAACATGGAGAAATCATCAAGAGCGAGAAGAAAGAAGAGGCGAGCTGGGTCGATGTCGTTCATGCTTCCCGTGAAGAATTAGAACAGCTGCAAGCAGAGTATTCGATCGAGCCAACTTTTTTAGAGGCGGCGATGGATGAACAAGAAAGCGCCCACCTAGAACAAGAACAAGATCAATTGCTGTTGATCATGGACCTTTGTAAAGAACAAACCGAAGCAAACCAAAAGATTCCGAAGTGGACGACTTTTCCTTTCGCGCTGATCGTAGTCCCACATCGCTTGATCACGATCAGCCACGAGGCGAATCCATTTTTAGAAGAAATGAAAAAGCGACGTGGGATCAAGCTCGAGGAGCCGATCCATTTTTATCTTGTGCTACTGAAGCTTGTTATTTTGAAATATCAAGAGTACCTCCGTACGATCGCATCGACTTCGAATGAAATATCCGAACGGCTTTATAAAAAGATGAACAATGAAGGTCTTCAGCAGCTCATGAAGCTCGATCAATCGCTTGTTTACTTTTCTTCCTCTTTGCAGGCGAATCAAAACGTCGTAGAAAAGATCCAGGAAATGGATCTTGCGAACGATCAAAAAGTACTGGAAACCACACTTGTCGAATGCAAACAAGCGTCCAAGATGTCAAATCTTTACCTCTCGATCAATGAGCGGATTTCAGAAGGATGCAATAATATTCTTTCTAACAGCATGAATATCGTCGTTCAAAGGCTTACTGTCATTACGATCATTCTTTCGATCCCTGCTATTGTATTTGGCTTTTATGGAATGAATGTAAAAAGTTTAAATCTTCCGCATCCGTGGATCCCGATCGCTTTGGCTTTGATTACTTCTCTTGCTTGCTGGATCTATTTTAAGCTGAGCGAACGCTACAAATAAGAAAAAAGGTAATATCGAATGAATGATCAAAAAATTGAACAGGCCCTGAACGCGCTCCATTTTGAAGAAGCCGAAGCGCTTCTTCAAAAACAACAAGACGAAAAAAAGGATGACAACTATTGGCTCCTGCGTTCAAAGGCGGCGCGAGGATTATATCGTTTAGATGAGGCGCTTTTATGCGCGCAAAAAGCAAAAGACAAAGTCGAGATAGCCAAGTGCTTGTTCGCGCTAGGAAAGGTGGAAGAAGCGCTCCATGTCTTGCATTCTTTGAAGAAAAACGAGGGAATCAAGCTTGTGGAAGCTTCGCTGTTAGGAGAGATCGGCCAAGTCAAGAAAGCTCTCATGCTTTTGGAGTCGATCGATCCAGAACAGCTCAAGCCATCTGTTCGCGTAGAATATGAAACGTTGTACGCCGATCTGCTTTCGTTTCAAGAAAAGATCGAACCCGCTTTCTCGCATTATCAAAACGCTTTGGACTTTGTTTCTTCATGCCAGGCAGATAATTGGAAGCCATTAAGAAGAATGCTCATTGAGCACAATATGGCGGATGTTTTTGAGCAAATCGAAGAAGAAAAGCTCGCCCAGCTTCACTATGCCAAGGCCAAGGAGCAAATGACGCTCCAAAAGCAAAGCGATCTTTTGATCAGCGATCTTTCAAGCTATGAGATCGAGCTGCTTCTTTCGAGCGCGAATTGTTTTGGGAATATGGAGGACTTTGATCAGGCCCATCAAGATCTGCATAAAGCCTACTCGCTCTGGCTTCAAAAACCGCCTTTTCAAAAAAAATATTTCGAGGCACGGATCGCCTATATTTCGGGTTTGATCTGGATGAATGAAGGAAAGGAAAACGAGGCGATCCGCGCATTTGAACATGCTTTTTCTATACAACAAGTGCTTGTAAAACAAGGCTTGGATAAAGAAGAGCATTTAGCGCGGAGCGCTTATTATTTAGCTTCGCTTCTTGATGATCAAAAAGAAAAGCTTGCTCTGTATGCGATCAGCGAGCCGATTTTTGAACAGAGAGTTGAGAAGGAGCCTTCTTTTTATCTTTCGTGTTTGGCAGATATCGAAAATGAGCGAGGGCGCTTGTTAGACCAAAGCGAATCCTACAAGAAAGCGATCGAGCTCTATACTCAGCTGTTAAAAAAGCATCCAGACGACCTTTTAGCCAAAGAATCACGACTGATCGCGATGATCAATTTATGGCAGAAAGGAGAAAAAGAATTGGAAGAAGCGATCCAGAAAGAGCTTGGAGAACTTTATGAATGGGATGAAGATCCTTATTTTCTATATTCTGTTTGCCAATATTTAGAAGCGGATGGGCTCCCTTGGATTGCTGAGTTTCAAAAGAAGCTAAAACCAGTCTTCGACGCATAAAAAAAGAGAAGCTTTCGCTTCTCGAATCATCAATAGCTAAGACCGAATCCGAATTCGTAATAGTTTCCTTCTTGGTCTTTATAGGCGTAGCCTTTTCCGTTTTCATCTTTGAGTGAATCTGGAAGGTATTGGTCTTTTACATAGCCTGGAACATCGTTTGGCGAGATACAGACTCCTTTTTTATCTACCGCGATCACTTCATCGTTTTTAGGCAATGTGATCGGGAGTTTTCCAACAGGAGAGACTTTTCCATAGATCACTTCTAAAAGCGCTTGATCATATGTATCAAATCCAACAAGGAGTGCATCTACATAAGGTTCGATGTTTTGAAGGATCCAAGGCATCGTGATGTTGACGGTGGCGATGATTTTTTTGCCCTCTGCTTTGGCATCTTTTGCGATTTGCATAACGCGAGCCATGTTTTTGATGGTCGTTTCTTCATGCTCTGTTTCTAAAGGAAGCCCTTCTTCTGAGAAGTCTTTTACGATTTTTCCATCGCAAAGATCGATTTCCAGCAATCCCTTTGTGGCAGAGAAGTAGTTTCCAGAAGATGGCGACAAGACGAGGATGATCGCATCGGCTTGTTCAGGCGTAGTAGCGAGTTCGATCTTTTGGTCTTGATAAAGCTTTGTGAGCGTTTCTGTGAGCTTTTTAGTGGCTTCTTCGCTTTGATCAAAGCCTTCGACATACACTTTTGTGTTTGCGGCTAACGGTAATGTTTCATTCGTGTTTTTGAGCAATACAACCGATTTGCGGTGAACATCCATCGCCGCGTCAAAATCGTTTTGATCGATGACTAGGTCATGGGCTTCTTCTTCGTTACGGTATGGGTTTTCGAATACACCGAGCTCGAATTTTTCTTTTAGCGTGCGTGTCACGGCGCGATCCAAGGCTTCATCGCTCAATGTGATCTCTTCAAGCGTATACCCTGCTGGGATCGGATGATTTTTGTAGTAGTCGTTCGTTCTGCGTTCATAAGCTTCTTTGGCATAGTTGACTCCATAGCATTCTGAAATCATATCGACACCCGTATTGATGGCTAGAGCGATCCGTTCTGCGCGGTCAAGATCTTCAACGCCCCATCCCATATTATCGATGATTCCAGAGTCGGAATTGACATAGCCTTTGAATCCGGCTTCCTCGCGGAGAAGCTCTTGGATAAAGTACTTGTTGAAGGCGAAACCAACAGGGATCCACTCGATTTTTTGGCCGTTCAATCCAAATTGTGGCGCGCTTTTTTGTTTGGCTGGCTTTGCGTAATAAGGCATGATGCTCGCGACTTTGTTTTGGATCGCTGGCATGAAGCCTGGAAGATGATACGTACGAAGTGAATCTTCAGTGGCGTATACGTTCCATTGTCCTTCTTTGTAGTGAGGATCGAATCCGTTTTCACGTGCTCCGCCTCCTGACCAGTGCTTGATCGTCAAAGCGACGCCATCTTCGCTGAGTCCATCGGTTTTGCCTTGCACTGCTGGAACGAGGCGTTTTGCGATTTCTTGGATCATCTCTGGCGATTCGCCGAATGTTCCATAGATTCTTTGCCATCTTGGGTCTGTAACGGCGTCGACCATATACATATAGCCTTTTTTCATCCCCATCGCGTTCCATTCTTTGCGGATCGCTTTTCCGAACGTATCGATCAAGTCATAACCGCTACCGAGCACAGCGGCTCCGATTCCTAGTGTTCCTGGCCAAGATGGGAAGACACCTACCGCATCGTTCATGCCAAAGACCGCTTTTCCGTGCTCGTTTCTTGAATTTGACGTGATCAAGGCTGGAATGAAGTGCTTGTCTTGTTCCGCGACGTATTGGAGCTGATCGATCCATGCAGCAATCGTTTCTGGAGCTAATGGGTAGCGTAAGATAAAGTTGCGCATTTTGTCTTTCAAGAGCGAATCGGTCGTTCCTGGAATATCGTATCCGGCGAAGATCGTATTTTCTCCTACGGCGCTTTCGTTGAGTAGACCGCTTTCATCGGTTTCTTCTTCTTCTTTTGTTTTTGGGTTTCGGCTTGTCACGAATAGCTGTCCGAGCTTTTCTTCAAGACTCAACTCTTTGACAAGAGCTTGGGCGCGTTCGTGCGCGGATAATCTCCAGTCGGAGAATGGTTTTAGAATTCCTGAACGATCGATATCTTTAAAATAGAGGCCGTCGATTTCAAGGATCGGCTGTTCGACGCTTGTGATCGTTGGACCATTTGGATTTTTGTACGTTTTAAATGTATGGCTTGCTTTCATGAGGTTCCTTTCTATTGTTTCATAATTCTCAATAGCAAATGAATGATATAAAATAATACTTTTTGTTAGAATAAAGGTATGAAAGAAAAACTTAGGACGGAGTTTAATCAGCGCCAAAATATGATTCAGCCTGATTTTGAATTGTATTATTATACAGATACGAATTTACAGTCGGTAAATACCCATAAACACGATTATTATGAAATCCTGTTCTTTTTAGAAGGGGATGTGAGCACGATCGTGAATGGAGAATCGTATTCGCTAGAACCCGGTGATCTACTGATCGTTCCTCCCAATGTTTTTCATCAAACAAAGATCAATACGACAAAGGTTCCCTATAGACGCTTTACATTATGGATCTCGACGGCGTTTTATCAAAAAATGGTCCACTTAGATCCAAGCTTTGGCTATTGGGAAAAGCCGGTTGTCGAAGAGAAAAAATATCATTATCATTTGGACAATATCACTTCTTATAATATTCAATCAAAGATCGTACGCTTGCTAGAGAGCATGCACTACGATGAGTTTGGTAAACATGCGTATGAACGATTGTGCTGCTCGGATGTGATGCTAAGCATCAATCAGTTGTTGTATGAGCAGGATCATCCATATGAGTTGAAGGAAGGGCAGTCCTTGGCGGAGAGTTTGTTCAACTATATTAAGATGCATATTGATGAAGATATTTCGTTAGAATCGCTTGCGAAAACGTTTTATATTTCTAAATACTATATTTCGCATTTATTTAAGTCGCATGTTGGAATGTCGGTTCATCAATATATTATAAAGAAGCGTTTGAATTTAGTGTGCAGTGCGATCCTTTCGGATATGGAAATCACGAAAGCGTGTGAACAGGCAGGTTTTAAAAACTATTCGAATTTCTACCGCGCATTCGTGAAAGAATACGGCGTGTCACCTAAAGAATATAAAGAAAAGCATAGAATAGAACCAGCTCCTTAGAGCTGGTTTATTTTATGTTTTATTTTTGTTTATCGCTGAACGCGTCCAGAACCGTCGCCGCCAGCAAGCTTTTCGACTTCATCGACCGATACGAGGTTGTAGTCGCCTTCGATCGAATGCTTCAAAGCGCTTGCCGCTACCGCGAATTCGATCGC
>NZ_MPKA01000105.1 GCF_001945605.1 Dubosiella newyorkensis
TATCCGCGAGGTCTTTTTGGTGGACGGCATCCATTGTGAGGGATCGGTGTGACATCATTGATCATCGTGATGTTCAAGCCCGCTACCTGCAGCGCCCGTACAGCCGCTTCACGTCCAGGTCCTGGTCCTTTGACCTCTACGCTCACATTTTTCATTCCGTGATCCATCGCCGCTTTTCCGGCTGCTTCCGCCGCCATCTGCGCTGCGTATGGTGTGCTCTTTCGGCTTCCCTTGAATCCAAGCGCGCCTGCCGAACTCCAGGAAATCGCGTTTCCCGCTTCGTCTGTGATCGTTACGATCGTGTTGTTGAAAGTCGAGTGAATATGCGCGCATCCTCGGGCAATATTCTTTTTGACACGACGTTTTCTTGTTCTTTGTACTTTGGCCATGTGTTACTCTCCTTTCCTACTTCTTCTTGTTGGCAACTGTTTTTGCCTTCCCTTTTCTCGTTCTTGCGTTCGTCTTCGTTCTTTGTCCGCGCACTGGTAGTCCTTTTCTGTGTCGGATCCCTCTATAGCAGCCGATCTCCATCAATCGCTTGATGTTCAGCTGCACTTCTCTTCTAAGATCTCCTTCGACCTTGATCTTGTCGATCTCTTTACGGATCTTGTTCAGTTCGTCTTCGCTCAAGTCCTTGATGCGCTTATCTTCGCTCACGCCAGCCGCTTCCAAGACTTTCTTGGCTGTCGTGTTCCCGATCCCGTAGATGTATGTCAAAGACACTACGGATCTTTTATCGTTTGGAATATCTACTCCTGCAATACGTGCCATTGTTCCTCCTACTAGTTTCCTTGTCTCTGTTTGTGTTTTGGATTTTCACAGATCACCATTACACGACCTTTGCGTCGGATCACTCGGCACTTGTCGCAGATTGGTTTGACAGA
>NZ_MPKA01000008.1 GCF_001945605.1 Dubosiella newyorkensis
AATGGGTAAAACAATTTCAAAAGTCGGATGCTGAAGTTTTTCTGGAGAAACCAAGAAATCAATCCTATTCAAAAGAATTCAAAATACAAGTGATTGAGGAATATTTGGCAGGAGGATGTTCGTATCCGGATTTAGCTCTAAAATATAATATTCCTTCACATAACACGATTTTACAATGGGTTAAAAAATATAGTAATCTGGAAGCAATAAAGGACTACAGTCCTGCTCCGGAGGTCTATATGGCAAAAAGAATTCAGACAACTTTTGAACAAAGAATGGAAGCTGTGCAATGGTATGAAGAAAATGGAAGAAGCTATAAAGATACAGCTGCTCATTTCGGCTACAACTATGCCCAGGTACGAGACTGGGTCAAAAAATACGAATCGTCGGGAGAAGACGGTCTTTTAGACCGCAGAGGACAACGAAAAGAAGAGGCGGAACTTACAGAAACGGAACGTCTTAAACGGGAATTGATCCTGGAAAGAAATAAAAGAAAACAATTGGAGATGGAGAATGAGCTGTTAAAAAAATTGAACGAGCTGGAGAGGGGGTGAAGCGTTCCAAAGTAAAACAGGCTCAGTATAATAGACAGCATCGAATCTATAAATATAAAGTCATCCGGCAGTTTCACGAAGAAAGAGGCTGGAGCATCAAAGACATGTGCAGTATTTTAAAGATCAGCCGTGCATCTTATTATAAATGGCTGAATAAAAAGCCGATGGAAGATAAAAACAGTCTTTTGATAAAGCAGATCCAGGAAATCTGTGAGAAGAACAACCGTCTTTTCGGTTATAGAAAGATGACGATGAAGATCAATAAGATATCT
>NZ_MPKA01000108.1 GCF_001945605.1 Dubosiella newyorkensis
AGCTCGATCCTTTCGAGAACAGTCTCTTTCTTTTCTGCGGTCGGAAAACATCCTCGATCAAGGGGATCCTTTGGGAAGAGGACGGATTTCTTCTTCTTACGAAGCGTCTTGACGAAGGAAAGTTCCAGTGGCCTAAAAACAATGACGAAGTGCTTCTTCTCAGCGAACAGCAGCTGAGATGGCTTCTCGAAGGTCTGGGGATCGAGCAGAAATGTTCGATCCGCAAAAGCCGGGCGACAAAGATAATGTGATCAAAAAAGCTTTATATAAAGGGGAATTTGTTTATTTCCCTTCTTTTTTGTGGTATAATTGAATCATGGAAAAGGAAAAACAAACGACGGTCGAAGCGGATAAAGAACAGCTCGAAAAGATGATCAAAGCCATAGAGGATTTGACTGTTCGGATCGAAGAGCAGGATAAAAAGATCCAGGAAAAAGATGCGATCATCCAAAAGCTTCAGCGGATGCTTTTCGGAAAAAAGAGCGAAAAAGCAAGACATGCGGAAATGATGGCCAACATGCCTACGCTCTTCGATCTCGAATATCCGGAAGAAAGTCCTTCTTCTGCTCGTGCTCTCCAGAACATTCAGTATTCCAGAAAAAAACGCTGCTGGAACAAAGACGATCTGGGCGATTGGTACTATGTCAAGTTTGAGGACAACCTAAATTTCTGTTTTTTGACAAATCCGAAAAAATTTGTTCCGCTTTCCATTGACTACGGGTCCCTATCCCTAAGAACCCATTTCTTGTTGCTTTTCAAACTCCCAGCTCTTGCTGCGGCTTGAAAAGCCCCAAGCTTAT
>NZ_MPKA01000109.1 GCF_001945605.1 Dubosiella newyorkensis
AGATGGAGAAGATCGGCGAAGAAAAGGTGAGGACGCGGGTGATCATAGAAGAGCCGAAGATCCGTATCGAAGAGATCTATACCGAAACGTACGTCTGTCCCTCCTGCAGGCAGGATGGAGAAGACGTGCTTTTCAAAACCAAAGCCCCTCTTCCCGTCATTCCGCATTCTTTTGCGAGCGCGGAAGCGATCGCTCATGTAGCCAACGAGCGTTTTGTCAAAAGCGTACCCTACAACCGGCAGGAGAAGGAGTGGAAATGGCTGGGTCTCTCCATCAGCCGGAGAACGATGTCCAACTGGATCATGGCGGTCTCCGAACTCTATCTTGAACCTGTCGTTCTCAAGATGAGAGAACATCTTCTGAAAGAAGAACTGTGCCACTGCGACGAGACTCCGATCCAGGTGCTCCGCGAAGAAGGGAGAAAGAACACTTCCAAATCGTGGATGTGGGTCTACAGCTCGGCGGCTGTTTCTCGAAAGCCGATCCGGATCTTTCAATACGCTCCCGGAAGAGGAAGCCGATATCCGAAAGCGTTCCTGGAAGGTTTTGAAGGATTTCTGGTAACCGACGGATATGGAGGCTACAGCCAGATCGAGAATACAAAACGAGCATTGTGCTGGGCGCATGTCCGCCGGAAGTTTTTCGAGGCGCTTCCGAGCAGCGGAAAAAACATCCAAGAAACAGAAGCGTATCGAGCGACCTCATAAGCAGGACAGGATCTTCCATGTCGAGACGGAGCTGCAGAAACTGGAGCCTGCAAGGCGGGCCAAAGAGCGGCATAAGCCGCTTTTC
>NZ_MPKA01000110.1 GCF_001945605.1 Dubosiella newyorkensis
TTTTTGGAAAAGGAATCTCGGTAAATACAAGATCTTCATTATGAGCAGTGGTATTCGTTTCCATAGGGTAGCCACCTCCTGTGGTTACTCTACTTTAACTTTCATCAGGCTGCTACCCGCTGTTTTATTTCCCGCTTACAAAATACCGCAAAGCTCTTTTGTTTTCGATGCTTTGCGGCTTTATCGTTTTCACCCATCGGGTGATGACTTTCAGGTTTGGTTCTTTTACAATATAAGTAACCCAAACAAATAGAAAGGAACCACACGATTCTATTACCTAATTTTGCCGCTGTTGAATATTACGTAACTTCAAGTCCACCCAATACGCTAAAATAAGTCCACTGGATACGGTGGCAAAGTCCACACGTTCCGCTAGAGAAGCCCACCACTTTTCGAATATATTCTCGCCTCTTGACTATAAGATATAGAGTGATAAGTATTTTTATACTTGTCCAATCTTGCAGTCAGGAGGTGTTTTTATGCGAGATGTTAAAAATGTTTTGGAGATGCGATCCCAGTACCATAGTTGTAGACGTTAAGATAAATATGTACATAAACGATGAGATAAATATGTACAGTTTCTAAAAACAGATTGTAAAATTCTCTTATTTGCAGGGAGGATTTTGTGATCATTACTTTATCAATCAACAGCTCGTTGCGTGTTGATTCTTTGACAGATTTGAACAAGCTTATGCCGCTTATGAAGGAGGGTGTTTTGAAATTGAACAAATCCAAGATTGCCCGTGAACTCGATGTCGATCGCAGAACGGTCGATAAATATCTGAA
>NZ_MPKA01000015.1 GCF_001945605.1 Dubosiella newyorkensis
TTCAGATATTTATCGACCGTTCTGCGATCGACATCGAGTTCACGGGCAATCTTGGATTTGTTCAATTTCAAAACACCCTCCTTCATAAGCGGCATAAGCTTGTTCAAATCTGTCAAAGAATCAACACGCAACGAGTTGTTGATTGATAAAGTAATGATCATAAAATCCTCCCTGCAAATAAGAGAATTTTACAATCTTTTTTTAGAAATTGTACATATTTATCTTATCGTCTACAGATCACCAATGGCTTTTTGATTCCTCGTCTTCTTTTTGCTGTTTCTATACACTCCAGAACTTTTGCGGCTTCCATATTTCGAGTCATCACCCACCCGACTATTTTTCTGGAATACAGATCCATCACGCTGGTCAGATAGACAAATCCTTCTTCTGTCCAGATGTAGGTGATATCGGTACACCATACGCTGTCGGGATCTTTTGGATTGAATTGTCTTTTCAGAAGATTGTGAAGTTTTCGATCATTCCCTTTAGATATGGTCGTTTTTATCTTGTGTTTCAGATATTTCGGTTTGATATTGGCTTCTTTCATGATCGAATAGACATACTTCTGGCATCCTTGGATTCCATGCTTATGGAGGATCACGGCAATCTTGGGAGAGCCATAGATCTGGTGCGAATCGTTGTAGATCTTGACGATTGCTTTTTTTTGTTTTTTCCCGCCGGACTTTTGTCTTGGATGGTTTTGATCTTAAATGCTTGTAGTAGCCGGAAGTGCTCTTATCCAATTTTGCCAGTATACCCGCTACCGATACTTTGGGATGTTTCTCT
>NZ_MPKA01000111.1 GCF_001945605.1 Dubosiella newyorkensis
TTATCTGCAAGTCGAAATCGAAATGTATACGGAGAGTAAACAAAGATAAAATCAAAAATAAGAATACATCTGTTCAGTAAATAGGATCACTACTAATTATTTTGTCCTTGACAAAGGGTACACTTCAATATCAAGAAGAAAAGCAGGATATCCAGGATAATAAAAATCGCCATTGCGGAAGCCCATGATAAAATACCATTTCCTACGCTTACACTTAATGAAGGTCCGATCTGAAATGGCAAGAGCCATAACGATAAGTGAGCGTTCCACTTCCCATAGACATAAACACCCACCAGCATCAGGCTCAATCCATAAACAACAGCATAATTTCTTATCAAGACAGAGATTATCATACCTAACAAACAATAAAAAGCTATTTTTGCTACTCCTAAAATAAAAGCGAAAATAAACGGTTTGATCATTACGACATAGGTATATTCCATAGGAATCAATCCATTGGATTTAGTATTAATGGTGCATCCCTTAAACCTCTGAAAATTCAAGTGGTAGAATGTCATAAGAAGAACAATTTGAATTCCAGAATGAGGAGGAATGAAAAATGGCAAAGCAATATGACAAAGAATTTAAGGAACAGGTGATTCAGTATGTACTCGATCATCCAGACCTTGCCTACACCCAGATCGCGCAACAGTTCGGAGTCCATGACACAACAATTGGAGGATGGGTAAAAAGCTATAAAGAGCATGACGATCAAGTCATTGTTCGAGGGTCTGGCAACTACAGCAGCGATGAAGCCA
Source organism: Dubosiella newyorkensis (assembly GCF_001945605.1). GTDB lineage: Bacteria > Bacillota_I > Bacilli_A > Erysipelotrichales > Erysipelotrichaceae > Dubosiella > Dubosiella newyorkensis. Next base: position 759 of record NZ_MPKA01000111.1, read on the forward strand.
AAGAGATCGCCCATCTTAAAA
>NZ_MPKA01000090.1 GCF_001945605.1 Dubosiella newyorkensis
TATCAAACATGGGAAATGTCCTTTCTAGTATTTGTTTGGTCGAACTAATCTTACTAAGGATATTTCCTTTTTTCTATTCTATTTAGGAAACAAATCTACCTATTTACACAAAATATTTTACACTCTCGATTAGTGATTTAAATATATGTTAATAATACCCGTTTAATTGAATTACTATATGAATAAAAAGTAAGTATTTTCAAAAGGAATAGTAGGACGAAAAAAAACAAAATATACTTTTTCATTTGTTTATGTTGGTCTGTTATTCATCTGGTTTATAATAGATTATTGAAGTAAAACACTTCTGTATAGGTTATGTTGTAATGAATGTATATGTGATAGATATTATTATATTTAATCATTTGAAAAGAAAAGGTAATTTAAACATGAGTAAAATATTTCAAAAATTAAAAAAACCATCATTCTACATTATTATTGTGCTTATATGTCTAAGAATCTTTTTGGGATGGGCATCTGGAATTCAATTTAACTCTATAGATACTTATGATGACGCTTTATTCATCGCTTATACGGATTTACAAACTCACTTTTTGAGCCCAAATTATTTATCCTTGGTAAAGACAATGAGCTTTCCTTTATTTTTAAATTTTGTTAAAGCTACTGGTTTACAATTTAGCATTATAACCAGTTTACTGTGGATTATTGATGCCTTTTATTTTAAGAGGCTAATCAAAATGATTTCAAAAAATAAATGGATAGAGTATTTTAGCTTTGTTTATGTACTTTTTTTTCCAACTGCGTTTGAACTTTGGCAAGGAACAAGAGTGTATCGAAATACGATTATAGCTCCTTTTGTGATGTTTATGTTTATTTATATGATTGAATTTACGTATAAAAATCTTAATCGTCATATTTCAGTGCTTGATTGTTTAATTTCGATAATCATGAGTATAGTATTTACTTTTACTTATTATATCAAAGAGGATGGTTTATGGCTCTTGGCTTGTTTGCTGTTTTTTATTTTAGTGAATATAGTGATCTCGATTTTTAATGTAAAAAAGGTAAAACAAAAAATAAAATATATATTAACTATCTTCCTCTGTTTTTCATTGATGATTTCTGGATTTTCATGTATCACTAGTTATTATAAGTATACAAACACAAAATATTTCGGTGTTCCTGAGATAGAAACAAGAAATGGCGGCGAGCTAGGGGAATTTGCTGCTAATATCTACAAAATTGATTCAAATAAAAGGAATATGATTTACTGGGCGCCTAAAGATGCAATTGATAAAGCGTGGAAAACATCAAAAACTTTGCAAGAGCATCCAGAATTATACCAGGCGATTATTAATACTCCATGGTATGGCAATATTGGACAAAATCCAATTCAAGGTGATTTTTTGACGTGGGTTTTACGAACTGCATTATATGATACAGGTCTTTGGACAAATGAAAAAAATGTTTCTGATCTCTTTCATCAAGTAAATGAAGAGCTAGAAAAAGGTTTCGAAGATGGAACTTTGAAAAAGGATACTAGGATTCAATTGCTATCATCAGCAGGCGGAAGAACATTTAGAGAAATTATTTCGTTAGCACCACTGGTTTATAAATCATTTTTAGGATCGATCTTTTTAGAAGGTTATATCCCTGGAATTAATTCTATAGGAAATTCTGAAGACAGTGAAGTAACTAAAAGTGCTGCCGATTATACAAATACTTCTTATATTGAGGATTATTCAAAAAAATTTCATTCAAACTTTTTAGATAAAGTCATTCAAATTTTATTTTGGATTTATCGGATTATGAACTGTGTTCTTTTTATCTCGATATTAATTACAATAGGTTTCTATCTATTCCGTTTATTTAGATACGGCTTTAAGGCAGTACATAAAAACGCTTCTTTCTTATTCTTGACAAGTTTGATTTGTTTAGGAATTGGAGTCGTTTATGCTATAGCAATTTCATGGTTCTCTCAGTTTATTTTTATTAGTGGAGTCAATATGTCAATTCTAAATTTTTATGTAATTGGTCTGCCAGTTCTTCTTTCGTTTAGTTATTTTACAAGCCTAGTTTATTTAGTTGAATATTCTTGAACAAAACAACTATAAATAATGATTAATGTGATATATAAGCGTGATTATAATAACAAATGAATGAAATCGAAAAGTCTTTAGCTTTGTTTAAAGGCTTTTTATTTTTTGCTATAAGTTATTAATCATTTCTAACATAATATCCCATAATTTTATTGATATTTAGTGTTATTTGCTATATCATATACCGTAATAGATAAATATTTTAGAGAGGATCTAGTATGATTAAAAAAGACTATTCTTTGCTTGTTGCTGCTTTTATTGGCTTAAGCAGTGGATGGGCAGTGATGAATCAAGAAGCTTTAGCAAGTCAATCAGAGGAAGTGTTGGTCGTGGGGGAAGAACAACCAGCATCTGAATCACCAAACGAAGATTCTAAATCAACAGTACAAACGGATATAGCTCATGAAGATCCGGATCCTGATATAGAGCCAACTGATGAGGACCAGACTCTAGAACAGACCGAAAACGAAGAAGGAACTTCGGGAACTATTTTCCAAAAAGAAGGAGAATCTTCACCAATAGGAAGTTCTACGATAGAGGAAAAGAAAGACGCAGATGAAGAAGCTCCCATATTGGAAACGAAACCTCAACAAACTGTCGATGTGATTGAAACGAAAGAAGAAGTTCAAATCGCACCGATCAAAAAGGTCGTGGCAGCACCTATGAAAGCCACCGGCCAAACGGGATGGAACAACAATAAATATTATGAAAATGGCCAATTGGCTATTGGTGAGAAAAAAATTGGAAATACAACCCATCTGTTTGATAATGATGGAAACCCATTAGTTGGGTTCATTCAATATGATGGTAAACTCGTATTTTGTGATGCTAAAGGCGCCATTCAAACAGGATCATTTACTTCTGCGGATGGAAGAGGAAAGTTTACAGCCGATTCTACTGGAAAAATCATATCTTCCAATTTAGAAAATATTCCTTATTATAACCAAAATGATGGGCAATGGGCTATGATTCATGTCGGAGGACTCACTCTATCTTCGAGTGGCTGCGTAGCAATGACAGCTACTTCAGTAATCAACCACTTTAATCAAACGCATTATAGTCCTGTAGATATCGCAAGAGAAATGAATAAAAAAGGATATTTGAACGCTCCTGGTGGATATGGTACGACATCTGATGTTTGGGAATATATTGCTAAAACATATGGTTTGACCTATAAAAATAATTTAGGTTATAACTCGATCATCGATTCTCTTCTAGAAGGAAATATTGTTGCTGGTGCCGTTGGTTTTAGCAGGTGGTGTCCATATTATGGCGGTGTAACCCATGAGATTTATTTATCGGGATACCGAAATGGACAAGTTTATGTTCATGACCCTCTACATGATAATCAACAAGGTTGGTATAGTTTATCTTCTGTCTGGGATGTACGCTCTAAAGACTCGGGCGATAATTTAAATGGAGGCCCATTTTATGCTTTAGGAAAAATTGTCAAAAAAATTATCAATAGTTCTTTAAGCTCGCAAGGAACGATCGTCATCGGAGATCAAAGATATACAGGAAAACCGATCACAACGAAACCAATCGTAGGAATATCTCAAAATGGAAACTATATCCAACTTCAAGAAGGAAAGGACTACACACTTTCTTTTGAAAACAATACAAAACCTGGACAAGCAACGGTTAGCGTAATGGGTAAAGGACTCTATAAAGGAACTCTAAAGAAAGCTTTTTATATCGTAGATTCAACAATCACAAATTCAAGATATACGATTCATTCAAAAGGAAATGGAAATCTAGTGATCGATGTGCCTGCCGGATCGAAAAATAAATGCGTTTCTTTGCAGATCTACCAATCCAACGATACAAATGCGCAACAATACTATATCGAAAAACAAAAAAACGGCTACTATACGATCAAAAATCGGAATTCAGGTTTGTATTTAACAACTTCTTCAGATTGGAGAAATGTGCATAATGGATTAAAAGTTACCCAGCAATCACTCAGAAATGATCTATCCAGCTATTGGATGATCCGTTCTACAGCCAATGGGCATGTTTTCTCAACAGCAATAGATTCGGCATATGTCCTTGATATACCAGCCGCTGATTTCCGAAATGGGAATACTTTACAAATTTATACTTACAACGGATCAAAAGCTCAGTTATGGAGCTTGGATGATCTGGATGCTGTAATAAGAAATGCGGATGCTTTAGCACAAAAATCTAAAGGAACAATAAGTGATGGATATTATGTGATCGGATCTAAGATCAACGGCAATAAAGTGTTGGATGTAACAGGCGCTAGTACAAACAATGGAGCAAACGTTCAGATCTACACGAACAATGGAACCGACGCACAGCTATATCGAATCAGCTATGAAGGCGATTATCTCAAAATTATGAATGTTGGATCTGGTAAAGTCTTAGACGTTAATGGTGGATCGACCAAAAATGGAACCAACGTTCAACAATTTGCATGGAATGGCACAAGAGCTCAAAAATGGATCGCCGTTAAACTCGAAGACGGTATCAAACTTGTTTCGGCGCTGAATACGAATCTAGTCCTTGATCTAGCTGGCGCACAGACAAAAGATGGAACCAATATCGCCATCTATGCAAGCAACAACACAAAAGCGCAACGCTGGACATTCATAAAAAAAGAAGATCCAAGAACGGCTATGAATAAAATGGCCCAGCAAGGAAAGAAACTCGTAAATGTCGGAACATACGAGATCCACTCGATGGTCGATGGTTCCTACAATTTGGATGTGACTGCCGCCAACAAAAACAATGGAGCCAATATACAGCTCTATGCCGACAATAATACTGGAGCCCAAAGATGGAAAATCAGCTATGACGGGAATGGATACGCTCTCATCCAAAATATCAATTCCGGGAAGTATTTAGGAACAGCAGGAAATCAGGCGAAAAGTGGACTCAATGTGATTCAGTCGAATTTGAACGGATATGCGACGAAGTGGTTTTTTAAAAACTTGAACGGAAGCATTCAAATCGTATCGGCTCTCCACAAAGATTATGTATTAGATCTATCTGGAGCACATGCAGTTAATGGAAGAAATATTCAATTGTATTCGAACAATGGAACGAATGCACAAAAATGGAAGTTTGTTAAAGTTTAATAGGGAGAAAGAATATGAAGAATAAATGGGTAGCAGGTCTTGCCGTAGCAAGCGGAATTGGAATCGTTTCCTTAGCCCAAGGAATCCAAATTTTAGCAAACGATGGAAGTGAACCAATCATAATAGCATCAGAAGAAGGAAATCAAGAACCAGAAACAATCCAAACTGATGGATTGGATAACAATGAATCTGAATATGAAGACGTTGATCAAAACAATAATGAGAATATCCAAAATCAAAAGGATGAAGTTCAACAAGAAGAACAATTTTTTGCGAAAGAAGATCAATCGGAAGAAACCATCGATGAATCTAAACTGTTAGAATCTCAAGAACCTGTTGTTTCTCCAAACGAAGTAGTTGATGATCTTAAAAGCGCAGGGGCAGGATCTGCACAGTATATTAAAGACGGAGAGTATTTTATCGCAAGCTCTTTGAACAGTGACAAAGTCTTGGATGTAAACGGTGGATCCAAATCAAATGGCGGGAATGTTCAAATCTATGAAAATAATGGAACGAATGCGCAAATATGGAAAGTTGTTTATGACAAAAAAGGAGGCTATTATTCCTTGACCAATAAAGGTTCTGGTAAAGTCTTGGATGTGAATGCAGGTCTTGCTCAAAACAGCAACAATATCCAACAATACGCTTGGAATGGAACAAACGCTCAAAAATGGCACATTGTACCTACTACAGCTGGTTATAAACTTGTCTCAGCCATCAACCCAAATTATGTTCTCGATTTATCGGGAGCGAATACAAGAAATGGAACCAATATACAGATCTATCAAAACAACAATACTAAAGCACAAAGTTGGATATTCCAAGAGCTGATCAATGAAGTTGCGTACTTAGATAAGTTAGCTTCCCAAAATAAAAATACTCTTGAAAATGGAATCTATTTAATTCGAAACACGGGAACTGGAAAGTATTTAACTGTTTCCAATAGCTCGAATTCGAACGGAGCGAATATCGAAATAACATCTACTTCAAATCAAGAAACGCAAAAATGGAAAGTGGAACACGATTCAATCGGATATGTAACGCTGATCAATATGAATTCTGGCCGCGTATTAGATATTAGCGGCGCTTCAAAAGTCAATGGGACAAACATTCAACAATATGATTCCAACAATACTCGGGCTCAAAAATGGATCACAATCAAAAATGGGGGAGCTCTTCAACTCATTTCTGCTTTATCTTCCACTTTAAGAATGAGCGTGAACGGATCCAATGTGGACAGTGAAAAGAATAAAGGAACGAGTGCGTCTCAAGCCTGGGTGTTCACAAAAACAACTTCGATTCGCGAAGAAGCAAGCAATCTTGCTTCCAAAAATAAAGGAACCGTTGCAGATGGATATTACGAGTTTCATTCAGCAATCAATGATAAACTCGTTTTCGATATTGCAGGAGCCGAAACAAAAAAAGGCGCCAATTTACAAATCTACACTTCGAATGGAACAAACGCGCAACGCTTTAAAATTATTACCGATGCTTTGGGCTTCTCTTCGATTCTAAATGTCCATGCAAAAAAATACATTTCGGTCGCTGGAAGCGCCTCTAACTTCACAAATCTTTCAATATCGGATGATAATTCGAATTCTTGGAATGAAAAATGGATCTTCCAAAAGAATGCGGATGGAACGATCAAGATCATGTCAGCAATGAATACGAATTATGTCATCGATATTTTAAGCGGATTAGGTAAAAGTGGCCAAAACGTGCAATTGTATACTTGGAATGGAACAAACGCGCAAAAGTTCAATTTAAAAAAGCTGAATATTTCAGATAGCTCAGTTCAGTTTTCGAATTCAAATTATGTTTCAAAATGGGTGCATGCCCATCAAAACAACTATACGGACGGTAGAGAAGGAAATAAGATCACACATATCACGATCCACCATATGGATGGAGTTTCAAGCGCTGAGAATTGTGGACATGTTTTCCAGAACCCAAACCGCGAAGCATCGGCTCATTACGGAATTGGAAGAAATGGCGAAATCTGCCAATATGTCGATGAAAAAAATACTGCTTGGGCAAACGGAAACTGGAATAGCAATCTCCATTCTGTCTCGATTGAAAATTCAGATGGAAGTTATCCAACAGGACATAGCCTAACGACTCAAACGATGAATTCCTTGATTCGACTCGTCGCAGATATTGCCGCGCGAAATGTTCTTGGCCGTCTAGAATATGGAAAGAATGTCAATGTTCATGGAGATGTCGGAAACACCGCTTGTCCAGGACCATATATTCGAAATAATTTAAGCTATATTATTTCTTCGGCCAATAGAATCAATGGATATTGATCAAAAATAAGGAGAATCTGTAAATGGATCACTCCTTTTTTACTTTTGGATTTGGTATACTTATAGATATCTAGGAGAAGATTATGGATAAACAAAAATTGATCACATTCACAAGCGCGCTATCTGGCGTGGTTCTTGGAACAACCGCTATGATCACGCAACTAAAAGCAGAAGAAATCAAAACACACCCTTCTAATTCCCCCATAGAACAAGAATTCGATACGACCGAAGCTTCTCAAGAAGTACAAGATCAATATGCTTTGGAAGAAGAGTCGACCGAAACAAAAAACGAGAAAAAATCGAGCTTCGTTTCAGAACTCGACTCAAACGCTTCATTAGAAGAAGAAGGACAAGAGGAATCAATCGAAAACAATGAAGATGAAATACCGAATGAAGAAATCCAAGATCTAAAGATCGCAGGGGCAGGCGCTAACCAGCTCTTACAAGATGGCGATTACACGATCCAAAGTGCTGTAGATCAAAAATATGTCGTAGACGTAAGTGGAGGCGGAAAACAAAATGGACAAAACATCCAAATCTACGAAAACAATGACACCGCCGCGCAAATCTGGAAAGTCCGCTACGATCAAAAAGACGGCACCTATTCCTTCTGGAACGCAGGATCAGGAAAAGTTCTCGATGTTACAGGAGCCCTGATCCAAAGCGGCACGAACATCCAGCAATATGAATGGAACGGAACAAAGGCCCAAAAATGGATCTTAACACCAACAACGGCCGGCTTCAAGATCACCTCCGCACTCCATGCAGACTATGTACTCGACCTATACGGAGGCTATGCGACAAACACAAGCAACCTTCAATTGTATAAATCTAACAACACCAAAGCCCAACGATGGAACTTTTTACACTATATTTCGAAAGAAGAAACGTTGAAAGATTTAGCCATTAAAAATGTCAAAACACTCGTTGATGGAGACTATACGATTTCCAATGTCACCAATAACTATGTATTAAGCGTAGAAAATGGACAAAATAAAAATGGAGCAAATGTAGACCTGGAAAAAAATTATAATTTTTCTAGTCAAGTTTGGAGAGTCAACCACGATCAAAATGGGTTTATCACCTTTACGAACCTTGGTACAGGAAAAGTCCTCGACGTATTGGGCGCTCAAACCAACAATGGAAACAACGTTCAATTGTATTCAAACAATGGAACACGCGCTCAAAAATGGGTGGCCATCAAAAGTGGGAACAATTATCAAATCGTATCTGCGCTAGATCCATATATTCTATTAACGAATTCAAACATGAACAGTACGATCTATGGCAATAAAGGAAATCACGCCTCCCAAACGTGGACTTTCATAAAAGCAGAATCTTTAAGAACAAGAATTGATCGTTTAGCTTCTAAAAATAAGAACACAATCAGCGATGGATATTATACGATCCATACGAATCTTGATCCAAATTTTGTTCTAGATGTAAGCAATGCTTCTAAAGAAAATGGAGCCAATATTCAATTGTATACATCCAACAATACGTTTGCTCAACAATTTAGAGTGCTCAATGATAATCGTGGATATGTCACGATCCAAAACATCAATTCAGGAAAACTATTGACAGCCGCTTCAGCTGTAAAAAATATGACTAATGTCATTCAAAATGAATTAAACAAGAGTTCCTACTTGGATAAATGGATCTTGATAAAAAATACGAATGGAACGATCTCGATCGTTTCCGCAGAAAATGACGCCTTCGTTTTAGATGTTACAGCGGCTCTTGGAATGAATGGGACCAACATCCAATTGTATGAATCCAATGGAACAAAAGCCCAACAATTCACATTCAAACAAGTTGCCAACGATGCTCTATGGATCTCGACAAACAATTATTTAACCATCAGCCAAATGGAACATAACGCGACCCTAGTTTGGAACTTTTTTAAAAACCAAGGCTGGACACCGAATGCCGTATCCGCGATCCTAGGCAATATGCAAGCAGAATCCAATATTAACCCAGGCTTATGGGAAGGGCGCGAAGAAAACAATCTTGATCGTGGATTTGGTTTAGTGCAATGGACACCAGCAACCAATGTGATCAATTGGCTCATAGAGAGAGGATATTCCATCACAAGCGGATATGGACAATGCGCTAAGATTTTAGACGAATATCAATATGGCGGACAATATTATGCCACCAAAGAATATCCTTTGAATTTCTACCAATTTGTAAATTCCAAAGAAACGCCAGAATATTTAGCTCTAGCTTTTTTGAACAATTATGAACGGCCATATAACCGGAATCAGCCACAACGTTCAGTTTACGCAAGAAATTGGTACAATTTTATAACAAAGCTTTAAAAAGGATGGGTTGACAACCTTTCCTTTTTTATAGTTATCAGGAAAAATGATCGCATATAATACTGATATAATAGAAATACGAGGAGAGAGCCTATGAAAACTAAGCATGCTATTTATCTTGTACTTACGATATTCCTTGCTTTTCTATTCATGAATGGAGAACCTATGATAGTAAAAGCCCAACAATCGGATCAAGAAATGAACCCTAAATTGAGTACTGAAAAAAATGCGAGCCTTGAATTAAAGAGCATGATCGAACAAGAACTTTATCACCAACGAAAAGATCAACCTACCCCAAAAATCGCATCCTTGAAAATCCAAAACAATAGGATCGTTGACCAAAAAGGGAAACCGTTCGTACTAAAAGGGATTTCGACCCACGGCATCGCTTGGTTTCCAGAAATCATCAATCAAAATAGTTTTACACGATTCAGGGACGATTTTGGGTTGAATACCGTTCGCATAGCTATGTATACTGCTGAAGATGGAGGCTATTGCACAGGAGGAGATCAACAAAACTTAGAATCGCGCATCGACCAAGGCGTTCAGCTCTGTCAACAATTGAACCTCTATTGCATCATCGATTGGCATATTTTATCCGATCAAGACCCGCTTCAATATAAAGATCAATCCAAATTGTTCTTTGAAAAAATGGCCCAAAAATACGGAAAAACCCCAAACGTCATCTTTGAAATCTGCAATGAACCCAATGGAAATACGACATGGAACGATGTTACCCAATACGCTAATCAAATTATCCCAGCCATAAGAGAACATTCAAACAATCTAATCATCGTCGGAACGCCTACATGGTCGCAAGATATCGATCAAGCCGCCAGAAAACCATTAAAATACTCCAACATCGCTTACGCCCTCCATTTCTATGCCGCAACCCATAAAGACGATCTAAGAAACAAGTACCTTCAAAATGTGAATAAAATACCGATCATCGTCAGCGAATATGGAATTTGCGACGCAAGCGGCAATGGAAACATCGATGAAGCAAACGCCAAACAATGGATCGATCTATTAAATAAGAATCAAACAGGAAGGATCCTATGGAACGCATCCAATAAACAAGAAACATCTTCGATTCTTGTACCAGATGCGAACATGGAAACATGGAGCCTGTCAGACCTTTCCCCAACAGGACATTGGTTGCTTGACCAAGCAAATCAGAAGAAACCAATAAAATCAGAAAAAAAGGCAGAAGCCAGAGCTAAACTAACTACAACCTTCCAAGAAACAAATCATTGGGAAAATGGAAATCAATACAGCATGCAGTATTTAGCCTCGATCCAAAACAATACAAATAAAACAGCTAGCTCTTGGCGTTTTGAAATCAAATTTCCTGAACCCGTTCAGATCGATGATTATTGGAACTGCGAAATCGAACACATTGACCAACGAACATTCATCTTCAGCAATAAAGAGTATAATTCCAAAATCAAAGCCGAGGATTCAATACAAGATATTGGATGCATCGTTACGAGCGATTCTTTGATCGATCCAAAGACGATTCAAATAAATCCATAAAATAAATATTGCTTTCTTTTGCATAACCCAGTACAATCCATTAAATGGGAGGGTCTAACTTACATGTGGATATTTTTAAGCACATTATCATATATATTCTTTCTTTTATTGAATATTATCATTTACGCAAAATATTATTTTACCTCGCGACTCACGGTCGGTGGATTTGCTCAAGTGCTCTATACGCTTCAAAACAGCATGTCCGGATCCGAAAACACAGTCGCCGAAGTGATTGGAGATTTCTTCGCGCGTCAATGGCCTCTGTTGCTGATCGGAACGCTCGCTTACATCGCGCTGCTGCTCGTTTATATTTACAATAAACAAGGAATACTCAAAACAAAGTTCGATCCCGCCAAATTTACGCAAACACTCAAAGGAGGCATCATCGTTCTTCTTTGCCTGATGATCTCTGTCGATACTTTTCAAGGAATCGCTTTATATGAAATGCTCGGTATCGGAGAATATCAAGCAAGTCTAGGAAAAGAAAGTGATCTATACGAAAAATATTATGTCGATGCCAATACGACCGAAATCAAGTTTCCCGAGAAGAAAAGAAATTTGATCTATATATTGTGTGAATCCATGGAACAAAGCTATACCGACACAAAAGAAGGTGGCGGCTTTAAAAAGTCGCTCATTCCTGAGCTTACAAAGCTAGCCAAAGAAAACACCGACTTCTCCGCAAAAGACGACAAAAATTTGAACGGAGGATTAACCCCAGGCAATACAGTATGGACGATCGCCGGAATCGCGGCGCAATCGATGGCCATCCCCCTCAATATCGGGAATGGAGAATTCAACCGCAACTTTGAAGATTCGAGCCAGTTCATGCCGACAGTACAAGGACTCGGGGATATTTTAGAGGACGAAGGCTACCATAATTACTTTATGTGCGGATCCGATGCCGCGTTCGCGGGCCGTAAAAACTATTACGAGCAACACGGAAACTATCAAATCTTCGACTACAATACCGCTAAAAAAGATGGGATCATCGATGACGACTACTACGTGTTCTGGGGATATGAAGATAAAAAACTCTTTCAATACGCTAAAAAAGAACTAACGGACATCGCAAAAAATGATCAACCATTCAACTTTACGATGCTGACTGTAGACACCCACTTTCAAGATGGATACAAATGTCCAGACTGTCCTGATGAATTTGATTCCCAATACGAAAATGTCATCAAATGTTCAGACCATAAAGTCGCCGAATTTGTAAAATGGTGCCAAAAACAAGATTTCTACAAAGACACGACAATCGTGATCGCGGGAGATCACCAAAGCATGGACGGCTTTGTCGCCGAAGCCGTACCGGATGATTTCACGAGAAAAACATTCTTCACAGTCATCAACGGTCCTGAATATAAACTCAATCGAACTCGAGAATATTCGACAATGGATATTTTCCCGACAATCTTGGAATCATTAGGCGCGACGATCCAAGGAAGCCGCTTAGGATTAGGGACATCCTTGTATTCAGAAACACCTACGCTCATCGAATTGTTAGGTTACGATGAACTTAATCGACAAATGAGTTATACTTCAAAATTCTATAATGAAGTCATCATGAGCGGAGATGAATCGAAGATGCCAAAAAAAGAGGGAGAAGAGGAACAACAACCGCAAGAAGAACAACAAGTCGTTCAAGCTCCGACCGCACAAGAATATCAAGCCAATCGGGACAACTTCTCCGACTCCAATTATGTATGGACACCACCCGTGTATAATGAACCAGTCTATAACGAACCTAGCTATACGCCACCAGCCCAAGACACTGGAACAGACAATCCAGGAGACAGTGGAACAACGACTCCACCATCGACAGGAGGAGATAGCGGAACGACGACTCCGCCATCAACAGGAGGAGATAGTGGAAGTACGACTCCACCATCGACAGGAGGGGATAGCGGAACAACCACCCCACCTTCAAGCGGAGGAGATAGCGGAACAACCACGCCACCTTTAGGTGGAGGAGATAGTGGAACAACGACCCCACCATCAACAGGAGGAGATAGCGGAACCACAACGCCACCTTCGACAGGAGGAGATAGCGGGGGAACAACCCCACCATCAACAGGAGGAGACAGCGGAACGATGCAATCCGCTCCTACAGAATAAATACAAAAAACAGAGTTTGCATTCATTGAACAAACTCTGTTTTTTTCATTCAAGCATCCGCTTTCTTTTTGGTATTATACATATTTTCAGCCCACTGACTATAAAATGGCTGAAGGAAATGAACACCATCTTCTTGATAAATATTCGCTTGTCCGCCTTGCGCTAGCGCATCATTATCAATATACGTCCAACCATTTCTATCGCACATCGCTTTGATCTTCGCATTGAAGGCATCCACCTTATCCCATCTAGGCGACTTTTGAAGCGCGGTAGGCGTGGCCGGAATGATCGAATTTACATAAACATGCGCCTCAGGATCGACAGCCAAAAGTTTCTTGATCTGCTCCTCGTAGACGACATCGTATCCAGGATCACCTTCATTTTCACCGATATTCAATCCCATATCGTTGACTCCATACGAAAAAAACAAATTCTTAGGCTGCCTTTGTTTAACCGTCTCGATCCCTTCATCAATATTCATGATCGTATGGCCCGCATCTGCTAAAACATTTTCAGCAGGAAAAAAACCATAACTCTCAAAACCATAAACCCTTGAATCGCCAAAAATCAAAAAGTCTCTGAATAAATCAAAGATCTCCAAGGAACCATTGCCCATCATCTGCTCGAGTTCTTCTTGATCACGCGTTGCAAGATCATTTTTCAGCTGGACAATATCTTTAGATTTCTGCGTCCGCAAGTAAGACAAACCAGAAGCTGTCTCATCAAAACGAAAGAACAAAAACCAAACGCTCGATCCGATCAAAAGAAGCAAAAAAACAACCAAAATAATTTTAAAGTACGTTTTGAACCATAATTTAAATTTCATCATTTATATCCCCTTATGCTGTCTATCATACCTTATATCGATCAAAATGAATCAAACAAACGATCTTTTTTTTTAAGTTCAGAAAAACTGTCATTCAATGTGATAAAATGAACCTATGAATCATACAAAACCAATCCTCAATTCAGAACAACAAAAAGCCATCACAACAACAGAAGGATACGTTCGAGTTATCGCTGGAGCAGGAACCGGAAAGACAAGAGCCCTCTCGCACCGCTTCGCTTATCTAGTCAATGAACTCGGTATCATGCCAGCCAACATCCTATGCGTGACCTTTACGAATAAATCCGCCAATGAAATGCGCTCAAGGATCCATCAATTAACTGGAGACAATGATACAGGGCTCATCAGCACATTTCATGGCTTCTGCAACACCGTGCTTCTTGAAGAATCGTTCGCGATCGGCTATCCCAAAAACTTTATTGTTCTAGACAACAGCGATATCGACGAAATCTTAAAGATCATTTACGAAGAAAGAAATTTGACCCTTCGACATATGACCTTCTCCAAGGCGCGAGATATGATCGAAATCATCAAACTCGAAGAAAATCCAGAATACTATTTAGACTTGATCGAAATGGATCTGAATATTCTCAAAGAAAAATATGAAAAAGCCAAAAATCCAAAAGATATCATATTTTATGGATATTTGTATCAATGCAAAAAAATGTTCGGACTCGACTATAACGACCTCATCGTCTTAACGCTCTATATTTTTGAACAAAACGAAACAATTCGTCAAAAATGGCAAGAACGACTCGAATATATCATGATCGACGAATTTCAAGATATTGATGAACTCCAATATCGCTTGATGAAAGTCCTCGCCCAATACCATAAAAACTTATTCATTGTTGGCGATCCCGACCAAACGATCTATACGTGGAGAGGCGCGCGCATCCAATATCTACTCGATTTTCCTAACGATTTTGTGCCTACCCAAACGATCATGATGCCCAAAAACTATCGCTCCACCCCTCAGATCTTGAACGCCGCCAATTCCTTGATCTCAAACAATGAACAACGCATCAAGAAAGATTTGATCCCAACACTTTCTGACGGGAAAGATGTCCTTGTCCACTATGGAAAAAATGAAGACGATGAAGCCAAATGGATTTTAGAAAAAATCAAAGCCCTTCAAAAACAAGGAGTTCAGCTCAACGAGATTGCCATCCTCTACCGAGCCCATTATATATCTCGAGTCATTGAAGAAGTGTTCTTGAAGGCCGAGCTTCCTTATACGATCTACTCAGGCGTCTCGTTTTTCCAACGCATGGAAATCAAAGACGCCCTATCGTATTTAAGAATGATCGCGTACAAAGACGATCTCTCGTTTTTGCGATGCGTCAATGTCCCAAAACGAAACATCGGCAACCGCCGCATTAAACACCTTAAAGAATATGCGGCCAAAAAAGAGATCAGCCTCTATGAAGCGCTAAAAGAAAACGCGAATTCAGACTTATTTAAAACGACGAAAGCGCTGACATTCATTGAATTGATCGAAACATTCAGCAGCCAATCCAAAGAACAACGTATTTCTGATCTCTTTTCAAAGCTGCTCAACGAAAGCGGATATGAAAGGATGCTTAGGACAGAAGGCAGTCAAGAACGCCTGGATAATATTGCAGAACTGAAGCAATCGATCTTAGATTATGAAATCAACAGCGGGGAAGAAGCCGAACTCGCCGACTATTTGAACCATATCGCCCTCTATACGAACGCGGATCTCGATATGAAAAAGAATTCCGTCAAAATGATGACGATCCATACCGCAAAAGGCCTCGAATTCAACAATGTCTTTGTGGTAGGACTCAATGAAGGAATGTTTCCGACAAAAAAAGTGCAATCGATCGAATCCATGGAAGAAGAAAGAAGACTTGCCTTTGTAGCCCTGACCCGAGCGAAAAAAAGACTTTACTTAAGCGGAGCGCAAGGAAGAAATTTTGATGGATCGCCAAAATATCCGAGCCGCTTTGTGCTCGATATCGATCCAAGCCTCGTTGAATACGATCCTAAGCTTCCTGAAACTCTCATCGAAGACAGCAAGCAATTTATCGGCATCCACACTGATTTTATGCGCTTTAAAAAAAAGGAACTCGAATTCGAGCCTGGCAATCGCATCGAACATCCCGCCTTTGGAAAAGGAACGATCTTGCAATCCGATCCGATCAACAAAGTGTATACGATCCATTTCGATCGTCTACAAACAGAACGAAAGATCTCACATCGAGCCAAGCTGAAAAAACTCGACGATCAAACGATCGATCCCCATCTCAATTAAAAGCGATAAAGAATTAATAAGGTATTTCTTGCTATAGCTATCTTGTAGTATAATGAGTGGCATAAAAAAGGAGAACACTATGAAGAGAACACTCAAAAAATTAGGTTTTCTTTTCTTTGCGGGCGTCTTGATGCTCAGTGGATGCTCAAACTCAAAAGAAAAGAACTTAGAAAAGGCAAAAAAGGAATACGAAAAAGTTCAAGAAGAAGTCGTAGCCGACGATAACGATCCAATCAACCGGAAGATCGACTTCGCCGCGCTTGAACAAACCAATCCCGACATTTACGCATGGATCTATATTCCAGATACAACAGTCGACTACCCGATCGTGCAGTCCGCCGATGACGATAGCTATTACTTGCGAAGAACGATCAATAAAGAAGACAACGAAGCAGGATCGATCTATACCGAACGCTACAATAAGAAAGACTTCAGCGATCCAGTCACACCTGTCTATGGCCATACTGTATTTACGGAAAATCCAGAATGGGATTCCATGTTCACGGACCTTCACAAATATGAGGATCCAGCATTTTTCGAATCTCAACCTTATATTTATATCTATACGCCGACTAAGACGATCAAATACCAAGTCTTTTCCGCCCTCACATTTGATGACCGCTATTTGCTCAATGAAGACTACACAGATCCGGAAACGTTCCAGAACTATTATGATGAACTGATCAATACAGCCGGAGCCAACACGAACCGCGACCTGCAAGTGAGCCAAGCCTCCAAGATCTTGTCTTTATCGACGTGCGTCGGGGTAGGTTCTGATCAAAGATGGATCGTGAATGCGACCGAAGTCGAAGAAAAAGCTGTCTAAAAACATAACGTAAAAAGGATATCCTCAAGGGATATCCTTTTTTAAACATCTTAATCCGTTTCTTTCGCCGTTTCCATCAAATCAGGGTGGGTCACTAAATACTCAGGCGTATTTTGCTTGTAATAATCAAACAATTCTTGATCATACACCTCAAAATCGTATTTTGTTAAATAATAGACAAGACAGCTTTTCGACATGCTCGAATCGCTTCCAAGCGTATCCGCGATTCTATCTACATTTTCATCATAATCATTGGAAACGAGAACAGCCACATAATAAGATGGATTTGAATCCTCGGTTTCATACACCTCAGGCATGACTCCCGCTTCGCTCGCCGAATTGAGCGCGTTGATCAACCGCGTGGGCAAAGCAGAATCATTTGTCGTGACCAATTCCTCAGAACCCGTATAACTAGAAGAATCAAGCCCATATTGTTCTGCGACTTCTTGCGCACTCTTTCCATCCTTCAACGCTTGCAAAGCCTGATCGGCATTTTCCTTAGTGTCGCATTGGATCACTTGCGCAATACTCGGTTTATATTGAAGCTCGATCGTTTCCGCGTCATCCACAAAATATTTCTTCATAAGCGCTTGCGCTTGCACGCCAGGAAGCATGACCTTATCGATATAATCTTGCTTGTCTTTATAGCCGAGATTCACGATTTGATCGACGACCTTTTCATTGTTTTCAGCAATCAATTTGAATTGGTCTTCCGCTTCCTTTTTCATTTCCTCGTTAACAGGCACTTCTTTATCATAGATCACGTTCTGCGCCATCGTGATGACTTGAACTGGACCATTGCTCGTTTTTAATAAATCGTATTCTTGACCTTTCGTCACGCTCACATCGCCAATCGTCATGACTTTTTCGCTAGCATCTGTGATCGAAGTCGTATGTTCGCTAGAGCAGCCGCTCAACAACAAAGCCGAAAGCATCAAAGGCATTGCCAAACTCTTTTTCATTACGCATTGCCTCCCTTCAATTGTTCGATATATCGATCCAATTTCTCTTTTGCGTCTTGGTCTTCAAATTCGATCTTTAGATCTTTCGCCGCGTTTTCCAAAATATCCGCTTCCAAGCCTGCCTTCGCATTCAAGATCGAAAATAATAATGATTTTTTGACATCTTCATCTTTGTTTTGGTGGATCTTTTCAAGATCCGTTTCATCAACATGGATCTTATAAAGAGAAATGACACCTGTCTGCGAGTTCTTCACTTCGATCCAGTCGCTCGTCTCGCCTTTATTTAATTCAAGACCTTTCGCGAGCAAGTTTTGATCTAAACCTGTCGAAGAAGCCGAAGAGCTTGAATCGATGTATCCAAATAAACCATCTTTGGCTGCCGTTGCGGCATCATCTGAAAAAGCGGTCGCCGCTTGAGCAAACGAATCCGATTCGATCGCTTTATCGATGCTATCTCTCTTTTTCGTTTCTTCATCGGTAAGATTTTGAGGATCCGCCGCCTCCATTTTGATGATCGAAACGATCCGAGGCTTCGCATCTTTCAACGAATCTTTCAGCTCCTCAAAATGGGCATCCACATACTCTTGGTTGAGAGAACGCTGCTTGACTGTCATTAAAGCGTAGTCGTATAAATCATCATAACTGCCATATCCATAACTGGCCAGCTCTTGCGTGATCGCATCCCGGTACGTTGAAGAATTCTGGCTTGAAACGTTCGAGCGGATCGTTTTTTCCATCGATTTAGCTTGCTCTTCCATTTCCTTTGTAGTTTCCACGCTTTGTTCGACCACCGCGTTTCGGTATAAATTATAAAGCAAAGCGCCATCGAACTGTGAAAAGTTTTCAAACAATGCGTCCGCCGTGATGTTAGAATCAGCTAATGAAGCGACGACATCTTTTCCATCCGCCTTCTTCGAATCGACCTTTCCTGTATTGGAGTCGTATACAAAATAGCCAACGAAAGCGATGATGATCACCGCGATCAAAATGACGAACCAATTGTCTTTGATCAAGTCTGACATAGAGACCTCCTTTTAAAATATCCATAAAATTATAAGAGATTTTCTTTTTAAAAGCAATGTTTGCACAAAATCGTATGCATTGAGATTTACATAGAATTTTGCTATGATTACACCGTGAAAAGAGGTATCAATATGCCCGAATTAGTGGTTAAAGACTTACACGTACGTGTAGACGATAAAGAAATATTAAAAGGAGTCGATCTCGTCATCAAAGACGGAGAAAGACACGCACTCATGGGCCCGAATGGAAATGGGAAAAGCACGCTTTTAGCCGCCATTATGGGAAACCCGAAATTCACTGTTACACAAGGAGAGATCACCTACGATGGAAAAGACGTCCTCGCGATGGAAGTCGATGAAAGAAGCCGATTAGGAATCTTTTTAGGCATGCAATATCCAAGCGAGATCCCAGGCGTGACCAACTCTGATTTTTTAAGAACAGCGATCAACGCAAGAAGCGAAAAACCAATTTCGCTGTTCAAATTCATCAAAGAAATGGATCGAGCCATCAAGGAACTTGAAATGAAACCCGATCTCGCTCACCGCTTTTTGAACGATGGATTCTCTGGCGGCGAGAAAAAACGCAACGAGATCGTGCAGATGATGCTTTTAAAGCCAACTCTTTCCATGCTTGATGAAATCGATTCCGGCCTGGATGTCGACGCTTTACGTATCGTTGCCGACGCGATCCAAAAATGCCAGGAAGAAACGAATATGGGAATGATCATCGTCTCCCATTACGCGCGCTTCTTAGACTATTTAAAGCCAACACACGCCCACGTCTTGATCGATGGAAAGATCGTGATCTCTGGAGGCGTTGAACTCGTCGACAAGATCGACAAGGAAGGCTATGATTGGATCGAAAAAGAATATCATGTCAAAGCCAACAAAGAAGAAGAAAACACAAGACCGATCTCATTGGGCAGCTGCGGCGCAAAAAGGAGAGGGTTTTAATGGAGAGAATCTATGAAGACGAGTTTCAAGACGTACTTGAACTCAAAGAAGAAAAAGAACTCAAGATCCTCGTCTCCCCACATACCTATGGAAATACGCGCCTGATTTTAAAAGAAGAAGGAGAATACCGGATAGAGCTTGCGCCTATGCACTCGACATCGATCCATTTATTTATCCAAAACAAAGCCCAAGGAAAAGTGCGCCTTCATCTACTCGGCGATATTCAAGAAAACGCCGATGTGAAGCTCGGACTGCTTGATCTAGAAGATACAGACTTCGAACTCTACGAATCGTTCGATCTAAAAGCGCCAGGTGCGAGAATTGAACTCTATACAGCGCAGCTTTGCCAAGATCAAAAGAAAAAAGGCGATATCCTCGTCCGCCATTCAAGTCCTTATACGTATGGATATATGCATAATTTCGCGGTGCTGAAAGATGGCGCAAATTATGAGATGGTCGCCAATGGAACGATCGATAAAGGGGCAAGAGAAGCGGCCTCTCATCAAGAGACGCGCGTGCTGACTGTAGGCAAAGAACACGCGACCAAAGTCATCCCACTTTTGATGATCGACGAAAACGATGTCAAAGCCTCTCACGCCTTGACGATCGGCGAACCTGACGAAAACCAGCTTTATTATTTAGAATCCCGTGGACTGAGCAAAGAAATGGCGCTTGGTCTTTTGAGTGTCGGCTACTTTATGCCGACGATCGAAATGATCCAAGAGGAAGAAATCCGAGAAAAAACACGGGAAGAAATGGAAAGAAAGGTAGGCGTTTATGGACATTAAAGACCATATCGGCGAAATTCGCGCAGAATTTCCAATCTTGAAGCGAACGATGAGCGATCATCCTCTCGTTTATCTTGATAATTGCGCGACGACCTTAAAACCAAGATCTGTGATCGATACAGTCGTTCATTACTATACGTATTTAGGAGCCAATGCGCATCGAGGCGATTATGAAATGAGCGCTCAAGTCGATTTCGCTTACGAAGGCGCAAGAAAACTCACGAAAGATTTTATCCATGCGGCAAAAAAAGAAGAAATTGTCTTTACATCCGGCACCACAGAAAGTTTGAATATCCTAGCTATGTCGATCACCAACACATGGCTTCAAGAAGGAGATGTCGTTCTTTCAACGGTCGCTGAACACGCTTCAAGTGTGCTGCCATGGCTAGAAGCAGGCGAAAGCAAAGGAATCAAAGTCGAGTACATTCCATTGGATGAAAAAGGACGGATCACCGTGGAGAATTTCAAAAAAGCTCTTCATCCAAAGGTGAAAGTCGTCTGCTTCGCACAAGTCTCCAACGTGTTGGGATATGAGGCGCCAGTCAAAGAAATCGTAAAGATCGCCCATGAAAACGGGATCAAGGTCGTTGTCGATGGCGCGCAATCGATCGCGCATCTTCCAGTCGACGTACAAGACCTCGATGTGGATTTCTTTTGTTTTTCAGCCCATAAAATGTGCGGACCGACAGGAATCGGAGTTCTTTATGGAAAACTCGAATATCTCGACGCTCTAAGTCCGATCTACTTTGGCGGCGAAAGCAATGCGCGCTTTTCAAAATGTGGCAAATTAAAGCTGAAGAAAACCCCATTTAAATACGAAAGCGGCACCCAGCCGATCGAAGGCGCTTTGGGCATGGCGGCAGCGATGAAATTCGTCGATAAGATCGGCAAAGAAAACGTCCACCGCTATGAGCTCGAACTAAAGCACTACTTTTTAGAAAAGATCAAAGATGTCGACAACGTCAAGGTCTACAACGCGGATGCCAAGTCGGGAATCATCACCTTCAATGTCTATGACAAAGGCGAATTGATCTTCCCGCAAGATGTGGCCAGCTTCTTGAACACAAAAGGGATCGCTGTAAGATCAGGAGAGCATTGCGCTAAGCTGCTCGGGGAAGTTTTAGGTGTTCCTGGAACTTGCCGTGCCAGCGTCTACTTCTACAATACATTTGAAGAAATCGACAAATTTGTCCTAGCCTTGAAGGAAGCCTCCTTTGAGACGTGTCTCGACATTTTCTTTTGAAAGGAGGAATAGATATGGCGAATATCGATGGAACGATCCTTCGGGACATCATCATGGACCATTATCAATATCCAAGAAATAAAACACTCGTCGAAAACGACGATTCATATAAATCCAAACATATGGCCAGCGATTCATGCATCGACGATATCACCGTCCAAGCGAAAGTTAAAGACGGAAAGATTGAAGATGTTCGCTTCGATGGTGTTGCTTGCGCAATTTCGACAGCTTCTACCGACATTATGGGCGAGCTTTTAAAAGGAAAGACAATCCTAGAAGCTCAAGAGATCATCGACAATTATATGGCGATGGTAGACGAAGAAGCTTACGACGAAGAGCTTCTCGATGAAGCGATCGCGTTCCAAAACGTTGGCAAGCAAGCCAATCGGATCAAATGCGCAACCATTGGATGGAATGGGATCCAAGAGATCCTCAACGATACAAAGAAGGGGGAAGAAGATGGACAACAATAAAGAACTCCCCTCGACCGAATATAAATACGGATTCCACGATAAAGACGTTTCCGTGTTTAAAACAGGAAAAGGCTTGAATGAAGAAACCGTCCGCGAGATCTCGCGGATCAAAAAAGAGCCGGAATGGATGCTGGATCTGCGCTTGAAAGCATATCACGCCTTTGAAGAAAAACCGAATCCAAACTGGGGACCTGATCTTAGCGAGATCGATTTCGACGATTATACGTATTACATCAAACCAAGCGAGAAACAAGAAAAAACGTGGGACGAGGTCCCAGAAACGATCCGTGACACATTCGAGAAACTCGGCATCCCGGAAGCGGAACAAAAATTTTTAGCTGGAGTCTCTACCCAATACGAATCGGAAGTCGTCTACCATAACATGCTCGAAGAAGTCGAAGAAAAAGGCGTGATCTTCTTAGACACAGATTCTGCGCTGCGCGAACATCCAGATCTCGTCAAAAAGTACTTTGGGAAACTCGTTCCTTATAACGACAATAAATACGCGGCCCTCAATACAGCCGTATGGTCTGGTGGCTCATTCATCTACGTACCAAAAGGTGTCAAGCTCGAAAAACCTCTGCAATCGTATTTTAGAATCAACTCGATGCAGATGGGACAATTCGAGCGGACATTGATCATCGTCGATGAAGGCGCGGATGTCCACTATGTTGAAGGCTGTACCGCGCCAACGTATTCCAAAGATTCCTTGCACGCGGCCGTCGTAGAGATCTTCGTTCATAAAAACGCGAGATGCCGGTATTCAACTGTGCAAAACTGGTCAGACAACATTATCAATCTCGTCACTAAACGTGCCAAAGTGGACGCGTTTGGTCATATGGAATGGATCGATGGAAACATCGGCAGCGGAATCAATATGAAATATCCAGCATGTCTTCTTGCTGGCGAATACGCAAGAGGCACATGTATTTCGATCGCTGTGGCTTCCAAGGGCCAAAAACAAGACGCGGGCGCTAAGATGATCCATCTTGCTCCGCATACCTATTCGACGATCGTCTCGAAATCGGTTGCTCGAGATGGAGGGGAAGTGAATTACCGGGGCTGGGTCGTTCAAAGCAAGAATGCCGAATATTCAAAATCGAAAGTCGAGTGCGATACGCTGATCTTAGATGAGAAATCCCGCTCCGATACGATCCCGCTCAATAAAGCCTACAACAAAACGAGCCAGATCGAACATGAAGCCACGGTATCGAATATTTCCGAAGAACAGCTCTTCTATTTGATGTCTCGAGGATTGTCTCGTTCAAAAGCCACCGAAATGATCGTTATGGGCTTTTTGGAACCATTCACAAGAGAGCTTCCGATGGAATACGCAGTCGAACTCAACCAGCTCCTCAAATTGGATATGAGTGATTCCATTGGATAGAAGAGACTGGATCGAAAAGCGAAAACACATCGAAGATCGTGAATCCAAAGAAAGGGCAATCGTTGAAAAACTATTGCCTTTTTTAGAAGGAAAGATCGTCGCAGGCTATATGCCCATCTTAGGCGAGGTCGACGTGACACGCTTTTTAGACGATCGGATCCAATATTTACCAAAAACAGATCCTCGTTCCATTCAAATGCGCTTTGAAAAAGTTGATCTCCAAACAAAACTGGAAAGAGGTCAATTCAAAGTCATGGAACCTCCCATCAATCCTTTGAGCGATCCAAGCCAAATCGATGTGATCCTCGTGCCGCTTGTGGCTTTTTCCAATACGAATCGTTTAGGATATGGGAAAGGATATTATGATCGCTATTTAAAAACGAGCGAGGCTCTCCATATCGGACTCGCTTTTGAGGAGCAGGAAGGCGAATTCATGATCCAGCCGTGGGATGTGGCGCTAGATTATATCATTACCGACAAGAGGATCCTTGCCAAAAAAAAGAGGAGAGAATTATGAGTGTTGTTACAAATATTCGCGAATTCTGGGAACGCTTTGAGGATGAACAAAGCGACTTGCAGAACGCGCTAAAAACCAAAAACTATGATTTGATCAACGAGATCGTTCAAGGACTGAACGAAGAAGTCAACGCGATCAGCGGATGCAGTTTTTTTGTAGAAGATGTCAGCGAAGATTTTGAAATGACCTTTGATCCAGGTCCAAATAAAACGAGCCAGTATTTAGCCCAGCGTCTAAAAAAAATGGCGCCCGATAACGTGAAAGCGCTATGGCGCATCAACGCCTCTTTGCAGCCGCTTTCACAAAAAGCGATCGAGGCCTCCGTCCAGATCAAAGACCAAGTGTATTCTCTCGTGGATTTTTATGTCTTCTATACAGTGGATTCAAGCAGCCAAACGATCCAGACCAAAGTGTATTGTCCTGGATATTCCTTGATCGAAAACGACGAATACACCAAAGAGATGAGCATGTATCTTTTAGAGCTCGCGATCGGACAAACGTATTATGAAGCTTATATCTCGCTAGTCGAACCATTGACCCAGCCCGAAGCGGACAATCCAAATTTTTGTTCCCTTGTCGACTTCTACACGAAGATCCAAGACATCGTTGAAAAGGATCACTGGAAAGAATACGCTTCTCCATTAGATATTTATTCGATCTATGAACCGAATCAAGATTTTGCCCATGACGCCTTGCGTAAAGATATGAAGATCATCTTCACCACCCATCCACTTTTAGTCGAGGAAACGCTAGGAGAAAAAAACGATGTTCTTCTAGATCTTAAAGCGAAAGATGGCGATTATGGATATATTTATTATGTGAATCCTTTTCAAGGAAAGGATAACGCTTTGTTTCGGCAAGAGCTCTCGAAGCAGCTTGACGAAACGATGTCGAAGCTCAACTTAGGAAAGGTGATCGGCGGCGCGATGGGGAAAAGCTTTTCGTATATCGATTGGATCATCTTCGATCTAGAAGGTTTTGAAAAAGCGTTCGAACAGATCAAAAAAAAGCTCGACCCGAAAGTCGAACTTCATTTTCAAACATTTCAAGAAACGATGAATTAAGAAAGATCAGCGCATGCGTTCAGCAGGCGCTCTCTTTTTATGCCTTCAAATTGCTTGGTCGGATCTTCTAAAAAATGAGCCAACACATCCGCGTCTTTGAGCGCTTCGCATAAAGGAGAATCGTATTGACCTTTTTTCGAATGCTGCGAGATAGCGTAGCAGATCTCGTCGATTTCGCTGATCTTGAATAAATTCGTTTCGCTCAAAAAATTATGGGCATAGATCGCCGACATGCGGGCATGCTCGCTGTGGGGACAATTTTGCGTATATTGAGAAAAGTCATGGAAAAGAGCACAGATCTTGCAAAGTTCTAGATTTAAATTACGGGAAATGGCGAGCAACGTGATACAGTTGTCGACCGCGTTGGTGTGCGTCATCGCGTTGGCTCTTAAAATCTCATTATAGATCGCGTTGAATTTTCCATAAACATGATCTTTGATGCGTTGATAGCGTTCCATAGAAAACCTCCCAAAAAAAAGCGCATGAATTTAAATCATGCGCTGCCTCGATCGTGACTTACATTAAGCAATCGTGTTGACTACAGTCACTTTGCTGGCTTGCTGACCGCGATTGCTTTCAATAACATCATATGTGACAGTCTGTCCTTCTTCTAATGTCTTGAACCCATCGCAGTTGATGGAAGAGTAGTGAACGAAAACATCTTTTCCGTCTTCGCCGGTAATGAACCCATACCCTTTCTCAGCGTTGAACCATTTTACTTTTCCTGTGTTCATTGTTTAACCCCCTGGTTCGATCTTATCGATTATTTTCCCGCATCAACCGTCAACAATCCGATGAAGTACAAAATCACGATAAGGCTTTCCCTATAGAAATTATACGAAACCTATAACAAAGTGTCAACAAAGAAGTCGTTAAATGTAAAGCGCATTCATTTTCAAAAGTATACCACATTTTTTTTGCGGGAGTCGAACATTCTGATTGGTTCTAAAACATCATTCAAGTATAATAAATCTAAAGAGTGCAGGAGGACAAACCTATGTTTATCAAAGATGAAGCCTTAAGAGAGGCAGTTGCACGAAACCTAAAAATCAAAGAGGATGAGCTTACCCCAGAATCGCTGCAAGGACTCATCCATCTCGAAGTGCCCGATATGGAGATCAAATCGCTAGAAGGACTCCAATATGCGGAAAACCTGGAATTTTTAGACGCTAGTGGCAACAACTTACAATCGCTTGAACCGATCAGAGATCTAAGAAACGTCTTGACTCTGGATGTTTCGAGCAATCAGCTTCGCGATATCCAAGCGCTGCATGGCTATCGTCAACTGAAAAAACTCAATATATCCCGAAATAATTTGTATACGATGGACATTTCGAGCATCGCTGGCATGATCCATCTCGAAGTGCTTGATCTGAAGAAAGCGAAGATCGACTCTTTAGAGCACATCATCCATTGTAAAAAACTCGAAGAACTAAGGATCAATACCGAAAATGGACCCTTCAACTATTCCATCTTAGGCACGCTCAAACATTTGAAGAAACTGGATATGTCGGGAATGCGCCGATTTTATATCGACGATCTGACCTACATCTCGACACTAGAAAGCTTGAATCTTTCGACTAATTTAATGAGCGATCTTTCACCGCTCCTTTCCATGACGCATTTAAAAGAGCTGGATGTAAGCAACAACCCATACTTGAAAGATTATACGATCTTGGAAGAATTCCCATCGCTGAAAAAGCTCAATATGAACTATAACGAGCCGAACAACTTTGATTTTTTGAAAAATCTTCCGCTTTTGGAGGAGCTTTCGATGGAACAGACCGGCTTTCATGATATGGAGCTTCTCAATCACATGAAAAGCTTATGTGTTCTGAACGTATCGAAAAACGATCTGAAAAATGTCGATCGATTCCGCAATGTCGAGAATCTAGAAAGTTTGAAGGCCGAATTCTGCCAGCTTACCAATGTCGATTTCTTGAAACATGCGCACAAGCTGGAAAGCCTCGATCTCTTTACGAATCGCATCACGAGCATCGACGTATTGAGAGAGGATAAAAATATCGTCGAATTGAATGTTGGACGCAACCAGATCCGT
Organism: Dubosiella newyorkensis; assembly: GCF_001945605.1. GTDB lineage: Bacteria > Bacillota_I > Bacilli_A > Erysipelotrichales > Erysipelotrichaceae > Dubosiella > Dubosiella newyorkensis. The sequence continues at coordinate 27,863 of NZ_MPKA01000090.1, forward strand.
GATATCGAGTGCTTGAAGGATATGAAGCAGCTCGCGATCCTATCCCTAGAAAACAACGATGTCCACAATATCGAGCCATTAGCCGGACTGGATAATTTGTGCATGATCGATCTCTACAATAACGTGATTTCTGATCTCAAACCGCTAGAGCACCTTGAATATGTATCGTATCTGCGTTTGGATCACAATGCGATCATCGATCTGACTCCGCTCAAACATTTGAAATTCTTGCGCTCATTGACGCTGAAAGCCAACTACATCACGGATGTTTCGCCACTTAAAGACCTTCGATTGCTTGAAGCGCTCCGTCTAGATGACAATCCGATCGCGGATACTTCCGTATTGGAAAGCATGGAATTTTATGATAAGTTCACAGATTGATCCCGGGCTTCCGGGATTTTTCTTTTGAAGATGAAAACGAAGAAGAGTATGCTAAAATAGCCGTATGTTAAAACAAGCAAAAAAGGGAATCGAAAAAATGATCGACAAAGAGATCCAGGTCGCCAACGCGACGATCCACTACGCAGCCAGCCTGATCGAGATCCTCTTCCAAAAAGAAGATGTCATGAACACGCCGCTCCATAGAAAGGAGGAAGAGAATGAAAACCAATGAATCCAGCTTCCATCGTTTTGTGGAGATCGTCAAGATCCTGCATAAATATCATATCGAAAAAGGAATGGATCCCGTCAAATTCAGGCATATTTTAGAAGATCTAGGACCCACCTTTGTCAAGATCGGCCAAATCATGTCGACACGCCAAGATATGTTCTCCCAGCGTTATTGCGAAGAATTGACAAAACTTAGAAGCAATGTCGCGCCTCTTCCTTATGAAACGATCCTCGAGATCTTACGGGAAAACTATCACAAACCACCTTTGGAAATTTTCGAGAGCATCGATGAAGTCCCTCTTGGTTCCGCCTCGATCGCGCAAGTCCACAAAGCGGTTTTAAGAGATGGTAATCCAGTCGTCTTAAAGATCCAGCGCCCAGGTATCTATAAAGAAATGGAAAGCGACGTAAACCTGATCCGCAAGGCGATCAAAGTCCTCAATGTATCGGAAACGCTCTCTTCGGTCGTCGATCTAAATATGGTGCTTGATGAATTTTGGAGCACAGCCAAACAAGAAATGAATTTTCATCATGAAGCCAACAACGCCAAGCGCTTCAAAGAAATCTACAAAGATACGGCTTATATCAATGCCCCCTCGATCTATGAGACGTATACCTCGAATCTCGTTTTGGCGATGGAGTATATTGGAGGAGAAGAAATCGATGATTCGCTCGCTCTTGATCAGCAAGACTATGATCGAAAAGAGATCGCCCGCAAACTCGCCTATAACTATGTGAACCAGATCATCGAGGTCGGCTTTTTTCATGCCGATCCTCATTCAGGAAATTTAAGGGTCGACCAAGGACAGATCGTGTGGATCGATTTTGGGATGATGGGAGAGCTCTCGATACGTGATAGAGATCTGATGCGCCAAGGGATCGAAGCTCTGGCCAATCGGGATACGAACTTGCTAGTCGAGACGATCTTGACATTAGGCGTTTGTCAAAAGGAAATCGACTATTCTAAATTTACTGTCGAGATTGATCGGTTCATGAATCAATACGTCAATCAGTCGTTAGTGGATATCAATTTACCAAAGATGATCCAAGATATGTTCGCGATCTGTCATCGATATTCGATCATGTTGCCAAAAGGGATCTCGATGCTCGCACGATCGCTCGTCACCTTTGAAGGAACGATAAAAGCGCTCGATCCGATGACGAATATCATGGAAATCGTCTCGATGTATCGAAACGATCTTCTAGATATCGATTGGGCCAAGCAGCTCAAGAAAACGACCCTCAAAGTATTGGACGCGGCCAACAAGTCGCTCGATCTGCCCATCACGCTCGACGCGGTCTTGAAAGCGGTCCAAAAAGGGCAGATCAAGGTGAATCTAAATTTATTGGGCAGCGAAGCGCCGATCGCGAATTTAGATCGAATGATCAATCGCATCGTTGTTTGTGTCTTGATCGCCGCTTTATTGATGGGAAGCAGTATAATATGTACGACCAATATGAAGCCAAAAGTGCTAGGGATCCCATTGATTGGTTTTCTTGGCTTTATGATCGCTTTTGGCATGAGTTTGTGGTTGTTTGTGAAGATGCTTTTTCTGCATCAAAAAAACAAACCGTTTTAGCAAAGGAGCATGAATTTGAAAGAACATATAAAAGCGACAATGGCTTCAAGCTTGCTTATCTTGATCCTTGTCGGACTTGACCAATGGAGCAAATGGGCAATCCAAACCCACATGAAGCTGTATGAATCGATCCCGATCATGCCTAGATTTTTCAAGCTGTTTTATGTCCAGAATACGGGAGCTGGCTTCAGTTTATTTGAAGGATTTGGACCTTGGTTTTTCTTGATCCTGACTCTGATCGCTCTATGCGCCATAGTTTACTATTTCTATCATACGAACGATCGGATGGTGCAGCTGAGCTTAACGCTTATTTTCGCAGGAGCGATCGGCAATTTGATCGACCGCATGAGACTAGGTTATGTGGTGGATTTTTTCAGCTTCAATCTTTTTGGCTGGGATTTTCCCGTCTTCAATATCGCGGACATTTGTATTAGTGTCGGCTTTATCCTTTTAGTCGTTTATTTGTTGTGGGATGAATACAGAAAGGAAAAACAATGGAAAAACAATATCAAGTCGTAGAAGAGAAGGGCGCCAATCAACGCCTCGATAAAGCGCTCTGTCTACTCTTTGACATTTCTAGAAATCGAGCCAAAGAGCTGATCGATGAAGAAGCGGTCCTTGTCAATGGGATCGGCACCAAACCCTCGTATAAAGTACAGACGGGCGATGAGATCGAACTTCTCATGCCGCCTTTAGAAGAAGTCGAGATCAAGCCGGAAAACATTCCTCTCGATATCGTGTATGAAGATGAGGATGTATTGGTCGTAAACAAGCCAAGAGGAATGGTCGTTCATCCTTCGCCAGGCCATTATTCAGGAACGCTAGTCAACGCCTTGATGTATCACATCAAAGATTTAAGCGGGATCAATGGAGTGATGCGTCCAGGGATCGTGCACCGGATCGATAAAGATACAAGTGGGTTATTGATCGTCTGCAAAAACGACAACGCACATACACAAATCTCTAAGCAACTTTCAGAGAAAGAGTGCAAACGAGAATATAAGGCGATCGTCCATCGTCCATTCAGTCATACATTTGGCACAGTCGACGCACCGATCGGAAGAGATGAGAAGAACCGCCAAAAAATGGCGGTCACAGCCAACAACTCTAAAAACGCGATCACGCATTTTGAGGTGTTGGAAAACTTTAAAAACTACGCCTATATTTTATGCAAGCTCGAGACGGGAAGGACCCACCAGATCCGTGTCCATATGGAATATATCGAACATCCGATCGTCGGCGATCCAAAATATGGGTATCGTAAAACGCTTCCGACTGATGGACAGCTTCTTCACGCCTATGCGCTTGAATTCACGCACCCAACGACAGGCAAGAGAATGCGCTTTGAAAAAGAGCCGCCTCAGATTTTTCAAGACGTGCTCCATAAAATGGAAACAGGAGAGATCGAATGAGGGCCAAGGAAGATGTATTGACATGGGATCAATACTTTATGAGTATGGCTCATCTAAGCGCGATGCGAAGCAAAGATCCAAACACGCGAGTGGGCGCATGTATCGTCAATCCTCAAAAAAGAGTCGTTGGCTTAGGGTACAATGGATTCCCGATGGGGTGCAGCGACACGAAGTATTCTTGGGAGAGGGAAGGCGATTTTCTAGAAACGAAGTATCCGTATGTCGTTCATGCCGAACTCAACGCGATCCTCAATAGTATTCAAAACTTAGCGGGATGCACGATGTACGTATCGTTATTTCCATGCAACGAGTGCGCGAAAGCGATCATTCAATCCGGAATCAAAACGGTAGTCTATGAAGATGACAAGTATGATGGCTCTCCTGAAAATATGGCAAGCAAGCGCATGTTTCTCGACGCGGGAGTCGTTTTGATCCAGCTGCCTTATTGTTTGAAAGTCTGCGTGGAAGAAATCGAAGAATGAGAAAAAAGCCTTTTGCGAAAAAAGGCTTTTTTAAAGCATATGTTTGATCTTTTCTGTATTCTTGAAATGCAATTTGGCAACATCATACAGAGGATCCCATCCATAGCGTTCTACAAACTGAACACCGCTTTGATCGACTTTCGCGCCAGCGCCCTTCGGAAAGAGAAAATCGTATTTTTCCGACATCTTATCCATGTACTTTAAAAAGGTCGCTCGAGCCAACACGCTTGCAGCCGCGACTGCTAAATATTTCGATTCCGCTTTCGTTTCAAAATGAAGATCCTTCACGACGTGATCTTGGCCTTGCAAATAGCGGTAATACGATTTTTCTTGGACGAATTGATCGACAACACTTAAAGAAGGGAGCGGATTTCCTTTTTGTTCAAGATTCCAATACGCTTGATTGTGTAAGATGCATTTCATCGCGACCATATTGTATCGCGAAGACATCGCGTTGTATTTCGCGTTGTTGACGATCAAGATCGAATGCGGACAAAGCTCTTTGATCGTTTCTTCGACTTGCAGTATGAAGGCGTCTTTCATTTTTTTTGAATCGGTGATCTGCAACGTCATGAGCTTTTCGGCCGCTTTTTGATCGACGATGCAAGCTGCTACGACGACTGGACCAAAATAGTCGCCCGTTCCCACTTCATCGCTTCCTGCTTGAGGAAAGATCGCCTCTGTTTTCTTTTCTGGCTCTGGCTCCAAAAAAGAAAGGTCCTTTCCTTGGTAAACGACTTTGCCTGAAGCGTAGGCGGTGATGCTCATCGATTCGAGCTTTGCTTGAAAAAGCGTATAGTTAGGTTGTTTCCATGCAACGACGTAGGGGGCGATCCTTTGTTTTAGAGAGTCGATGTCCTCAAGCGACATCGTTTTTGTGATTGTAGGCATAGATTGATTGTAGCACGCTTACAGGTCGTAAAATAGATTCGCTTGCCGAATATGCTAAAATAAGTGTGAAACAATCGTTTAAAAGGAGGTATAAGGTCCAATGGATCCTTCTCAATTTCGAAATGAACTGAATAAAGCCATCGACTATCATCAAGTGCTTTTACAAGTTTCTCGATTCGCGTCGTTTTCGGCTTCAAAACAACACATAGAACAAGCGCTTCCTTATTCTGAGCTCGCCAAAGCTAAAGAAGATCTCGCTTATATCCAAGAAGGGATCGAGTTTATCCGCAAAGGAAAAGACTGCTCGTTAGGTGGGATCAGCGACATTCAGCCTTTGATTGAATCTGCAAAAAAAGGAATCATCCTTCTTGCGGGCGAACTCATGCAAGTCTCGATGTTTCTTTCGGGAGTCTACAATGCGATCAACTCGTTCCATGAAGAAGAGCCGCTCTTCTTTGATCTTTGCGATACGATGGATCCATGTATCGCCCTTAGAAAAGAGATCGACGCCAAAATCGATCTGAGCGGAGACGTCAAAGAAAACGCGACACCAGCTTTAGAACGGCTTATTCAACAGCAGCGGAACACACGCGCTGAAGCGACTCGCAGCACGAAAGAATTCGCTCGCAAGCACGTCAATCAATTGATGGATACGACGATCACGACGATCCAAGGCCGCTTTTGCGTTTTGGCCAAAGCAAGCGAAAAAAACACGTTTGGCGGTCTGATCCATAGCGCGAGCCAATCGGGACTTGCTTATTATGTGGAACCATCCAGCTTTGTCAAGATCAACAATACCCTTCAATCTCTGGAACTGCAGATCGAAGAAGAAAAGAAAGCGATCCGCAAAACCTTGAGCAGACAAGTGAAGGCGAAAGCGATCGCTCTTGAATCAGATCTTGAAACGATCACTAAGATCGACTCGCTTCTTGCCCGTTCCAAATGGGCGTATCGATATGATGGGTGTGTTCCTGTATTCCAGCAACGAGATTCTAGACTGCAGATCAATAATGCGCGTCATCCGCTCATCGATGAGAAAAAAGTGGTTGCGAATGATTATGCCCTAAAACCTGAACAATATTGTTTGATGGTCTCAGGCCCGAACATGGGAGGAAAAACAGTGACGCTAAAGACGATCGGCTTATTTGTCGCTCTTTCGCATGCTGGTTTTCCTGTCTTGGCTCATGAAGCTCTCTTTCCTTGGTTCGAATCGATGTGGTTCGATATCGGAGATCATCAATCGATCGAACAAAATCTATCGACTTTTTCTTCCCATATGAGCAAGATTGCCACGATCTGTGAGCACGCGAAAGATAAAACATTCTTGTTGCTGGATGAAATCGGAAATGGGACCGATCCAAACGAAGGAGCGAGCCTCGCTTCGGCGATCTTAGAGTATTTGATCGCCAAAAAAGCGACGATCATCACCTCCACCCACTATGAGCAAGTCAAGGCGTTCGGGACTTCCAATCCACATACGTTAGTATCCAGTGTGGAATTTGATCTAGAGACGCTCAAACCGACCTATCGATATTTGCCCGGTATTTCTGGAGGTTCGTTCGCGTTTTCGATCGCTAAAGACTTATCACTTGATGAGAAGATCATCGATCGCGCGATCGAATTCAAGGAAAGTCAAATGAAGGAGTCGGATAAGGCGCTCGAGCGTTTAGAGATCGAACAAAAGAAAGTGATGCAAGAGAAAGAACGATTCGATCAATTGATCAAAGACGCACACGATCTTCAAAAGAAAGCGGAAGCCGAGCGTCAAAAATGGGAACGAAAATACGAACAGCTGCAAGCGGAGTATGAGCAGCGTATCGAGGAGATGCTTGAAGAAAAAAGAGAAGAAGCGCGCTCCATCATTAAATCGATGCAGTCCAACGCGAAAGTCCATGAGCAAATCGACTCCTTGCATCAGATCAATCAATTGGCTCCAGTTCAAAAAGAAGAAAAACAAGCAAAAGAGGACTTCAAAGTAGGAGATTATGTTCATATTTCTTCTTTAAATTCCCATGGCGAGATCATCGAAATCCGAAAGAAGCAGGCGACAGTATTGAGTAACGGCATGAAGATGAATGTCAAACTGAATACGCTCTCCAAGATCGAAAGGCCTAGACCCAAACCAGTGCCTACGAAAGCTCGCGTCGATAAAGTCTCGACTCGTTTCCCTCTTGAACTCAATTTGATCGGAATGCGGGTGGAAGAAGGTTTGCAGGCGCTCGATCATTATTTAGATCAGGCGATCGTCCATAAAGCGATCAGTGTTCGTATCATTCATGGAATGGGCACTGGAAAGCTAAGAGCGGCGATCTGGAACGATCTAAAAAAGCGCAGCACCGTCAAAAGCTTTCAAGCAGGAGGCCCGCAAGAAGGAGGCCTTGGGGCAACAATCGTCAATTTTAAATAAGAGGAATATAAGTAGGTTTTGTGTTTGTTTTAATTCCTTCACTATTTAGATCGCATCAAATAATCTGTGGAAATCATTAAAAGAGTGTGGGTAATTAAAAGTCAATGAATTAACTCCGTCAACCCTTTTTGAAGTGATCCTTTACAATCGATCAGCTCTACATTTTTTTCTAACTGCTTCAGATAAGAGAAGTGTGGAATGAAAAAAACTTGATTTTGTGTAACCAAAATCAAGTTTTTTTAGATTTGAAAATTATAAATAGTTATTTCAGTGTTTTTTACATGCAGTACTTTCTAAAATGAATCAAAAGCAATAGTGTTCAACCAACAGCTGATAGCAATACCATTTCGAGGTCTTGATTTCGAAAGTCGGGTGGTTTTCTAAAAGCGTTCTATTAAACAATCTAACCTATTTTGTTGTTATAATACTGTAAATACTATTGATAAATTACATTTACGTATGTGTTTCTTTGTTGGGCAGTTCCAAAATACCATGTGCTAAGAACTTGGCCAGTATTGTTGTCAATTTGAGTGGCTTTATATTTTCGGACCGTCAAATCTGCCCAAATCCCTAATCTACTATATCTTGAAGAATCAGCCGGAAGAATATAAGATGCTCCGGAAGTGTTCGAAACACTTACTCCAATAGTGATTCCGTCATAATTATAGGAACCAGAAGCGGTTTGCGTATAACTAGCGCTTACAGTATAACTAGAGGCTTTTTGCCAAGTTCCAATCATAGATGAATAACCAATAAAAACATTATTTGGATATGCTGTCGATATTAGTGTATTTTCCACGCGGGTAGATCCATGAGGAGCAACTTCGGTGGAATCATCATTTTCCTTAGCTGTGATTGATATAGGTGAAATTACGCCAGAAAATATACACGATATCAAAGAAAAACCTAAAGCAAAATTTTTAAATTTCATAATCCTTTCTCCTTAGAATATTATATAATATCATTATCATAAGAAAGCTTTCTGTTGATTGGGTTATATAACTTAAGAAAATGGAGGTCAATATAATGTTGCTTTTTTCTAGTTCATTTTTATTAGTAAGTGCGATGTGTATCCAAATATTAATAAGCTACCTTGATAAGAGTCATCCAACATGGTTAAATTCTGATTATTATTTATATTGTTATATTTTAGCAGCTTTTAGCATTTATTGCTTTATATTGGATTTTAAACAAAGGTTCAAAAACAAAGATAGATAAAAATATTATTAAAGAGTATTGGAATTGTAGTATAGTGGAGAACCGAAAGAGGGAGAACAGGGCAAGGCACGCGGACAAAAGCTAGAGAAAGTTTGATTCAGGAAAATTTCGGAACTAGAAATTGAAAGGTGATTAAAAATACGATAATTCTGATGAAGCACGCTTGAAAAAGAGTCTTTGTCCTTTATAAGCGGAAAGCTAGGGTATATTTGTTTCCATTGCGTTTTTTATCTTTATCCATTATTTCTGCTGTATACATGACGATTCCATAACGATTGAATTATTTATTGGATTTATGACCATCGCTTCCCTTGATCTTTGAAAGGATGGTGTCTACTGGTTAAATTATTTTACATTGAGATAATGATGTGTTCGAGAATAATTGAAACGAGCAGTATCCGGAATTGTCTGCTGTTTTTCATCTATATTGGTTCATGTAAGTACAACGGATTTGATTCTTTGACCTTTTTTGATAATATTGTTATGGGGCATATGATTTTTTTCCTTTTTTTGCGAATTAAAGGTAACATATGTTCTTTTTTAATAAATAAGTTTCTGTAAAGGCTTAAAAGTGCTCTGCGTCTTTATTAAAATATTAAAAGATGATTTTCAGCAATATATCAAGAAATAGGATTTGAATTATCCGACATCAAAATAATCGCAATTATAGTAAACATCCAATGATGAACAATGTATCAAAGATATAAGGAGAACATATTTACAATTTCGATTCTAGAATAAACCTAAGCAGAAAACAAAGGCTTAGTTAGAAAGGAAAAGGTATATTGAAAGCCATCTTTGTTGAGCAAATTCAATATACTAGTAGACATCTATGGCTTCAAAACATATTCAAGATAAGCTCGCGTTGCTTCCAGAATCGCCTGGTTGCTATATCATGAAAGATGAAAAAGGAAAGATTTTATATGTGGGGAAGGCGAAGGTGCTCAAAAATCGGGTCCGCTCTTATTTTTCTGGCGTCCACAACAATAAGACGACAAAGCTCGTCTCAAAGATACGCGATTTCGAATATATCGTGACCGGAAGCGAAAAAGAAGCGCTTCTTCTTGAAATCAACTTGATCAAAAAACATCGCCCTCCCTTCAACATCATGTTTATGGACGACAAGATGTATCCTTATATCGAAGTGACAGGCGACAACGATTTTCTCGTGAGGATCTCAAGAAAACCGAATCATAAAAAATCACGATATTTTGGACCGTATCCAAACGCGACAAGCGCCTATGAAATGGTCAAGCTCGTCAATCAGATCTTTCCGATCCGGAAATGTTCCACCTTAAAAAAACAAGTGTGCCTGTATTATCATCTGCATCAATGCTTGGCTCCTTGTGTCAAGACGATCGACCCCAAAGAAAATGAAGCGATCAGAGCGCAAGTGATCAAGTTTTTGAAAGGCGATATGGATGATGTGATCCAAAAACTGCAAAGACGGATGGAAAAGGCGGCCGAGGATCTGCAATTCGAAAAAGCTAAAGAGCTGCGCGATCAGATCCAGAATATATTGCATATCAAAGAGAAGCAGTCGATCGATTTTTCAGATACGCTTTCCCGCGATGTTTTCGGTTACTATGAAGATAAAGGATATGTCAGCTTTTATGGTTTTTTTATCCGGGATGGAAAGCTGCTTGAAAGAACACTTTCGATCACCCCGATCTATGAAGAGGTCCAAGACGCGTTCACTTCCTTTATCGTTCAATATTATCAAACGAATACGAAGCCAAAAGAGATCTTGGTTCCTAAAGAAACGAATGTCGAAGCGTTAGAAGAAGCGCTGGATGTAAAAGTGAGGATCCCAGAACGCGGAGAAAAGAAAAAGCTCGTCGATCTCGTGATCAAAAACGCCAAAGAGGCGCATGATCAAAAATTCCAGCTCATCTATAAAAAAGATCAAGAGCTCGCTATGGCGATGCAGCATCTTTCTCGGATCTTAAAAACCCCGATCCATACGATCGAGATCTTTGACAACTCGCACATTCAAGGCGCTTTCAACGTTTCTGGACTCGTTGTATTTGAAGATGGAAAGCCGAACAAATCCCAATATCGTCATTATCAGCTCGATGAGTATCGGTCAGACACCGACAGTATGAAGGAAGTCGTCTATCGCCGGTATTTCCGTTTGCTCAAAGAGAAAAAGCCAATGCCCGATTTGTTAGTGGTCGATGGAGGGAAAGGGCAGATCCATGCCGCTCAAGAGATCCGTGATTCCCTACATCTTCCTTTTCCAATCGTCGGTCTGGTCAAAGACGAGAAGCACAGCACAAGAGCGCTCATGCTAGAAAATCTTGAAGAGGTGCCTCTTTCGAAAGAGGATCCCTTATTTTTCTTGTTGACAAGGATGCAGGATGAAGTGCATCGGTTCGCGATCGAATACCATCGCAAGCTTCGGGACAAGTCGATGACAAAATCGATCTTAGATGAGATCCCTGGTATCGGTCCTGCGCGTAAAAAAGAGCTGCTCAAAACGTTTAAAAGTATGAAGCGGCTCAAAAGCGCGAGTATCGAGGAACTCGAGCAAGTCGTTCCAAAAGAGATCGCCAAGAGAGTCCATGCTTCCTTGAATCCCGCGGAGTAGATGGATATAATTTTTTTATGCAAGATAAAAAAGTATTGATGATCCGGATCTTATTGATCGTCTTTTGCGCCGTGATCGCTTTGACATGTCTTCAAAAGATCCATGAAACTTACGATCCTTTGGCCCGTTATCCTTATGCTACCGAAGAGAATCGGAAAACGATCTTAGAGCATCTCGATCAAAAAGGTGTGGATTATATTATTACGCAGCAGATCAAACCGAATCAATTTCTTGATTTCATTGATGAACCTGAATTTTCAATCTATAATACATTGTATTATGCGCAAGCAAAAAAGATCCAAGACGCCCCTAATGCGTTCATCATCAACTTTGTCAACAAGTATCGAAGCCATTTCAATTTGGATACATTGAAGACATTGCTCAAACACTATTCCTACACGGATCTGACTTCTTTTTATGAAAATGAGCAAGTGCTTCACGAAAATATCCAGCTGGTCGCAGATCCTTCCTATCCATATCTCGTTCTTGATCAAGATCGATCGGTCTATCGATATGTGCCATCGGAACTTGTAGAACAAGAGGGAGTTTCAATCAAGCAAACGATGCAGAAAAACCTAGAAGCGATGTGTTCGGACTATGAAAAGCTAAAAAATCAAGAAGATCATTTAAAGGTGATCGAAGGGTATACGAGCTATGAACAAGTTTTGGAGGCATATTATACATATTCCTCGCAGCTTGGAGACTACATTGACCGATTCATTTATTCAGCCGGTGAAAATGAAATGCAGCTAGGATATTCGATCCGATTGGAACCTTCGATCAAGTGGAACGCGACGATGATCGAACAAAAGCTGTTTTTGGATAATGACTACGCCAAAGCCCAAGAACAACTAGACGACAACGAGATCGATCAGCTCAACTGGCTCAAAAGCAATGCCTGGCGTTATGGATTCATCATCCGCTATCCAGAAGGCAAAGAAGAGCTTACGGGGCATTGGTATCAACCTTTTTTGTTGCGGTATGTAGGCAAGGAAAATGCCAAGATCATGTTTGAGGAAGGGCAAGTCATGGAGACGATGAAGTTTAGTGAGGAAAATTAAAATGGATAAAAAGCGGTATAAAGTAGTCGTTGTTTCAGATTCGCATGGATTGTCAGGCTTATTGGATCAAATCGTAAAGGACAATCCCGATGCCGATCTATTCATTCATTGCGGCGATCTTGAAGACAATCCACTCGACTTTAATCGATGGCTGTTTGTCCGGGGCAACAATGATTTCTTCCCGGGAGATACGATGCCTATGGAGAGGACGATCAAAGTTGGCGAGCATAGGATTTATGTCGCGCATTCCCATCGGGTCTCGTTTGTGAATCGGGAAGAGCAGCTTGTAAGGATCGCCCGCAGCTATGGATGCGATATTGTATGTTTTGGCCACACGCATTGTTCAATGATCAAACGAATGCACGATGTCCTTCTAGTTAATCCAGGCTCGCTTTGGTCTAGCCGGGATGGAAAAGAGCCGAGCTATGCGATCTTGTATTTGGAAGGAATGCAAGTGGAAGCCGAATTGCGATTTGAAAGCGAATGGTAGAAAGCTAAAATGTCGAGGGAGTATCCCTCGACATTTTGTTTTATAATTTCTCGAATTTGGCAAAGATCTCTTTGTCGCCTAAAGAGCGCTCCCGAATCTCGGACAATGGATTTCCTCGAGGATCGAACCATCCTACAAAGCGATAGCCTTTTTTGCGGGCAGGAAGCAGCATGTGCGTCTCGTCAAAGTATGTATACGTTTTTGGGTTTTTTCTAGAGGCGATCCCGCCATCTAGATGATACTGGATATGAAAACGTTCGATTTCCCATTTCGCATATAAAGTGATATTTTCCTTAAGCGGAAGATCGAAATGAAATGGAATGATCCGTTTTGGATCCAAATACCAACCTTTAAAACGATAACCTAATCGCCTAGGATCGCGAAATGGCTCTAAGAAACCAAACTCATTGGTGGATTTTGGCTGGATCTTGCCGCCGCCATCCGTATCGAAAGCGATTGTGGTCAATTCTTTGAACTCCGCCTTTAAAGTGATCGGTTCTGTGATCTGAACAGGCAAGAATTCAATGAGATCGCCCTGATAGGACCAGCCGACGAACTGTCGATTCTTTTTGTAAGCGGGGAAAAGCTTGATCAAACCAGATTCGACAGTCACACGACGAGGGTTGCGTCTTGAATTGATTCCTCCGTTGCAATCGTATGTGATCGAATAGACTTCAGGGACCCATCGATCATAGAGAGTCACGGTATGAGGAAGCACCCCGCCAGGATTGATTCGTTTCGTGAATTCAGGATCGATATACCAGCCGACAAATCGATAGCCTTTTCTCGTAATGTTGTTCATCGTTTTATTCACCTTTTATCGTTTTATTATACCGCTTTTTTTAAGAAATTTTCTGTCTTGAAATCTATCCGATATTTGTTATAATGAATGTGTTGTCTACGTAGCTCAGTTGGATAGAGCATGCGCCTTCTAAGCGCACGGTCGGGGGTTCGAATCCCTCCGTGGACGCCATTTTTTTTTGAAATAAAATCTCTCATCAAACGATGAGAGATTTTTTATTTACCAGCTGCCGCCAGATCCACCACCATTGAAGCTTCCGCCTCCTCCAGAGAATCCGGATCCGCTAGAAAAACCGCCACCAGAATCAAAATCGGAACCGCTTGAGCCTGTGTTCGAATTGATGATCATAGCAGTTTTGAAGAGCTGTTCCATATATTTTTCATTTTCATCTTGAGTTTTCGCTTGTTTTTTCACACTTACATATATGTACCGGTTCGTTCGATCGTGATTGATACAGGTGATCTTGACTTGGCCAAGCGCCTTTGCTTTGATCAAACCTGTCTTGCTCACGGAAGCGATCTCAGGATCGGAACTAATGCATACGACATTCGGATCTTCGAAATCCCATCCGGCATGTTTGAGCTGAAACATATCGCCGACTTCTAGAACGATCCGCTTCTTGAAGACTGTATAAAAAACAAAGCCAAGAATACCGAATACGAACACGAAGATGAAAAGCACGATCCCAAGGATCCACCAGATTTCTTGCTCTTTTTCTTTTTGATACGCTTCTAGTTCTCCTTGATCGACTCCGTATTGGATCGCGTCCATGATCCCGTAATACAAATCGCTTAAGCCTTTTTCATAATCGCCATCTTGAAAGGCGGGAACAAGATACTTTTCCTGCAAATGCTCGGTGACGATATCGCTAAGCGTTCCTTGAATTCCGCTTCCCGTCGCGACAAACCGCTGCTTGTCTTCCATCGAGACAAGGATCACGACCCCGTTGTCTAGATCTTTATTCCCAATACCTGCTTCATTGCCTGAATCGGCCGCGACTTTCATTGGATCTTTTCCATCTAAAGAATCGGTGGTGATGATTACGATTTGAGAGCCTGTTTTCTCTTCGAACTCTTTGCCTGCTTGATTGAGCTCGTCCTCTTTTTCGCTCGATAGGATCCCTGCATAATCGTTGACATAATTGTGGATTGGGATCGCCTCGCTTTGAGCATAGATCGAACAAGAAAAGATAGAAAGAAGGAGTCCAATGCACATTGAACTCCATAGACATTTTTTAAATATCGCAGCCATTAGTCAAATTTCACGACTGGCGCGTTTTGAGCCGCCGAAGACGCCTCGAATTTTTCTTTTGGACTAAAGCCAAAAAGCGAAGCGGCAATATTGTGTGGGAAAGATCGAATGTAGACATTGTAGGCTTGCACATCTTCGTTGTAGTTGTCGCGAGCGTACGAAATGCGGTTTTCGATTCCTTCGACACTAGTCATGAAATCCTTCATCAAATCGCTTGATTTGAGTTCAGGATACGCTTCTTGCGCGATATTGATATCCCGGATCATCTGGGAACTGGCTGCGTCGGCGTTTTCTAGTTCTTTGATCGATGCGTTTTTATCGATCGTCAATTTGCCATCGGCATCCATATTGATTCCTGGGGTATTGCTTCTAAGAGCGGCGATATCTTTATAAATATCATCTTCTTGGTTCATGGAACCTTGTACGGCAGGCATCAATTCATTGATCTTGTCAAGCCGTGACTGCAGTTGGGTTTGAATGTTCGCTTGGGCTGTACTAACTTGTTCATCATAACCGACCATCGTATTGTATGGGCCAATGACAGCCACACCGCCGATGAGAACGATCACGAGAACAGCGATCAGAGCGATCGCCCAACCTGGAAATTTTTTACGAGTCATAAATTCTCCTTTTCAAATTCTTTTTTTTCTGTCTTGTTTTTTACCAGCTTCCGCCAGAGCCTCCACCTCGAAAGCCTCCGCCTCCGCCGCTGAATCCGCCACCAGAACCGAATCCGCCACCAGAACCGAATCCGCCAAATCCCCCATAGCGATTAGAACGTCTAGAGGCTCGGCCAAGTATATTGCCTAAAATAAAGGCGTCGAGCGCGTCGTCCTCTCTTCTTCCGCCTGAATGAGAGCGATAGATGACTTGTACCTGGATCTTGGTGCTTTCTCCATCCAGCTTTTGCAATGTGATGATCGTATAGCCTTTGGAGAGGGCGTGGATGATTCCATCTGGACGAATCGATGCGACATTTGGGTCGGAGCTGCTCACGATGATCGATCCAGAATCAAAATCATAGCCTGGGGTCGTTAAACGATACTTTTGACCAACATAAAGCGTCAAAGCCGACCCTTTTTTCGAAGAGCCTCTTGTTAAGAAAACGATTCCGATCAAAAGCACGAAAACGATAGGAATCAAGCTCGAGAGCGAAAACGAATCGCTTTGTCTTTCTGGAGTCCTGTTTTCAGGCGCTTCGATCCCTTCGCTAGAAAGATCGACGCCATAATCGTTGGCGATATGCTGGAGCGTCGCCTTGTATAGATCGACAAGACCTTGTTGATAGTTGCCTTGACGAAAGGCGGGGACGAGATATTCTTGCTGCAGATGCTCGCAGTCGATATCCGTAAGATCGCCTTCCAATCCGCTTCCTACAGCCATAAAACGCTGTTTGTCATCGATGCTGACTAAGATCAAGACACCATTGTCTTTATCTTTGCTCCCGATCTGCGCCTCATTGGCTGTATCCGTCGCTACTTGCATCGCATCTTTACCATTAAGCGAATCGGTCGTGACGATCACGGCTTGCACCCCTGTTTTCTCATAAAACGCGCGACCGATCCTGTCGAGTTCTTCAACGGAAGAAGGATCCATCACATCCGCGTAATCGTTGACATAATCATGAATCGGTAAAGCGAGCTCGTTGCGCGCATACGCTGGTATGGTTAATAATACAGGAAAGATCAGAATAAGAAAGAGAAATCTTAAGCTTTTTTTGAGCATAATTTTTTCCTTTCCAGTGCAATTATAGCATTTCCTAGGCGGTTCAACGATATAGAAACTCTAAAATTCGTGGAAAAAACCACTCAATTTTCTCTAACAATAAGGGAAGCTATGGTATAGTAATAAGAGTAGAACGAATTGCTAGTTAGCAATCGCTATGCTATAATGCTAAAAGTCGCAAGGAGGTAAGAGTGAACCCATATTATCGATCGCTCTTGAAGGAGCTTGAACAGATGATCCAGGAAGGAAAATATCAAGAAGTGTTCAATCTAGCAAAAGAAGAGCTAGAACTTCCTTATGTCCCTTTGGATGCGATGCATTCGCTTGAAAAGATCGAACAAGAATGCCTTGAAAACACGGATGAACCGATTGTTTCTAGCTCGATCGAATTAAGTCAGTTATGCGAAGGTAATGAGCTTCAAAAGGAAAAGGCGGTCAATCTCTTAAAAACCACGAATTTAAGGATGCACGAAGCGGAAGTTCAGAAACTGCTTGATTCTTCTCTTTTGGATGAGTTCAAAGGAGAATTGATCGAAGCTCTCATGGAACAAAAAATCGACACTCCTTATCGTATCGAGAAAGAGGGATTGGAGATCACCTTCGTTCCATCTTTGATCGTTTCCTCTCAAGACGACCCCACGATGCAAAGCGTGCGCTCTTTATTTGAGGCGTGGTTCTCGAACAATGATCCTTCGATGCTTGCATTTTGCATCCGTTTGCTCGAACAAGAACGTTATGAAATGCTGCCTTACGATATGAGCGATCTAGACCCGCTCGTATTGGCGAAAAATATTGTGCGACTTGTTTACGAAGCAATGTCTCAAGAGGATGCGTTAGCACAGTTTTACGAAAAAAATGGACTTGAAAAAGTCGAAAATACTACTTTATTTATTGAAAAGCGAGGAGAATCTTATGAAAAGTAATTGGACAATCGATAAGAACTCAACAGGCGTGTTGAGTGTTACAGTAGATGCAGAGGAATGGCAAAAAGCACAAAAAAAGGCATTCAATAAATTGAAATCCGGTCTTACGCTCAAAGGCTTCAGAAAAGGCCAAATTCCTGATGCGGTCGCTAAAAAAACGATCGGTTCTCAGCATATCCAAGAAGCAGCTATCGATGAGATCGCAAACGATGCCTTGCAGGCAGGAATCAAAGAGTTTGACTTGGATCTAGTCTCTCGTCCAATCTTGACGGTCAGCAAATTAGGCGATGACGAAGCGGTTCTTGATTTCACATGCACAGTTTCACCGGAAGTTACGTTAGGCGACTACACTTCGATTCGGATCGAAAAACCAGAAGTGAGCGTAAGCGAAGAGGAAGTGGATGCCGAAGTCAAGCACTTACAAGACCGCTACGCAGACTGGGTACTTCGTGAAGAAGGAGAGCCTGCGCAGATCGGCGATCAAGTGACGATCGATTTTGTCGGTGAAAAAGATGGGATCCCATTTGAAGGCGGAGCTGGAAACGATTATCCATTAGTACTCGGTTCGAACACGTTCATCCCTGGATTCGAAGATCAGCTTGTAGGGATCAAGAGCGGCGAAGAAAAGGATATCGAAGTGACATTCCCGGTAGACTATCAAGCTCCAGATCTAGCTGGACAAGCCGTGATCTTTAAAGTCAAAGCCCATGATATCAAATACAAGGAGCTTCCAGAAATCAATGACGAGCTCGTTAAGAATCTCAAACGTGATGGCGTTGAAACGGTTGAGCAATACAAAGAACAAGCTCGTAACGCTTTAGAAGAGCATAAGACAAAAGAAGCGGATGAAAAGTTCACAAACGAAGTACTTGCCGCTGTGGTCGAACAATCTTCCGTTGAGATCCCACAAGTAATGATCGACCAAGAAGTCAATAAAATGTATCAGCAATTCGAGCAACGAATGCAAAGCTCAGGCTTTACAGCGAAACAATTCTTGGAAGCGACTCACCAAAGCGAGCAAGATATCAAAGACCAAATGAAAGAAGAGGCGGCTAAACGAGTAAAAACAACATTGGTGCTCGAAGCGATCGCCAATAATGAACACATCGAAATTCCGAAAGAAAAAATCGATGAAGAATACAAATTAATGTCAGATATGTATCAAATGCCAGTGGAACAGATCAAGGCGATCATCGTTCCAGAAAACATTGAATACGATCTGAAACAACAACAAGCGTTGGATCTGTTGAAGAAAACAGCGCAATCTGAATAAGATCAAAAAGACGCTAGGCGTCTTTTTTGCTCATAAAGAAAAGGAGGATCTGGATGAGTGATAAAATCTATCCTTTGATCTGCACCCGAGGGGTGATCATATTTCCAAATCAGGAAATCGTAATTGATGTAGGAAGAGAGGCTTCCTTAAAAGCAATTGAAAACGCGCAAGACAATTATGATGATCAAATCGTATTGTTTTCGCAAAAAAAGATGGATCAAGAAAATCCGCAAGAAGACGATATCTACCATGTAGGAACTTTATGCGAAATCCGTCATGTTCGTCGTTTCGATAAGTTTTTGCGTGTGAAATTCCGCGGATTATCCCGCGTACGCCTGAAAAAGTGGATCGATGGATCCCTATCAGAAATGGCGCACGTCGAATTATTACCAAGTGTAAGGGAAGATGAGACGGAAGAGAGCGCGCTTGTGCGAATGATCGCTTCGTCTTTTGAACAAATGCATCCTGGGGAACGATTTGTTTCGAAAGATCTCATGATCGAGCTTTCCAAGGGTGTTGGAGCCGACGCACTATCCGATAAAGCGGTCCAGGCGTTTCCTCTTCCTGTCGAACGCAAGCAACAATACCTTGAAACGACAGGAATCAATGAACGTTTGATCATGCTTCTTCAAGATCTTGAAAAAGAAAAGAAGATGTCGGAAGTTGAAAAGAAGATCAACGAGACTGTAAAAGAGCGGATCGATCAAGGACAAAAGGACTACTATTTACGAGAGAAGATCCATGCGATCCGGGAAGAGCTTGGCGACGTGGTCGAAGCCGACAAAGACGCGGAATCGATCCGGAAACGTTTGGACGAAAATCCATACCCAGAATATATCAAGACAAAAGTCAAAGACGAGCTCGCTCGCTATGAAATGCTTCCGCAAGCAAGCGGCGAGACGGGCGTCATCAAGACGTATATCGATTGGCTGATGGATCTTCCTTGGTGGCAGCAAACAGAAGACAATGAGAATTTGAACGAAGCCCAAAAGATCTTGGATGAAGATCATTATGGACTTGATAAAGTCAAAGAGCGGATCATGGAGTACCTCGCTGTCAAACAAATGACAAACTCTTTGAAAGCGCCGATCATTTGTCTAGTCGGTCCTCCAGGAGTCGGAAAAACATCTCTAGCCCGCAGCGTGGCTCGGGCGCTCGATCGTCATTTTGTGAAAATGTCGCTAGGCGGCGTTCGTGATGAAGCCGAAATAAGAGGACATCGCCGTACATATTTAGGCGCCCTTCCTGGCAGGATCATTCAAGGCATGAAAAAGGCAGAAGTGATCAATCCGGTCTTCTTGATCGACGAGATCGATAAGATGGCTTCTGATTATAAAGGCGATCCTTCCAGCGCCATGCTCGAAGTGCTCGATCCTGAACAAAATTCGGTTTTCTCCGATCACTATATCGAAGAGCCTTATGATCTAAGCAAAGTGCTTTTTATCGCGACCGCAAACTACTTGGAAAATATTCCGCCAGCTTTGCAGGATCGTCTTGAGATCATCCAGCTAAGCTCTTATACGGACGCGGAAAAAGTCAATATCGCCAAGCGGCATTTGCTTCCTAAACAAATGAAAGAAAATGGGTTGAAGGAAGGCCAGCTGCAAATCGATGACGATATGCTTTTGTACTTGGTCCGTTATTATACTAGAGAAGCCGGTGTGCGGCAATTAGAACGTACGATCGCGACGATTTGTCGCAAAACAGTCTTGGCGATCTTGAAAGATCATGAAGAAAAGATTGTCCTGAACAAAGAACTTATCCATAAATGGCTAGGAAACGAAAAAGTCGAATACGGTCAAAAAGAAAAAGAAGATCAAGTAGGTACGGTCACAGGACTTGCTTACACCTCATTTGGCGGCGATGTCCTTCAGATCGAAGCGAACCGCTTCCAAGGTTCTGGTAAACTGATCTTGACGGGGAAATTAGGCGATGTCATGAAAGAATCCGCGACGATCGCACTCGACTATGTACGCGCGCACGCCAAGGAATATGGCATCGACCCGCAAATCTTCGAAAAACAAGATATCCACATCCACGTTCCAGAAGGAGCGGTTCCTAAAGATGGTCCAAGCGCAGGGGTCACGATGACTACGGCTCTGGTCTCCTGCCTAAGCGATCAGCCTGTCAAAGCCAACCTCGCCATGACTGGTGAAGTGACTTTGAGAGGGAACGTTCTGCCAATCGGCGGATTGAAAGAGAAATCATTAGCCGCGCACCGTTCAGGAATCACAACGATCTTGATTCCGAAAGCGAATGTTAAGGATCTTGACGAAGTTCCGGAAGAAGTTAAGAAGTCCGTAACATTTATTCCAGTCAGCACGGTGGAGGAAGTGTTGAAAAACGCTCTAGTAGCTTATGAATAGTGAATTTTTAACGAGCGCGACAAAAGAAGGAGAGTATCCGGAAGCCGATCGCCCTGAAGTTGTCGTGGTGGGACGAAGCAATGTTGGGAAAAGTTCGTTTATCAACGCGTTCACGAATCGAAAAAAACTCGCTTATGTCGGAAACACGCCAGGGAAAACACAGCTGATCAACTTCTTTATGATCGACGGCGCTTGGTATTTAGTCGATGTTCCAGGTTATGGATACGCAAAATTATCAAAAGCGCAAATCGCGAAATTAGGAAGAATGATGGATGAGTATTTTCTCAAACGGAAAAATTTGACATGTGTCGTTCAATTGGTCGACGCGCGTCACGATCCATCGAAAGACGATATGGAAATGGTCGATTTTTTTAAAGAGATGCACATTCCGATCGTCGCCGTCGCGACAAAGATCGATAAGATCCCTAAAACAAAACGGATCAATCATTTAAAAAAGATCTCGCAAAAGCTTCAGATCCCTCTTGCTCATATTTTTGCCGTCTCTTCCACCGAGAAGATCGGCTTTGAGCAGGTCGAAGAGGAGCTACAAAAACGAATCGAACAAGCAAAAAAGATGGACAAGCAATGATCCATCTTTTTTAATTGCTATAATTGTTCGACTTCTCGCATCCATAGCCGAACAGAAGCGTCGCTTGGCATCCGCCAATCTCCACGAGGAGAAAAAGAAATCGTACCGACTTTTACGCCATCTGGCATGACGTTTCGTTTAAATTGTTGAGTAAAAAAACGACGATAAAACGTTCGAAGAGCTTCTAAGATCACAGAAGTCTCGATCGATGGGAAAGCGGATCTTGCCAACGCAAAGATCTTTTTTGGCGATTCATGATAACGAAGCATATGATACAAAAAGAAATCATGCAAATCGTAGCTTCCAAGAACTTCCTCGGTCTTTTGAGCAATCTTGCCGCTTTCATCTAAAGGAAGAAGTTCTGGAGAGACTGGAGTATCGCAAATATCGAGAAGTACAGCGGCTAAAGTAACCTCTCCATCTTTTTTCGCTTTGATCGCCTCCGATTCAACGATATAACGGACTAATGTTTTCGGGACACTCACATTGACCGCGTACATTGACATATGATCTCCATTG
The DNA here is from genome assembly GCF_001945605.1 of Dubosiella newyorkensis. Lineage (GTDB taxonomy): Bacteria > Bacillota_I > Bacilli_A > Erysipelotrichales > Erysipelotrichaceae > Dubosiella > Dubosiella newyorkensis. Next base: position 50,051 of record NZ_MPKA01000090.1, read on the forward strand.
TACGTACACCATCCTAACGCAAGTTCAGAAAGATCCCCTGTGCCGATAACGATCCCATTGTATTTATTGGCTAGATCCATTAAAAGCATCGTCCGATATCGGGCTTGCGAGTTTTCGTACGTGATATCGTGATTCGACTCATCGTGGTCGATATCTTTAAAATGGGTCAGGACCGCGTTTTGGATCGGGATCGTCTGGATCGAGACACCAAGTTCTTTCATCAGCTCCATCGCGTTGTTCTTTGTTCGGTCGCTTGTTCCAAAACCAGGCATCGTGATCGCATGGATCCCTTTGACATTGAGTCCCAATAACTTAAAGGCTCGATACGTGACTAATAAAGCGAGCGTAGAATCCAATCCTCCGCTAATCCCGATGATCGCGTTTTCGCAATGGATCTTCTTTAAGCGGGTAGCTAGTCCTTGCGCTTGGATCGTCAAGATCTTTTGGCATCGCTCAAGCCGCTTGGCTGAATCTTTTGGAACGAAAGGAAACGCGTCGATCCTTTCGATCAATTCAACTTCCTGGATCGGCATAGAAGCGTATTGGATATGGATATAGTCTGGTTTCGGCATTCTAGAAAGACTCGTTTTAAAATGAAGTCGATCATTTTGTAGATGCTCCAGGTCGATCAAACCATAAATTACATCTTTAGGTTCGTAAAGACTTGATTGCGCGAGGATGCGGCCATTTTCAGCAATCACATCATGACCAGAAAAAACAAGATCCGAACTGCTTTCTTCCGCGCCCGCAGAAGCATATACATATCCCGCGTAGCAAGCTGCAGATTGATGCTTGATCAAAGAAAGACGGTACTCGTCTTTGCTGATGATATCGTTGCTCGCAGAACAATTTACAAGAATGTTAGCGCCTGCAAGCGCGTGATCGCTGCTCATTGGAATGCTGACCCATAGATCTTCACAAATCTCGATGCCAATGGTCGCGTTTGTCGTTTGATCATGAAAGACGATATGCTTGCTTAGCGGAACGATTTGGTCGCCTAAAACGATGCGATCGCATTTTAGCGTATCAGAGCTTGAAAACCAACGAGGTTCATAGTATTCGTTATAACCAGGAATAAACGACTTCACATAGATTCCAAGGATCTTTTGCTCGAACAAGAACGCGGCGCAATTATACAAAGTCCCCTCGATCAATAATGGAACACCTACAACGCAAGCGAGGTTGACTGGCATTTCTTTCGCCATACGAAGAAGCTCTTTTTTCGCTTCACTCAAAAGCAGCGATTCATAAAACAAGTCTTGGCATGTATAGCCTGTGATCGCCAATTCGGGAAAAACGGCTAGCTGCGTATCATAATCCAAACGATGGAGGATATCGATCATCGCATCGACATTTTGATGCGGATCTCCAATCGAGACCGGTGGAGTGATCGCAGCCACCTTATAATAGGAAAAACGGTCCATACTATCTCCTTTTCAAAAAAACCATCGATCGCTCGATGGTTTCATTATAACATCTTAGTTTTCCGCGAGTTCATGCAGACGGTCCGCGTATTGCGATTCATCTGAAGTTTTCTTCGCGTTTTCTGTCGCGTACCGTTTAACGGCCGCACTTGACTTCGCGATCGGCTGCAACGTTCCAGCTCCCGCTACACAGCCTCCAGGGCAAGCCATACCTTCTAATAAATATCCATTCAAACGGCCTGCTTTGGCCATCATGAGCATCGTCTTGCAGTTTTTTAAACCTTCGGCCGCTTGCACCTTGACATTCATTTCCGGATGCTTTTTCTCGATCACGTTCTTGACCGCTTTCGCCACGCCACCGCTGACCGCAAAACCACGACCATCATTCGTGCCTGCTTCTAGAGGGGTCACATCTTCGATCGACAACAAGTTTACACCTTTCGCTTCGAACATACCCATCACTTCTTCGAAAGTGAGTACGAAATCAACATCGGAACGAACGGAATTTCTTGAAGCCTCGAGCTTTTTCGCCGCGCAAGGACCGATGAAAACAACTTTACAGTTTGGATCGTCCTTCTTGATCATACGGGCAGTCAAGACCATAGGGGTAAGCGCCATCGAGATATAAGGAGCGAATTGCGGGAATTCCTTTTTCGCCATCACAGACCACGCAGGGCAGCAGCTTGTGGCCATGAATGGTTGTTTTTCGGGCACTTTGTCAAGGAAGTCTTCCGCTTCTTCGATCGTACATAAATCGGCGCCGATCGCAACTTCCACGACATCCGCGAATCCAAGCTCCATCAAAGCCGCTTTGACTTTATCCGGAGTTACAGTAGGGCCAAATTGGCCGACGAAAGCAGGAGCGATCGCAGCAACCACACGTTCCCCTTGCTTGATCGAATAGATCGTTTGGAAGATCTGACCTTTATCGACGATCGCGCCAAATGGACAATTGACAAGACACATGCCGCAGCTTACACATTTATCGTAATTGATTTTTGCTTTTCCATCTTCATCGCTCGTGATCGCATTCATTCCACAGCTGGCTGCGCAAGGACGCTCGATCTTGATAATCGCCGAATATGGACAAGCTTCCATACATTTTCCGCATTTGATACATTTATCTTGATCGATCTTGGAGTGCCCATCAACGATATGGATCGCGTCTTTAGGACAAACTTCCGTGCATTGATGCGACAAGCAGCCTTGACATCCGTTTGTCACGAACACTTTTTTCTCAGGACAGCCATGACAAGCGAAATTAATGATATTGACAAGAGGATCATCATAGTATTTCGTAGCGATAACGCTCTCTTCGATTCCATCGCTCAAAGCGCCATATTCTCCCATTTCACGAAGGGGAAGGCCCATTCCAACACGCAATCTTTCGCCAATGACAGCTCGCTCTAAAAAGATCGAGTTTCTATATTTTGCTTTTGTTCCTGGAAGGATCTCGTAGGGGATCTCTTCGATGCGTTTTGCATAGTCTGTTACATCGTCGTAGGCCATTTTCGCAATTTCCGAAAAAACCTTTCTTCGAATATCAGTAACCGAATTATAAATTCCTCTCATAGTTTACTCCTTCTTACTGCCGTTGCTTCCGGCTGACTTTCTATATTATATCGAAAAAGCCGAAAACAGGAAACCTCATTCGTGAAAAAATTAACGAAATCGAACAAGAAGGAAAAAAAGTAAAACAGAGATATACTAAAAATAAACGAAACACGAAAGGATTCCATATATGAAAGAATTAACGATCCAAGTCAATGACGCCAACCAGCGACTTGATAAATTTTTATTTAAAACATTTCCAGAGCTCAAATCCGGGATGCTCTATAAAGCACTGCGTAAAAAGAAGATCAAGATCAATCGAAAACGGGCAAACTACGACCAAATGCTGCAAGCAGGAGACCAGCTTCAGCTATTTTTGCCCGACGATATCCTCCAAGAAAAACAAGTATATCTTCAAAAAAACGCCCAACTGAATGTCGTTTATGAAGATGATAATATCGTAGTGATCGACAAGCCGGCCGGCCTGCTTTCTCAAAGCAGTAAAGAACAAGAAGACTGCGTCGTGGAACGACTCAAGAGCTATCTCTATCAAAAAAAAGAATACGATCCAAAAAGCGAACACCATTTTACACCTTCGATCTGCAATCGACTCGACCGCAATACGTCTGGCTTGATCATTGGAGCTAAAAACGCCTACGCAAGCCGCGAAATCAATGCGGCGATCCAAGATCACCATATTCATAAATACTATAATGCCTATGTAGAAGGCCATGTGGAAAAAGAAGGCTTGATCGTTCTCTATCTTCAAAAACGAGAGACGAAAGCCTATATTTCACCGACCTTTAAAGAAGGCTACCAAAAGGCGGTCATGAAAATCTATCCATATAAGTATGAAAACGGAAACACTTGGATCAAAGTCGAATTGATCACGGGAAGATTTCATCAGATCCGGGCATCAATGGCCTATCTAGGACATCCTTTAGTGGGCGACCAAAAATATGGCTCCTTGTCTAGCGAAGACATGAAGCTGGACGCGTACAAAATCAAGATCGATCCGATCGAAATGGAATTTGAAACCAACGAATTTACAAAAAAATAAGAAATAGGAACCAAAACGCTTCAAAAAGTCGTATTTATAAGATATGAGATTCTTTATTATGATGCTTTGGAGCGTGATTTGGCTCCTTCTTCTTTTAGGAACTTACATGGATCTGAAAACGTTTTATGTTCCCGTAAAACTCATCCTCTTTCTTGTGCTCGATTGGGGGTTGCTTGTCTCTCTAGCTCCAACCTCTTTTTTTCAAGAAGGCTTTATTCCAATGCTCTATGGGGTGTCTGCTCTGCTGATCTATTGGATCTATCCATGCATGATCGGTTGGGTCGACGTGTTTCTTTTATTCTTCTTTGGGACATTTTTCAATCTCGCCCAAATGCACGCGATGGTTTGTGCAGCTTGTATCAGCGGTTTGATGATTACATTTTGTTTCAGGAAGCAAAAGATCCCATTCGTTCCATTTTTGATGCTTGGCTCCATTCTCTCGATCGTCATGATACCGCTCTAAAATCGAGTCATGGTATACTTTCGACATGGAACAAGAACAAAATAAAAAAGTGCGTGGACTCGTATTAGGGGGCGGAGGAGCAAGAGGTTGTTATGAGGTCGGCGCCTGGCAAGCATTCCGCGAATGCAACATTCATTTTGATTGCGTGAGCGGAACAAGCATTGGCGCGATCGTAGGCGCGATCTATGTCCAAGGCAATCTTCATGATGCGATCGAATTCGTCTATACCTTGAAGCCAAGTCATATCATCACCAATATGCCGGATCTTCCAGAAAACTTTGATGAAATCGTGGCGAACAAAGAAACGCTGTTCGCATTCTTTAAATCGTATATCAAAGAGGGAAGCGATATTTCGCCATTAAAAGAGAGGATCGAACATATGTTCGATTATGACGCGTTTATGGCTTCCAAGATCAACTACGCGTGTATGACCTACAATATCACAAAAATGCGAGGCGAAGCGTTCTTTAAAAAAGAGATGACTCGACAAGATGCGATCGACATCATTATCGCTTCCGCTTCTTGCTATCCAGCTTTTCCGATCGCCAAGATCAAAGACGACTTATATATCGATGGAGGCTTTGAGAACAATATTCCAATTTCGTTATGTCAAGAAATGGGTGCCAATGAATTTGTCGTGATCGATGTCCATGGTCCTGGTCGTGTCAAAAAGATCGATGCGAACTTGCAGGTGAAATTGATCCAGCCACTTCTTCCGCTTGGCAACTTTTTAGATTTCATGCCCCAGCAAGCGAAGCGCTCGCTTCATTTAGGGTATTTAGAGACAATGAAGTATTATAGCCAGTTCTGTGGCTATTTGTTCACATTTACAAAAGAAAGCTGGCCGAAGATCTTTATGATCGAGCAATATTTAAAGCTTAAAAACCAGAACCACGCATCGATCTTTGTAAAGGGCATCAATGAGAAAGCCTACCAGAAAGTTTTAGGCTACAAGCCTAGTCAGCTGGACTCGAAGTACAATACGAACGATTACTTTTATGGTCGCCTAATCGAATGTTTAGCATTTATTGCCAATCTAGATCCTGTCATGTTGTATGATTATTCCCAATTTCTTCAAGAGCTGGATCATCGATTAGAAGCCTTGCCACATCTTGAAGTCCCGGATTCGATCAAATCGATCCACGATTTTATGCACAATCGCAAAAAAGAAGAGATCGTCAATCTCTTCCATTTGCTTCTTCAAAACAACAACGGTAAACTGCCGCTTACTTATGAGCCTTTAAAAAACGTTTTTGATGTTCAATATATCCTTGCTCTTATATGGTACGAGCTGCATATTTATTTAAATGAAATCAGCTAGTCTTGGATCCAAGTCGACTTCGATGTCGACTTTTTTTGTTTGAATAGGAGAATCGAAAACTAGATGCATGCTCTCCAATCCCAGTACACCTGCTTTATGGTTAGGATTATAAAGTCGGTCGTTGACGATCGGAAAGCCAAGATAAGCGGCATGAACACGGATCTGATGTTTCCGGCCATGAAAGATCTTCGCTTTCAATAAAGTGCGTCCATTCGCTTCTTTGATCTTTTCAAACAGAGTTTCCGCTTCCTTTCCTTGCGAATATGGAATCATTTTCTTGGCATCATGCCGATCTTTGCCGATCGGTTTCTTGACTCGCTTTTTTGGCCAAGGAAAAAGGCCATCCACGAGAACATAATATTCTTTTTCGATCGTTTGATCTCGAAAATGCTTATCGAAAAAATTTTGCAGAAAAGGGATCTTGTTAAAGAGGACAAGTCCGCATGTCGACGTGTCGATCCGATGACAAGCTTTCGCTTTATATGGAAAGTTTTGAAGCGCTAAATACGAGTTCACATCGTCTTCGAGCGTATTTTCGCCAGACCCATCGCTATGGACAAGCTGTCCAAAGGGTTTATAAGCGACAAGGCATGCTTCGTCTTCATAAACAATCTTCGCTTCCTGTTCTTGGAACAGAGGAGGATCGATTTTTTTGGGAATAAAATCGACATACGACTCCTTTTCTTGGATCGTCCAATTTTTTAATGCGGTTTTCGTGATCGCGTAGCGAGAAAGGATTTCTGTAAGGCTCCCCTTGACTTTTGTGACTTGGTCAGGATATGTTTTTATTGTTTCCATAGCTCTAGAATAGCAAGAAGAAATTCATGCAATCAAGTAGGAAGCGATCAGAAATATGAATATAATAGAAACTAGAACAAGAGGAGGTAAAAAGCAATGAAACTCTATAAAGGTAAAAACGGTGAAGTTGTAGAAGTGATCTACGCACCAGAAGGTGAACTTGATCTTACATTGGGCGGAGAACCAATGGTTGAATTGGTTGCCGATACTACAGATGCAGCTTTAGAAAAGCACGTGCCTGCTGTAATCAAAGAAGGCGATAAATTACATGTCCAAGTTGGTGAGGTCCAACACCCAATGCTCAACGAGCACTATATCACGAACATTTGGGTCGAATATCCAGATGGAACAGTGGACAAAACGACTTTGAAGCCAGGAGAAGAACCTGTAGCTGTATTCGATATCAAAGACAAGAACGGAAAAGTTAGCGTTTACGAATACTGCAATTTACACGGACTTTGGAAAAAAGAGATCGAACTTTAAGATACGAACAGGATGTGATCTTAGATCACATCTTTTTTTTGAAAGGAAACAATGAATCAAAAAGAACTATTTAAAAAAGCTCTTCAGCGCACATTCATGAATTATGAAGAACTCGCCGTTTTGACTTTGGTCGGAATCGTGATCGGCTTATGTGTCTCCCTTTTTGAGGTGTTTTTCGGCTATGGGCTCGAATATATGATCGAAATCCATCATCGAACGAAAAACTGGCTGCTTTTGATCTTGCCTCTAGCAGGGCTCTTGATCGTCTATCTTTTCCAACATACTGGAAAAGATTGTATGAAAGGAATGAATCTTGTATTTGAAGTTTCTCAAGGCATCAGCAAGCGGATCCCTAAAAGAATGGTCCCATTGATGATTTTAGGAACGTGGATCTCAAATCTTGTTGGAGCCAGTGTTGGTAGGGAAGGGGTTGCGATGCAGATCGGAGCAGCGATCTCGGATACATTTTCTAAACCTTTTCTCAAATATAAAGACGCAAAATCGATTTTTTTGGTGGTAGGGATGGCTGCTGGATTCTCCGGCTTGTTTGGAACGCCTTTTACTGCGATCTTTTTCGCGATGGAAGTGTTGGTCGCGGGCGTTTTGAAATATCGAGCGATGGCCCCTACGATCAGCTCCTCTTTCAGTGCCGCGTGGCTTTCCTCGAAGTTCGGGATCTATAAAAAATTTGAAAATATTCAATTTCCTTTTGAGATCACTTGGAAAATGCTTTTAGCTCTCGTTGGCTTGGGGATCTTGTTTGGGATCGTTGGAGGCTTGTTCGCCTATACGATGAAAAAGGTTAAAAGAGCGATGAAGCGGAAGATCCCGGATCCATACAAACGGATCTTTTATGGGGGCATCGTGATCGCCATTGTTTTATTTGTATGGAATCAAGGCCGTTACAGTCTGCTTGGTGAAAACTTGATCGATGCGGCCTTGCGGTATGGAACGATCTATTGGTACGATTGGATCGGAAAATTCGTCTGCACGATCTTTTGCTTGTCGATCGGTTTCATGGGCGGAGAAGTGACACCGCTTTTTGCGATCGGCTCGAGTCTTGGCTTTATGGTCGCTTCTTTCTTTGGTTTTCCGCCTGTGATGGGCGCCGCGCTGGGTTATTCGGCGGTCTTTGGGGCGGGAACAAACACGTTCCTTGCGCCAGTCATGATCGGGATGGAAATTTTTGGATTCCAATACTTTCCGCTCTTTTTTATCGTATGCGCAGTGGCTCATATCGTGAATCGTCACCAATCTATTTATGCTTTGCAAAAAAGAGAAGGGTAACTTTACACTAGAATTTTTGACCTTTATAATGACTCAAAAGGAGGAGTATCCATGCTTCAATGTAGGCATTTAATCAAAGATTATATTACGGGAGATGGCTTTGTTAGAGCGATCAACGATTTAAGTGTCAATTTCCGCGATAACGAATTCGTCTCGATTTTAGGCCCTTCCGGGTGCGGTAAAACGACGCTCTTGAATATTATCGGCGGTTTGGACAACTATACGAGTGGCGATTTGATCATCAATGGCAAATCGACTAAAAAATACACGGATAAAGATTGGGATACCTATCGAAACCACCGGATCGGTTTCGTTTTTCAATCTTATAATTTGATCATGCATCAAAGCGTGCTTTCCAATGTGGAATTGGCGCTGACTTTGACGGGAGTTAGCAAAGAGGAAAGAAGGAAGCGCGCCTTAGAGGCTTTGGAAAAAGTGGGCTTGAAAGATCAAGTCGATAAAAAGCCAACTCAAATGTCGGGAGGACAGATGCAGCGCGTCGCGATCGCGCGGGCGATCGTTAATAATCCGGATATTCTTCTAGCGGACGAGCCAACAGGAGCGCTCGACTCGAAAACATCCGTCCAGATCATGGATCTATTGAAAGAGATCGCCAAAGACCGGCTTGTCATCATGGTCACCCACAATCCGGAGCTCGCTCAAACTTACTCGACCCGCATCATCAAATTGAAGGATGGACAGATCATTTCGGATTCAGATCCAGCCGATCAAGAAGACGAGAAAGACGATAAAACGGCGATGAAAAAGCCGTCTATGTCGTTTTGGACTGCGTTCCAGCTTTCGCTCAACAATTTGATGACAAAAAAAGCCCGGACGTTTTTGACGGCGTTTGCGGGAAGTATCGGAATCATTGGGATCGGCTTGATCATGTCGCTCTCCAATGGTGTGCAGAATTATATCAATTCGGTCGAAAACGATACGATGGCTTCCTATCCGATTTCGATTGAAGACAATTCTCTCGATATGTCCGTCTTGATGTCCGCTATGATGGATATGGACAAAGAGGAGGGAAAAGAGCCAGGAGATACGATCCGTTCTAAAAATTTTGCGAACAAGATCATTCAATCGATCTCGCAAACGGAAACAAACAATTTGAGCGCATTTAAAACGTATTTGGAAAGCAGCGAAGGAAAAGAGTTTCAAGACTTAGCCAAAGCGATCGAATATAAGTATAACACAAATGTGCTTGTTTATAATGATCAAGCGTTGAGCGAGAATAGTCTAGTGCAAGTTTCGCCAAATGGCTTGATGGATCGTCTAGGGATGGGTTCGATGATGCAGATGCGTTCACAATTCATGCCTTCGGATATAAATGGGGGCAACGAGGTGTGGCTTCCGCTCCCTAAAAGCAAGACGCTTCTTGATGAAGAATATGATGTGGTGGATGGAAGGATGCCTTCAAAATACAATGAAGTCGTGCTCGAAGTCGACCAAAACAACGAGATCACAGATTATGCCTTATATTCGCTAGGCTTGATGGATCAAGATGAACTCGTAAAAAACTATGAGGATATTGTTAACGGCAAAACGAAAGAACTGCAAGCGGGAGAGAATGTGAGCTATACGAAAGAAGAGCTCTTGAACAAAACGTTCAAGCTTGTTCTGAATCCCTCTTTGTATGAAAAGAAAAATGGAGTCTGGGTCGATCAAAGCGAGAATGAAGAAGCTTTGAAAAAGATCGTGGCAAATGGCGAGGATATTCATATCGTCGGGATCGTGAAGCCAAAAGAAAAAACGGTAAATTCTCAAAGCATGGGCGGGATCTATTATGATCCAAGCTTGATCGACTACATCAATGAAAAGAACAATTCTTTTGAGATCGTCAAAGAACAAAAAGCGCATAAAGATATTAATGTCTTTACTGGACAAGCGTTTAGCGATTCGAGTTTTTCGATCGATGATTTGAGCGACGAGCAGAAAATGATGCTTGCCCAGCTTTCAGAAAGCGAATTGATGGAATATATGTCGACCATGAACGCGAACACGAACGCTAGCTATGATTCGAATTTACTTAAACTAGGAGTCTTCGATCCGAACACACCTTCTTCGATCAATATCTACGCCTCGAGTTTTGAGGACAAAGAAACTTTAGGCGATATGATCACCCAATACAACGAGCTTCAAGAAGTTGAAGGAAAAGATGAGAATGTCATTTCGTATAACGATATGATCGGCGTCATGCTCTCTGGAGTCAGCGATGTCATCAATATGATCTCGTATGTCTTGATCGGGTTCGTTTCTGTTTCGCTGATCGTTTCTAGCATCATGATCGGGATCATCACCTATATTTCGGTCTTGGAACGCAAAAAGGAGATCGGTATCTTGCGGGCGATGGGAGCGTCTAAAAAAGATGTATCTCATGTCTTCAACGCGGAAACGTTTATCATTGGTTTGATTTCTGGACTGTTCGGGATCTTGTTCACGATCGTGCTCAATATTCCGATTTCGTTGATTGTAGAACATTTTACCCAAGTCGAACATATCGCAAGCCTTCCATGGCAAGGCGGTTTGTTCCTTGTTTTGATCAATTTAGCGCTGACAATGCTTGCCGGATTGATTCCTGCTCGTATGGCAAGCAAAAAGGATCCAGTCGAAGCATTGAGAAGCGAATAAAAAAGATGTTGAAAAAAGCAGAGTTTCAAATGAATGATCAGCACCCTGTCAAGTAGACACGGGAAATAATTTACTGGAGATCCGCCTCTTTAATAGCACTTGCTATTAAAGAGGCCTTTTTTTTATCTATACCTTCCCAGTATTTTTTGATTCGTTTATTCTCTTTGATTGGATACAGTACCGGTTCATCGGTTGCTTTTGCAGCTTCTCTTACTTCAGATGCAGTAAGTCCGTGAAAACGTTCCTGTGGA
>NZ_MPKA01000112.1 GCF_001945605.1 Dubosiella newyorkensis
AGCTTGATTGGAAAGAGGATATGAACTTCAAGCTCAAAAACGGAGAAACGATCCATATCAATGTCTTTTCCCTGGTCTACTCGTATTCCCGTTTCAAGGTCTTCTATCTTTCCTTGAGCCGGAAAAGAGATGTTCTTCTCCATCTTCTCGATCAGGCATTCGAAACGGCCGGAGGCGTGCCGAAAGCGCTGAAGACCGACAATATGAAAACCGTTATGGATGAACCCAGAACAGCGCGTTCGAAAGGAAAAGTCAATGCCAGATTCGAGCAGTTCGCCAAAGACTACGGATTCGAAACGAAGCCCTGCACAGCGGGGCATCCATGGAGCAAGGGAAAGGTGGAAAATCCGATGAAGGCGCTGGATGAATTGTTTGCCTACAACGGAAAGCTCGATCTTTACGGATTGTGTCTGATATTGAAAGAAATCAACGAAAGGCTGAATGCCTCTGTCCATACCACGACCGGAAAGATCCCCATTCTGCATATGGAAAAAGAAAAAGATTTCTTACAGGCTCTTCCGGATGCTCAAGTAAGAAATCTATACAGAATCCCTACACTTTCTGTAAAAGTCGATCCCCAGAGCATGATCAGCTACAAAGGGAACAAATACTCCGTCGATCCGCGCCACCTTGGAAAAAAGCTGGATCTTCAGGCCTATGAAGGATATCTGTATTTGTATGATAACACAGAACTTGCGGCCGTTCATGCCATTGCGGACAAAAAATGGAATTATCAGGAAGAGCACTACACGGCGCTGACCGTCTACGCTTTGAAAGAC
>NZ_MPKA01000114.1 GCF_001945605.1 Dubosiella newyorkensis
ATTCTTTGTCATATTGCTTTGCCATTTTTCATTCCTCCTCATTCTGGAATTCAAATTGTTCTTCTTATGACATTCTACCACTTGAATTTTCAGAGGTTTAAGGGATGCACCATTAATACTAAATCCACCTTCCATTCCGGACAATCCGTCTGTGCAGAACAAAGAGACTCTTTCTATTCCCCGTTCTTTCAGATCCTGGAGCAGTTCCTTCCAGGCCTGGGCCGATTCTGTAGGTGCGATAAGATAGCCTAAGATTTCTTTTGTACCGTCAGTCCGGACCCCTAAAGCGATATGGACCATTTCCTTCGATACGGTGTCTCTTCGCATGGCCATGGCTGTACCATCCAGATAAATGACGGCATACTCATCGTTCAGCGTCCTGTTTTTAAAAGCATCGATCGACTCGATGACATGATCGGTTATATTGGATATGGTCTGCCGAGAATACTTGACTCCGCACAGTTCCTGGATCATAGCCGCGATCTCAGAGTTTGTCAGGCCTTTTTCAAACAAAGACAGAATAGTGGCTTCGGTGGATTTGATCAGCCCCCTGTCAAGTAGACACGGGAAATAATTTACTGGAGATCCGCCTCTTTAATAGCACTTGCTATTAAAGAGGCCTTTTTTTTATCTATACCTTCCCAGTATTTTTTGATTCGTTTATTCTCTTTGATTGGATACAGTACCGGTTCATCGGTTGCTTTTGCAGCTTCTCTTACTTCAGATGCAGTAAGACCGTGAAAACGTTCCTGCGGA
>NZ_MPKA01000019.1 GCF_001945605.1 Dubosiella newyorkensis
TGGTACTATGTCAAGTTTGAGGACAATCTAAATTTCTGTTTTTGACAAATCCGAAAAAATTTGTTCCGCTTTCCATTGACTACGGGTCCCTATCCCTAAGAACCCATTTCTTGTTGCTTTTCAAACTCCCAGCTTTTGCTGCAGCTTGAAAAGCCCCAAGCTTATCTTAGGGATCCCCATCGTCAATGCCGCTTCTCAATTTTTTTCTAAACGCATCTTTTTCAATATCTTGTAGTTTTTCTCGTATTCCATCGGGGATTCGTATCCGCAATGGGAATGGATCCGGATCGTATTGTAGAATCCTTCTATATATTCGAATACGGCTTTCTTCGCTTCTTTCATTGTTTCGAAATGGTAGAAGTTGATCCATTCTCTCTTGATCAGTGAATGAAAGCTTTCGATGCAGGCGTTGTCCCATGGATTGCCTTTTCTCGAATACGATCTTTCCATTCCTTCTGTCTTGTTTTTGTATTCTTCGCTTGTGTACTGCACTCCTCGATCGCTGTGGATCACCAATGGCTTTTTGATTCCTCGTCTTCTTTTGGCTATTTCTATACACTCCAGAACTTTTGCGGCTTCCATATTTCGAGTCATCACCCATCCCACTATTTTTCTGGAATACAGGTCCATCACGCTGGTCAGATAGACAAATCCTTCTTCTGTCCAGATGTAGGTGATATCAGTACACCATACACTGTCGGGATCTTTTGGATTGAATTGTCTTTTCAGAAGATTGTGAAGTTTTCG
>NZ_MPKA01000116.1 GCF_001945605.1 Dubosiella newyorkensis
ATCGATCTTTGAAAACCGGAAAAAGAGAAAAAGACACAACAGAAAAGGTCTAAAGTAAAGTTGTGGAAAAAGATGACACTGAAAACAGAAGAACAGTTCATAAAAAGAAGAAATCTCGAAAACAAGCATCAGAAAAAGAAGAAAAAGAGAACAAGCTGATCAAGGAGGCAAGGGCGTACGGAGAATGCCTTGCCACTCGTAACTGAAGAAGGACGCACCGAACTGCGAAAAGCGGCGCCGAGCTGTAAGGAAGCGAAGACGCGCCGGTATCCGAATGGGGGAACCCGGCATCCGATACAAGGATGCCATCCTGAAAGGGAGAGGTACCCGGGGAACCGAAACATCCAAGTACCCGGAGGAAAAGAAAACAAAAGTGATTCCCCGAGTAGCGGCGAGCGAAAGGGGAAAAGCCCAAACCATAGAGATATGGGGTTGAAGGAGCTGCGATGAAAGCGGAAGCGGAAAAAGAGCCGAATGTGATGGGAAGCACAGCCAGAGACGGCGAGAGCCCGGTAGGCGAAAGAGGAAGCGGAAGCGAGCAGGATCCTGAGTACGACGAGACACGAGGAATCTTGTCGGAAGCAGGCAGGACCATCTGCCAAGGCTGAATATAAACGAGTGAGCGATAGAGAAGAAGTACCGTGAGGGAAAGGTGAAAAGAACCGCGGGAGCGGAGTGAAAGAGAACCTGAAACCGTATGCCTACAAGAAGTCAGAGCCCGT
>NZ_MPKA01000089.1 GCF_001945605.1 Dubosiella newyorkensis
TTCGGGATTTGAATGGCTTTGGCCAGGTTTTGTTGAGAAACTTCATAATATTTTCTTAAATGTTGGGTATAAATACGGTAAAACCTTGAATAATCGAACATTTTCTATCAAACTCCATTTCTTTTCACTGAATTTAAAGGATTGAGCATCGTGAATATCTTGTTTTTTTGCTCAAAATCTCTAAAGACACAAGAGTATTTATAGTGTATCATGATGTCACAAAAACAAGAAAGAGATAACTGGTGTGAAAAGGAGAATGAAAGATGAAGCAGGAGAAAAAGTCATTATACAGTATTGCTGGTTTCGTTTCTTTGATTGGGGCTGCTATCAATGGAATCGGAGCCCTAATGATGCTCATGGTTGGGATCAGTTTGATTTTTCAGCCGAATCTGTTCCAATTTCTAAGCGAGCAAGGTTTGCTTGATACGGCGATGGATCAACAAATGATTGAAAATCTATTAAGCATGAATCATATTTGGAGGATCATCGTCTATCTTGGTTTAAGTGTGGTGATGATATTGAAATGATTTCCTATTATTTAGGATATTGTATTCTAAAAAGCTGGAAAAAAGAACAAGGGAACACGCAAGATCTCATCCGCAAAACAGCTTATTGTATTTTTGCGACCCAAATCGTTATGTTGGTTTTAGGGATCCTCCTGCGTATTGCGGCTGGAAATTCTTTGCTGGATGGAGGATTGATCGAACTAGATTGGATCCTG
>NZ_MPKA01000056.1 GCF_001945605.1 Dubosiella newyorkensis
TCCCTGCCTTGAAGCTCTCTGCCTCAACGCTCACTCATATTACCATGAATGAACTGTTCTGTCAACACTTTTTTCAATATTTTTTGAATATTTTTAGAGGACAGATTGAGGAGAAACCTCAACAGCTCGTTTAGAATACCTCCATCTCCCTATAAAGTCAACTAAAAAACACACAAATTTACTTCCTTTTCTCTATTTACTTGCGAAGATCTTGATAACCTCGTAAACCATAAGCGGCTCTTGCGCTCTTGCATGCAATTACGATCGCCTGCTCCAATGCTTTGACCGCTAAAACACCAACCGCATTTAGATCTGCTTCAACAAGATTTGAAGCCATCGCAAACACCGTATCCCCGTCATTCGAAGTATGAACTGGTCGGATCGTTCGCGCCAAGGCATCTTGAGCCAACATAGCCACTTTTTTCATTTGGGCTTTCGTGAGATCAGCATTTGTGAGAATACAACCAATCGTAGTGTTTTCATGCGCTCGAGTTTCGCTCATTTGAACAAGGAGTTGTTCTGAATCCAAAAAGCTTAGCGTTTCAGGATCATATAAGCCGCTAACATGCTTCGAAGAATTTGGTTCATACACATCCCCACAAGCATTGACGGCAACCACAGCACCTACTTGTAGTTTACCGGTCTGGAAAGCACAAGAACCTATACCCGACTTCATCGAATGATCAAAACCAAGTAATTTCCCGACACTCGCTCCTGTTCCTGCTCCAAAATTTCCATGTTCGAAATTAAAATCTTGCGCGGCTATGCATGCCTCTCTTCCCATCGCTTTTGTTGGATAAGCGTTCGGATCCCCGACTCCTAAATCAAATAGCGAAGCTTGACATACGATCGGAACGATCAATTCTCCAAGCTGAAAGCCAACACCAAGTTCTTTCAAATACTCCATTACGCCGCTAGATGCTTCTAAGCCAAAGGCTGACCCCCCAGATAAGAGAACGGCATGGATCTTCTGAACCATATTTTCTGGCCTAAGCAGATCCGTTTCTCTTGTGGCTGGACCACCGCCTCTAACATCGACACCAGCACTCGCTCCCTTGGGCGCTATGATCACCGTACATCCCGTCGCCCCTTCTATATTTTGAGCATTTCCGATCTTGAATCCTTCAATTTCCTGGATTTTGATTTCCTTCATCCTATTCACCTCTATATTATTTAATTTTATAAAATGGATCTAAATGATACAAATGAAAATCTATAAAACAACCTCTTTACAATTGAAAATATTTTCAATTATAGCTTTGAAAACTGTTGCATTCGTCCAATGAATGTTGATAATATTTTTATACGTGTTCATCACATGAGCACAAGGAGGAGATTTTATGAAGAAATTCTTATCATTGGCATGCAGTTCAATGATGCTGATTTCTCTTGTGGGCTGTGGATCCGGAACAGATACTAAAAAATCTGACGGAAACTATGTCACGCTCGCAAAAGAAAATGATGTAATCTCCATGGACTCTAGATACGCGACAGATGGTATGTCTTTTGAAATGATCGCTGCTACTGTTGAAGGTTTAGAAACTATGGACAAGGATGGAAATATTGTTCCTGCACTTGCAGAATCTTATGATGTGAGCGATGATGGCTTGATCTATACGTTCCATTTAAGAGACGCGGAATGGTCTAATGGAACGCCAGTAACAGCTGCAGATTTCACTTACGCATGGAATGCGACGATCAAAAATCCAGCCGCTGAATATGCCTACTTATTCGGATCGGATGGAGCATGTATCAAAAACGCGGATGAGATCTTAGCGGGCGATACAGATTTAGATCTTGCGATCGCAGCCAAAGACGAAAAAACATTCGAAGTGACACTCGCAAAACAATGTCCATACTTCGTTAGCTTGATGTCCTTCCCAGTTTTCTATCCTGTAAATGAAGCCTATGCCACAGAGCAAGGTGACCAATATGGATTGACAGCCGACAACTTGATCGCGAACGGTCCGTATAAATTAGTGAGCTGGAGCAAAGGAAATAAACTTGTATTAGAAAAGAACGATTCGTATTGGGATGCAGAAAACGTGAAAGTCGACGGCATCAACGTCAATATCGTTCCAGAAGCAAGTACATCGGCTCTTGATTTCGAAAGCGGAAATACCGATTTCACAAAATTAAACTCTACACTTGTTGACAAATACAAAGATAACGAAGCTTATACAACTGTGCTTGAAGGATATTTATGGTATCTACAGTACAATTATGACAACAAATACCTTCAAAACGAAAACTTAAGAAAAGCGATTTCTACAGTGATCGACCGTGAAGACCTCGTAGAAAACGTATTGAAAGACGGTTCGATCGTGTGTGGAGGTTTTGTCCCTGAAGCTCTTGCGACAGGCCCTGATGGAAAAGATTATCGTGAGTCTGCTCCAGAGTATTTCAATATGCTTGCTGAAGACGGATTGAAAGCCGCACAAGAATATTGGGATAAAGCAAAACAAGAACTCGGTGTTAACGAAATCACGCTTTCTCTTCTTTATGAGCCATCAGATCCTTCGAAACCAGCCGCTGAGTTTATTCAGTCTCAGATTCAGCAATTAGACGGAATCACAGTAGAGATGGTCAGCCAAGAAAAAGAAAATCGTATCGAAAAACAAAAAGCCGGCGATTTTGATATGGTATTGACACGCTGGGGTCCAGACTACGCCGATCCTACAACATATTTGAACCTAATGTTGACTGGAAATTCGTATAACTATGGAAAATATTCCAGCAAAGAATACGACGCGAAAATGGCGGAAGCAGCGAATGCGAAATCCGATGAAGAACGTTGGCAAAAACTTCAAGAAGCTGAAGCGATCTTGATGAACGACGTTCCTGTAGTCGGCGTATTCCAAGTAGGTGGAGCAAGCCTTATCAACAAAAATGTTACAGGTATCGAAAACCATGCCGTAGGTGTTCCTTATATCTACAAAAATCTAGAAAAGAAAGAATAACCTGTATTTGAGCTGTAAGATTACCAATCTTCTTGCAGCTCATTTTTAAATCAAAAACGAAAGGAGTCAAACATGGATAAATCCACCATAAAATATATTTTAAAGCGATTATTGATTGCAGCCGCCACCTTGTTTGTAATCGTATTCGTTCTTTTCATGATCTTAAAACTAATGCCAGGAACTCCATTCAACGATGAAAAGTTGACAGAAGCTCAAAAGGCAGCCATCTACGCCGCCTACGGACTCGATAAGCCAGAACTTGAACAATTCTATATCTATATCACCAATATGCTCAAAGGCGATTTTGGAATTTCGTATGCGATCCAAAGAAATATGAGTGTTGCTGGATTAGTGGCCCCAAGAATCGGCATTTCTTTTTCTCTAGGAATTGGAGCCACGCTTATCGGAACGATCATAGGAATCCTACTAGGAATCGCTGCCGCTCTAAATCGAAATACGATATGGGATTCGATCGCCACCATCTTCGCTGTAATAGGTGTCTCGATTCCCTCCTTCGTATTTTGTTTGCTGCTTTTGATCGCTTTTGGCGTAAAATGGCCCGTACTTCCTGTTTTATACAACGCCTCCGACCCGATTCGCTCAAGCATCATTCCCATGGTCGCCTTATCTATGGGTGTGATCGCCAATGTTGCCCGTTTCACACGATCTGAAATGATCGAGGTTTTAGGAAGCGAATACATCCAGCTTGCAGAAGCAAAAGGAATCAGCTATAAACATTTGATCCTTCACCATGCGATCCGCAACTGTCTTATTCCTATGATCACTGTCTTAGGTCCGATCATCGTAGGTTTGATGACCGGAAGTATGGTCATCGAAAAGATCTGTGGGATCCCAGGATTAGGTTCTTTACTCGTAAAAGCGATCGAAGTCAGAGACTACAACGTCATATTGGCAGTCTCATTCTTATACTCTGTCATGTATATCGTCGTTATGTTAGTGATCGACATTCTATACGGAATCATTGATCCGAGAATTCGACTTGGAAAGGGGGATCGATCCTAATGGCTAAATTGATCAAAAATCAAAAAGATCTTGATGAATTCCTTCAAGATTATCATTATATGCCGCAAGATTATGAACTAATTGACATACCGACTCGTTTTGAATTCGACGAAGACGTTCCTGCCTCCTCCTTCCTTCATGATGTATGGACCCAATTCAAGTCAAATAAAGGAGCGATCGTGGGTGGTATTATCATTCTGATCTTCATCGTGATCTCTTTTGTTGCACCGATGACTTCCCATTACTCTTTTGATGCGGTTGACACAGCCCAGCAAAGTATGGCTCCACGCATTCCTGGTTTGACATGGATGAGCTGGTTCAATGGCGAAGGTGGGATCCGTCAATATACTGGCGATCTAGCCAATGTCTACCATTACTTTGGAACCGATGTGCTTGGACGCGACCTTTGGGTTCGATGCTGGGAAGGATGCCGCATCTCGTTGTTCGTAGCGGGAACAGCCGTTCTAGTCAATGTGTTTATCGGAATCTTATATGGAATGATCAGCGGTTATTTTGGCGGCTGGGTCGATTCAATCATGCAACGTTTCCAAGAAATCGTGAACTCGATTCCGACCCTCGTAATTTTGACCTTGCTTTTATTGATCATGAAACCAGGGCTTTATACGATCATCGTTGCCTTGATCTTGACAGAATGGATCGGGATGGCTCGGATCACTCGCGCTCAAGTGCTAAAGATCAAAGAATTAGAGTTCATCCTCGCCTCAAAAACTTTAGGCGCAAGCGGATTTTTCATCATCTTTAAAAACGTGCTTCCTAATATATTTGGACAAATCATAATCATGGCAATGTTTTCGATCCCCAATGCGATCTTCTATGAAGCTTTCTTAGCCATGGTGGGCCTAGGTATCCCCGCCCCACAAGCTTCTCTAGGTTCCTTGATCAACGACGGCTTTAAAACGATCCTTGTCACTCCATACCAGGTCGTTATCCCAGTTGTGATCCTTGGAATCTTGATGCTTTCCTTTAACTTGCTCGCGGATGGATTGCGTGATGCATTCGATCCAAAAATGAAAGAAATGTAGAAAGGAGCTCGAGATGACGAAAAAGAAAAAGATCTTGAAGATCCGCGATTTAGATATATCATTCAAAACTGACAACGGTGAAGTCAAAGCCGTTCGAGGCGTTGATCTCGATTTACACGAAGGCGAAACGATCGCTATCGTTGGTGAATCTGGCTCCGGAAAGTCCGTGACCACAAAAGCTGTTATGGGAATTCTAGCCTCCAATGGTGTCATTAACAAAGGCTCCATTGAATTTACCTACACCGATCTTTCCAAAGAACGGATTGCTGAGGTAACCCAAAAATACGATGGCGTGATCCCTGAAGGATACGCGAAAGAAGAAGAAATCAAAACTGTCGATATCACGCAACAATCCAAAAAGTTTATCCAATCCGAAATTCGAGGACGGAGGATCGCCATGGTCTTTCAAGATCCTATGACTTCCTTGGATCCGACGATGACAATCGGAAAACAAGTGATGGAAGCGATGCTTTTCCACTATAAGATCCCCAAAAAAGAAGCGTACGCCCGTGCTGTACAGCTTCTTGAACTCGTCGGCATCACAGATGCAGAAAAACGAATGAAAAATTATCCGCATCAACTTTCTGGAGGAATGCGACAAAGAATCGTTATCGCGATCGCGCTTTCTTGCGATCCAGAAATCTTAATCTGCGACGAGCCAACGACCGCCCTTGACGTGACGATCCAAGCCAAGATCTTGGAACTGATCAAAGATATTCAAAAAAAGAAAAACCTATCCGTGATCTATATCACGCATGATCTTGGCGTCGTTGCTAAAGTCGCTGATTTTGTCAATGTCATGTATGCAGGAAGGATCATCGAAAAAGGAAGTGTGAACGAAATCTTCTATGGTCCTAGACACCCATATACGTGGGGCCTTCTTGCTTCGCTGCCCGATGTCGACACAGCCGGCGATGAACTCTACACAATTCCAGGCACTCCTCCAAATCTATTAAAAGAAATCAAAGGGGATGCTTTCGCGCCAAGAAATCCATTCGCTTTGAAGATCGATGAAAAGATCGCACCTCCAATGTTTGAAATCACGCCAACACATCATGTCGCATCTTGGCTTGCCGCTCCGAATGCTCCAAAAGTAGAAATGCCGCAAGACTTGAAAGCACGTATAGAAAAAAATAGAAAAGAGGCGAATTGGTAATGGAACCGATCTTAGATGTTAAAAACCTAAAACAGCATTTTAAAGTCAATCGTAATTTTACAGTCAAAGCTGTTGATGGCATCGATTTCTATATAGCTCCAGGAGAAACATATGGACTCGTTGGAGAATCCGGTTCTGGAAAAAGCACAACGGGTCGTTCGATCATCCGTTTATACGATCCAACAGATGGAACGATCACTTTTTGCGGACGAACAATTTCTGGAAAACTTAGTAAAGAAGACCGGAAATTTCTTCACACCAATATGCAAATGATCTTTCAAGATCCGATGGCTTGCCTAAATCCACGCGAAAAAGTCATGGATATCGTGGCGGAAGGCCTTGATATTCACCACCTCTATTCAAGCCAGGAAGAGAGAGCAAAGAAAGTTTACGATATGCTAGAACTTGTAGGACTTTCTAAAGAACATGCCAATCGTTATCCACATCAGTTTTCAGGAGGGCAAAGACAAAGGATCGGAATCGCACGTGCCCTTGTTATGGATCCAAAATTGATCATTGCTGACGAAGCGATCTCCGCACTTGACGTATCGATCCAGGCACAAGTCGTGAACTTGATGAAAAAGATCCAAAAACAAACGAATACAGCTTTCTTATTTATCGCCCATGATCTAAGCATGGTGAAATATATTTCAGATCGCATCGGCGTCATGCATCTTGGACATCTTGTAGAAACTGGAACGACCGAAGAGATTTTTAAAAATCCGATCCATCCATATACGCGATCCCTTTTATCGGCGATCCCAGAACCTAATCCAATCATTGAAAAAGAGCGCCGCTCTTTTTCATATGATTATGAAACAAGCGGAATCGACTACACTAAAGGATCCAACCACCATGTTGGCGGTTCCCATTTTGTCCTGGCGACTGACGAAGAATTTAAAAACTGGACCGCATAAACAGGAAAAAGCACCGAGAAGGTGCTTTTTTTACATAAGAAGATATGTATTTAAGAAAAGATGAAGTTGTTTGGATGGAAAAACATTCACTTATTTTAGGTATTTGATCGATTCGGCGATAAAGGTTGGGTTATGGAAAGTCCGCCCATCTTTTTCATAGGGTCTTGTCGAAATTCTACCTTTTGCACTGATCCATGTCCCTTCGGAAGCGACATTGCATAAAGTTTCAGCAATCCCACGCCAAAGCTCAACAGGAATTAAATCAAACTCATAAACACCTTCAGAGTTCGCGAATGGACGCTGCACTTTTAAAAGGACATTTGCCACTTTGATCCCGCTCACCGTTTCTTTCAAGGTCGGTATTTCTGCTACTTGACCAACAACACAAAATAAATTCATAAAACATTGCTCCTTTTCTGAAAGAACTACTCGTTCTTTCCGAGACGTATAGTATTAAATCTTATAGAACTTATCAAAAGCGCTATTCTATGTAATTCGCAAATAAATCCTTAAATTACATAGAATTATTCCCTCTGATTTATATGATAATTATGAAATTACATAGAATAGAACGAAATGAAACTCTGTTTTAAGTTCTTTCACAAATCTAAAACAAATCTTGAAACATCGTTTTTATCGAACGAAACTCTATACTTTTTTAAAAACACATTTGCTATACTGAAAACAGATACAAGAAAAGGAGAATACTATGAAACACAAACGCTTAAAACCTTTCCCAAAAGACTTTCTTTGGGGCGCAAGCTCTTCAGCCTATCAAGTCGAAGGAGCTAGCCTAGAAGACGGTAAAGGCCCATCCTGCCAAGACGTTAAAGAAATTCCAGAAGGAACTTCCGATTTAAAAGTGTGCGCAGACCAATATCATCGTTATAAAGAAGATATTGCCCTCATGGCCGAAATGGGCTTCAAATCATACCGCTTCTCGATCGCATGGACACGCATCTTGCCGAAAGGAACTGGCGAAGTCAATCCAAAAGGAATTGAGTACTATAATAATTTGATCAATGAATGCTTAAAATATGGAATCGAACCGATCATCACGATGTTCCACTTTGATATGCCAGCCACCCTTGATGAACGCGGAAGCTGGGGTAATCCTGACTCTGTGCAATGGTTCGTAGATTTTGCACGTATTCTCTATGAAAATTACGGTGATCGAGTTAAATATTGGTTAACGATCAACGAACAAAACGTATTGACACTTTCTGGTCCAGTGATCGGAACCCTCCATCTGCCTGAAAACTGCACGAACGTTTTAAAAGAGATCTACCAACAAAACCACCATATGCTCGTTGCTCAAGCCAAAGCCATGGTACTATGCCATGAAATGCTTCCAAACGCTAAAATCGGTCCAGCGCCAAACATTTCCCTCGTTTACCCAGCCACTTGTAAGCCAGAAGATGTCATAGCCGCCCAAAACTTCAACGCGATCCGAAACTGGCTCTACTTGGACATGGCCGTATATGGAATTTACAATGCGATCGTTTGGTCTTGGCTTGAAGAAAACGACGCGACACCAACATTTGTGCCAGGCGATAAAGAAGCCATGAAAAACGCGCATCCAGATTTTATCGGATTCAATTACTACAACACCGCTACTGTAGCGGCCAGCGACTTAGACGCGGCTGAAGAAACAGCTCTAATGGGCGACCAACAATCTGGAAGAGAAATGGCTGGAATCTTTAAACAAGTCGACAATCCAAACTTACCAAAAACTGAATTTGGCTGGGAAATCGATCCAGTTGGCTTCCGCGCCACAACGCGCGAAATGTATTCTCGCTACCACTTGCCTCTTCTTGTCACTGAAAATGGCTTAGGCGCTTACGATACATTGACAGAAGATGGAAAAGTGCATGACGCCTATCGTATCCACTACTATCAAGATCACATCCGCCAGATCCAAGAAAGTATTAGCGATGGTACAGAATTTTTAGGATATAATCCATGGAGCGCGATCGATTTGATCTCTACCCACGAAGGAATGGTAAAACGCTATGGATTTATTTATGTCGACCGCGATGAATTCGACCTTAAAACACTCGACCGTTTCCGCAAAGATTCTTTCTACTGGTATAAAAAGGTAATCGCATCCAACGGCGAAGATCTAAGCGAATGATCCAATTTGCAATACAAGACGATCCATCTCTACGATGAGTCGTCTTCTTTTTTTTGATCAATCTATGTTATGATGGTCACAGAATCTTGAGGGGTATATTTATGTTTGTTGAAGAAAGACATGCACTCATCTTAGATGAGCTCAATCGAAACGGTAAAGTTAGAGTCAAAGACTTAAGCGAAAAATTTTCCGTCACGGAAGATTTGATCCGAAAAGATCTCCATACGTTAGAAGAAGCAGGTAAATTAAAACGCAAATACGGGGGGGCTATCTTGATCAAACAAAACGTCCACCGAGAAGTTGCCGCCCAGCGTAAAAACGTAAACACCGAAGCAAAACGAAAAATCGCCAATATCGCCTATTCTTTGATCCAACCAGGCACGATCATATTTTTAGATATCTCAACCACCAATATTGAACTAGCGAAGATCCTCGCACAAAACAATTTACCTGTCACCGTCGTTTCCAATATGATCGAAGTCGTGCAGATTCTTTCCCATAGCGAGATCAATGTGATCATGATTGGCGGAGAATTCGACTACGGGCGCGATGGCTTTATCGGAACAATGGCCTACAATATGGTCAAAAACTTTCGTTTCGATCAATCTTTTATCGGCGTCGTTGGAGTTGACCTTGACGAAAACGAAGTCACCACCTATATGGCAAACGAAGGAATGTTAAAAACACTCGTTCTCGAAAATTCCAAACAAACCTATATGTTGTGCGAAAACGCGAAACTTAACCAACAAGGAAACTATAAATTCGCAAAAGTCAGCGATTTTACAGGTTGTATTCTCGAAGGCTCGATCTCCCAAGAACGGAAAAAACAATTCAAAGAAGAACAAGTCAATGTCCTCTATTAAAAAAACGGATTAGATAAAACCTAGTCCGTTTTTTAGCGCTTCTTAAATTTAGTTTTTTTCGAAAATTTCGATGATTTGAAATTGGAACGCGTCTTAGGAACGGTATGTTTGTTCTTGAACGGCGTTTGATTGCTGCGCATCTTTCTTTTCGTCAATAGAGCCACCGTTTCGATATGCTCTGTATAAGGGAACATATCAACAGGATGGATCTCATCGGTATAGTATCCAAAACGCTTGAAGACGATCAAATCACGAGCTTGGGTCTTCGGATCGCAAGAAATGTACAAGATCCGATTCGGCTGTAAGAAGCAAGCCGACTCGATAAACGCCTTCGTCGTTCCCGCGCGAGGTGGATCTAAAATGATCGCCTCATACTTTTGATGAAATTTACGGGCTTCTCTCATAAACATCGTAGAATCCATCGCTACAAACCGAATGTTCTTGATCCCATTTTGCTTCGCGTTCAAACGAGCATTTTGAATCGCTTCCTCATTCAGTTCCACGCCTGTTACTTCTCGACACGAGCTAGCTAGCGTGAGCCCGATCGTTCCTACTCCGCAATACGTATCGAGCACTTTATCTTGCGCCCTTAAATTCAGCAGCTTCTTTCCTAGTTCATATAATTCCTCGCATTGCTCTGAATGAATCTGATAAAAAGAGTTCGCCGTAAAGGAAATCTTCAACCCACATAAAATATCCGTGATCATTCCTTTTCCATAGAGCACGATCGATTCATTTTGGATCACGACACTCGTGTTCCGCGTATTGATATTTTGAACGATCGTCACGATTTGAGGAAATTTTTCAACAAGCGCATTCACCAGATTTCTGCGAGAAGGAAATTGAACTTTCGAAGTCACAAAAACAACCATGACTT
The DNA here is from genome assembly GCF_001945605.1 of Dubosiella newyorkensis. Classification (GTDB taxonomy): domain Bacteria; phylum Bacillota_I; class Bacilli_A; order Erysipelotrichales; family Erysipelotrichaceae; genus Dubosiella; species Dubosiella newyorkensis. Next base: position 10,974 of record NZ_MPKA01000056.1, read on the forward strand.
GATTGGTCGAATGAGCATAACGAATCATCACATGTCTTAAAAGACCTGTCCCCGTCTTTTCGTTATACAACTCGATCTTCATCGAATCCACCAAATGCGTGATCTCATCGATGATCTCATTCACAAGCTTTGGCTGCATAAGACAGCCGCTTGTATTGATGACTCGATGTGAATGAGCGGCATACAGACCCGAATACACTTTTTTTTCTTTGTTCTTGGCAAAGCCTACAATCACTTTATTTCGATAATACAAATCGTTTTTTGCCATAAGCACTGGCGCCACTTTTACTTGCAAGCCAGCCCTTTCCATGATGTTTTCAACATATTCTTGCTTTTGTTTGGCTTGCAACGCTTTCGAGCACTTCAAGTTGCTGCAGCCACCACAAAGCTTTTCTACTTTACATTTCATTTTATACTCCTCGATCTTTCTTCTAGTGTAGCATTTAATCCGAATGACTACACGTACAACGAAAAAAGAACGATTCAACCCGAATCGTTCTTTGTCAGATCAATCGCTTAATAACGTACAAACCAAACGAGAATACTCGATCGGATCTTGGATCGGGAAGCCTTCGATCAATAAAGCTTGATCATATAAAACTTTCGTGATCTCCTTTGCTTTTTCTGGATCCGATTCATAAGAATTTTGCAGCTTCGCAAAAATCCCGTTGTTCGGATTGATCTCTAATATCCGTGTCGCTTTCATCGGTGGCATTCCTGCATTTCCATTTTGAGCCGACAAGGCAGCATAGACTTTTTCCATTTCAAAAGACATGCCATTGCCTGCGACCAATGTCACTGGATCATCCACAAGACGAGAAGATAAACGCACGTCTTCAACCTCGCCCTTCAGTGTCTCTTTCATAAAATCAAGCAAAGATTGATTGGATTGCGTCTTTTCTTCAAGCTCCTTCTTCTCTTCTTCGCTATCAAGATCTAGATCGCCTTGAGAAGCGTTTTGGAATGAATGTTCACGATACTCCATTAATGTCTGTACGACAAATTCATCCACTTCCGCATTGAAAAGAAGCACTTCAAAGCCTTTTGACTCCAACTTTTTAACGATTGGAAGTTTCTCCATCAACTCTAGAGAAGAACCCGTGACATAATAGATCGGCTTTTGATCTTCCTTCATTCGATCCACATATTCAGAAAGTGTAGTCAGCTGTCCATCTTTCGTGCTGTTGAACAAAAGCAAATTCTCTAATTTATCCTTATCTTGCCCAAAATTGTTATAAACACCAAATTTCAGATCAAGACCAAAGTTCTTCCAGAACGTCTCATATTCTTTACGATCTTTGACAAGCATGCTCGATAATTCGTTGAGCACTTTCTTTTCGATCCGATTTCGAATGATCCTTAATTGATGATTTTGCTGAAGCATTTCACGCGAAATATTCAAAGATAGATCTTGCGAATCTACCAAGCCCTTGACGAATCGCAAATAATCGGGCAAAAGCTCTTCGCAATGATCCATAATGAACACGCCCCGAGAATACAATTGTAGACCTGGTTTATAATCTTGCGAGTAAAATCCCGTTGGAACATGACTAGGAATATAAAGAAGCGCTGTAAAACTGACATTTCCCTCAACATTGAAGAAGATCGTCTTCATTGGATCTGAATAATCGTAAAAGTGTTCTTTATAGAATTGATCGAACTCTTCTTTCGTAATCTCCGATTTTGGACGCTTCCATAATGGAACCATAGAATTGAGCGTCTTGTTTTCTTTAACCGTTTCATATTCAGGAACTTCTTGATCCTTTGTGCTCTCGATCATCCGTTCCACTTCCACATCCATCTTGATCGGATAGCGGATAAAATCTGAATACTTTTTGACGAGATCGCTAATTTGATTCGAGTCTAGATATTGCGAATAGCGCTCCGTATCGTCATCTTCTTTCAAGCTCAAGATAACTGTCGTACCATGCCCTTCTTTGATCGCTGGCTCGATCGTATATCCATTCGCGCCATCGCTTACCCATTCATAAGCTTCATCGCTTCCTGCTTTTTTCGAAATCACTTTGACTTCTTTCGCAACCATGAATGCCGCATAGAAACCAACACCAAATTGGCCAATGATATCGACATCGCTCTCGCCTTTTTCTTTTTTCGCCAATTCCTCTTTAAAAGCTAAAGAACCACTTTTTGCGATCGTTCCTAAATTTTCTTCTAGCTCTTCTTTATCCATACCGATCCCATCGTCTTGGATCGTCAGCAGCCGATTTTCAACATCCAATTGAATATTGATCGCAAGATCTCCTGGATCTTGATGATTTTGCAACGCATAATAATAATATTTATCGATAGCGTCGGACGCGTTTGAAATCAGTTCTCGCAAGAAGATCTCTTTATGCGTATAGATCGAATTGATCATAAGATCGAGCAGACGTTTCGACTCTGCCTTGAATTCCTTTTTTTCAGCCATACTTTCACTCCTTTTAGCACTCTTTTAGTAAGTATGCTAATATGGTACACCCGAACGCGTACACTGTCAAAAATTATGCTGAATAGCTTTTTTCTTTTAAGATCTCGGTGACAAATTCCCAATCCGCCTCGCTTTCCTCTTTTGTATGCTCTTTATACGCGCCAAGATATGGCGTAAAACCAAGACGAGAATACATAAAGATCGCTGCATAAGATTGAGATTGCGTTGCCAAGTACAATGGATAGCGGCTTGGGATCGAATCATAATGCACGCAAAGCTTTGAAAGCATGGCCCGCGCGATTCCTTGATGCTGGGCTTGTTCCAAAACAGCGACATAGTGGACACGTAGTCGTTCTTCCTCAAAATGATGTCCTGGCCATAAGCCTGCGGATGCGACCAACGTTCTTTCTTCATCGACTACAAATAAAAAGTTATCTTCAAAAAATGCGCGGTCCTCTTCCAAAAACCGAGAAAGACACCATTTTGCCTCCTCTAGCGAATCAAACAAATTGCATGCGGTTTGTAATTGGCACCAAGGCTCAAACAAGGCATCCTCATAGGGAATATAAGAATACCCCTTTTTAAGAGGGATTTCTTTTTCTACTCTTCTTTTTGGGATAACCATCAATACATTTCGATACGGTATATCACGATCTAACACACTCATAGTGACTCCTCCTTGGATATTAGTATAACATAATTAAGTAAATATTTTTTCAATTTGTTATATCAATATGATTTTGTATATGATATACTACTACCGGAGGGAAGAACAATGAATCTGATTCAATTACCTAAAACTGAAAAAGAACTTGCAAAATATTTTGACCACACTTGTTTGAAAGCCTATGCGACAAACAAAGACTTAGAAAAACTGTGTGAACAAGCCAAAACGATCGACTGTGCGATGGTCGCCATCAATACCGTATGGACCAAACCATGCAAAGAATGGCTGAAAGACACCGATGTCCATGTAGGCGCTGCGATTTCCTTTCCTTTAGGCCAATCCGGCTTAGAAAGCAAGCTTTATGAATGCGAGCAAGCCATCAAAGATGGCAGCGACGAAATCGACTACGTGATCCATATTGGAAAAGCGAAGATGCATGATTGGGAATATATCGAAAATGAAATGCGTCAAATGGTCGAACTCTGTCATAAATACAACGTCCCATGTAAAGTGATTTTCGAAAACTGCTATTTAGATAAAGAAGAAATCAAGAAACTATCTGAGATTGCCAAACAAGTACGCCCTGACTTCATTAAAACAAGCACTGGATTTGGAGAAAGCGGAGCGAAAGTAGAAGACGTCAAGCTCATGAAAGAAACAGTGGGAGACGATGTCAAAGTCAAGGCAGCCGGAGGGATCCGCGATTGGGAAACTTGCAAACAAATGATCCTTGCTGGCGCAAGCCGGATCGGAACAAGTTCGTCATTAAAGATCTTAGAAGAATTCAAAAAGGAGGCATAAGAATGAAACCTCTAGTGTTAGAGCCGATCCCAGATTATACGATTTGGGGCGGCGATACGATTTCCACCTTCAGAAACGCGGACAAAAACTATGGTACATGGTGGGAAGTGAGCGCCCATCCATATTGCACGAACAAGATCAAAGGAGAAGAAAAAACACTTCAGCAATATATCGATGAAGATCCTGAAAAAATGCTTGGAAAAGGTCTTGATCTCCACGAAATGCTCCGCGTCGCTTTTTTAGACGCTAAAGACCAGCTTAGCATTCAAGTCCATCCATACGATACCTACGCACAAGAGCACAACCATGATTATGGAAAAGACGAAAGCTGGTATATCATTCAAGCAAAACCCGGCGCCAAACTTGTCGCTGGCACAAAAACAAAGGATCCTGATCAGATCAAAAAGGCTCTCGAAGAACAAACGATCGAAGACCTTCTCAATTATGTAGAAGTCAAACAAGGCGATTACATCGATATTCCTTGCGGAATGCTCCACGCACTTGGCAGTGGTATCGTCGCCTTGGAAGTCGGAACAAATTCAAATACAACGTATCGTTTTTATGACTATCATCGAAAAGATAGTCAAGGAAAAGAAAGACCACTTCATCTCAAGGAATCGTTTGATGTCGCGGATTTCTCAAAAAAGCCAACATTTGTTCCAGCAAAGAAGGAAACTAGAAGAATTGGAGACACGACAAACTATACAGTGGATGAAGTTTTCGTGAAGGAAACACCATTGAAGCTAGAAACCAACGGCCGCTATTTCTTGATTTCTAATCTGGGGGAAGAGACGATCCTCTATACAGACGGAAATGAGACAAGACTTGGAAAATGGGAATCCGCATTTATTCCTGCCGCCCTTTCTTGTGTTACAATAAATAAAAATGCTCACGTTCTTGTGAGCCGCACGAAAGGTAACAAAAAATGAAAACAATTTTAATCACAGGAGCCAATGGATATCTCGCTTCTTATATTTATCTTTTGAACAAAGACAAATTTCATTGGATCCGTATGACCCGAAAGGACGCTGATCTAAGCGATCCTGAAAGCGTAAAAAAATTTGTTGAATCCCAAGATTTTGATATTTGCTTCCATACGGCAGCTAATGCGACAACAGCTGTGTGTGAAGAAAATCCTGAACTCGCCCAAAAGATCAATGTTGAATCGACAAAAGCGATCGTAGATGTATGTAAAGAAAAAAACGCGAAATTGATCTTCTGCTCAACAGAACAAGTTTTTAACGGCAAAGAAAACCACGGTCCTTTTTCCGAAGAGGAACAACCAAAAAGTGTGACTGTATATGGAAAAAACAAGATCGAGTGTGAAAACTATATTTTAAACACGCTGGATGACGCGGTGATCTTGCGCTATTCATGGATGATGGGCCTCTCCTTTCCTGGAATCAAGGCTTCGCCAAACCTTGTCGCCAATGTGATGAACGCGATTTTGCGCCAAACACCAACCTTGTTTACTGTCAACGAAAAACGATGCCTCACCTACGCTCGTCATTTGGCGGAGCAGTTCGCTTTGATTTGCGAACTGCCTGGCGGCATCTATCACGTAGCAAGCCAAAACGATCGTTCAACCTACGAGAGTGCTCGTTTTATTGCTGAAACGATCGGCGCAAGCGCAGATGAAATCGAATCCTATATCGTGCCAAATTATGATCGTTATGCCGATCGGTTCCGCGACTATCGATTGAATGCGGATAAATTGAGCCAATACGGTATCGTGTTCGGCACATTTGAAGAAGATGTGTTGCAGATCCTCACTGATTTTAATTGGAGAAAAAAATGACCTTAAGCGAATTAGCCGTACAAGAATATACAAACGGTTTCAACTGTTCCGAATCGATCATCCGCGCTTCCAACGACTATTATGATTTAAATCTCCATGAAGAAGACATGAAAATGATGGCTGGTTTTGGTAGCGGGATGTATACAGGACTGACGTGTGGTGCTTTGAGCGCGAGCATCGCCGCTCTTTCTAAGAAGATCATCGAAACAAAAGCGCATGATCAATTGGATGAGATCCGTCCTTTGTCACAGAAAGTCGTGGCCAGCTTCAACAAAAAATTAGGCCATACCCAATGCGCCCAAATCAAGCCAAAACATTATACGAAAGAACATAAATGCAAAGAAACAGTGCGTCTAGCGGCTCAATCTTTGGAAGAGGTTCTTTCCCAAGAACTCTAAGCGGAATCTTTCCGCTTTTTGTTTGCAGAAAAAACGGGCTGTGCTATACTGACGTTTAACGAGGTAAAAAAATGAAAATCGCATATTGTATCCATTATTTAGGAAAATCCTTCGATGAGCTTTCGGAAAATGTTGATCAGCTCATCGACCAAGGAGACGATGTATTTGTAATGATCAACGACGACGATTTAAGAGATCAAATGGTGATCACGTACGCGGATGAACCAGCCTTACATGTCTCCCAGATCCAGCAACAAGCACTTCATGGCGACCTCTCGCTGCCAAGAGGGCAGATCGTGCAGCTAAGAAATGCTTTGGATGCTCAGATCAATGAAAAAAAATCGTATGACCGTTTTATTCTTCTGACCGATGGTATGCTTCCTCTTAAATCTAAAGAAGAAATCGTACGCTACCTAGACCAATATCCAGATCAAGATATTTACTATATCAAGGCGACATCGCAAGAAGATCCTTCCTTAAAAAAGCGCTTTGAAAACTATGCCTTTTTCACCAATACGCTAAGCTTTCAAAAAAGCAAAATGGTCAAAGGCATGAATACGATTACCTCAAAGCTCGTTCATAATTTTAAGAAAAGGGAAATCGAAGATACGCTCGTCCTTTCATATCCATGGTTCATCTTGACAGAAAAGAGCGCTCGAGCTTTAGGGGATGCATTCCCGTATTGTTCGAATACGTTTAAAATGTGCCTCTATCCGGAAGAATTGGCGATCGCGACGATGCTGCGTAAGTTTTCCGATGTCAAGCATCATAACGAATCCGTTTGGGTCGTTGGAAAAAATGGCGAATATCAATTTCAAGAACCGATCGAACCGCTTAGCGAAGAAGCTTTGCGTTCCCATCCAAAGGCTTTGTTTGGGGCCACGATCCATCCAGAAACGAACCTTTCGATCTATCAAGATTATTTTGATGCATATTCCATCAACCAATGATTCGACTTAAAAATATAAAAGATCGCTGTTTTGAACAGCGATCTTTTTAGTCGTCCTCTTCTTCTTTTTTACGACGCTTCATCGGCTTTTTTTGATCTTGCTTTTCGAGCGTGTCCCAATCCGATTCTAATTGGGATTCGCTTTCGCTTGTATCAAAATAAGAGCCCTGCAAAGCGTTGAGTTGTTTTTCTTTGATGCGCAGCCGCGCCTGTAATAGCCGCGCTCGTTTTTTTGCGCTTCTCAACATTCTGCCATATTCGCAAAAAGCGATAAAAGCGATCAAAAACAAGACACCACATACGATCAGTCCCCAAAGATAGCCTTGAAATTCATATTGCAAAAAAGCTGTCACGATACAGCAAGCCATGCAGATAAAGATCAAGAACATCGTAGAGCGGCAAGAGTTCGCGTATTTGCGGAAAAACCGATACTTTTCTTCTTCATTATCGATTTCTTTTTTATACTCTCCTTCATTTTGTAGATTTCTAAAAATGAACCAGCCCGCTTCATTTTTTTTCTTTGCTGGCGCTTTCGCGATCAATTTCCAGCCTTCATTTTCCCATTTTCGCCATTCATCGGCAGAAGGTTCTTCTTTGAAGTAGTTGATCGAATAATAATATGGCTTTGGCTCTCCATGGACAAAATAATACTTTTTTCCGACATGGCGCACAAAATGGTAGCCTTCCTCGGATTGTTCGTTCAAATACTCTTCGATCAAAGGATATTGAGAAAGCAAAAATCGTTTTCGATCTTCATAGAGATCTTGTTCTTCTTCATCATAGAACTCATTCTCATATTCATCTTCCTCATCATCTTCTTCGTCGTCTTCGTCCTCTTCATCCTCTAGATCATCAGACTCGAGATATTCCCGTTCAACTTGATCGATACGGATCGTATCATTCTCATCTGTTTCATATTCCGCCTGCTCTTGATCTTCTTGTTCGCTTTCATCGATCTCTTCGACTTCTTTTTCAAAAACAGGATCTTCTTCAGGCTCATTGCGAGCTTCTTCGATTTGCTCTTCCACTGCTTGCTTCTTTTCAACATCCGCTTCGTTTTCATCACTTGGCGTGATGAGCTCCGCTTCAAGCACTTCTTCTTGCGGCACCCATTCTATGTCTTGCATACGGGTAGATTCCACTTTTTTTTCCACTGGCTTGATCCGGATCTCTTCTTGGATCACATCTTTTGTTTCATATGTATTCGTCTTCACCTTTACGTTGGCTTTGCGGCTCGCGCGCTTTCCAAAGATCTTCCGTTTTGGAGCTGACGTACGGTGTTCTTCATCGATCTCAAAGATGCTTGCTGCATCAAAATCACGCAATTCAGGTTCGCTAAATTGAATGGATGAAATTCTATCTTGCTGGTTCAGTTCTTCCAGTTCGTCTAAGGCACGACTTCTTTTTAAAGGTTTTTTTTCATCTGCCATTTAGATCACTCCATTTCTTTCTAACCTATTTTACGTGCATTCCTAAGGTTAGTCAATCCGAGAAACCCAGCAGCCATCTTGAAAGATCGGTACTTCCTTCCCGTCTAGGCATCGTGCAATGATCGATAGATCATCGCTGCCAATCATAAAATCAACATGTGTGCTAGAGACATTCAAACCAGCTTGCTCTTGGGCTTCTTCATCCATTTCCAAGCCGTTCTCAACACACTCCAAGTACGCTTTTCCCAGCGCAAAATGACAGGAAGCGTTCTCATCGAAGAGCGTATTATAAAAGAGCCTTCGCATCTTCGCGATCGGTGAATCGGCAGGAACCAAAGCCACTTCCCCTAAATATTTGGCTCCTTCATCCGTTTCTAGAATACTCTCCAAAACATCTTTGCCCACTTTCGCGTCATAGTCTACGACTTTTCCGTCTTTGAACTCAAACCAAAAATCTTCGATTCGATTTCCTTGATAGACAAGAGGCAAAGTCGCCACAAGTCTTCCATTCACTCCATACTTGAACGGTGCCGAAAATATTTCTTCCGTAGGAATATTGGGCGAATAGGAAGGGGTCCCCTCGACTTGTAATTTAGAATCTCCACCAACGAACCGATAGTTTTCAGGAAGCCGGACTTCTAAATCAGTTCCGGCTTTATTTTTATACCACAAAGATTGGATAGAAAGTCCATTCAGCCAATTGAGATGGTCTTGAAAAGCATCTAGATGGTTTTGCCAATTTTCCAGCGTATATTCTTCATCGACCCTGCACGCTTGAAAGATCGAATCCCATAACGCGTCGATTGCTTCTTCTTTAGAAAGAGTGGGAAAGACTTTTTGTGCCCAAGAAGCTGTTGGGGCGGCCGCGATACACCAAGACACCTTCATTTGGTCTATTTGTTTACGATACTCCTTGCTTGCCCTATTGAAGCTTTTCCGATACATCGTGATACGCTTTGGATCGGCATCACGCATCAAATCTGGATCATTGCCTGTAAGCGTTAAATAACAGGCTCCCGCTTGCGCGGTTTCGTCATAAAATAAACTCTCGCTCAAAAGAACGTTTTCGAAACATGAAGGATCGGCATATAATAAATGATCGTGCTCGATCTGCTCGTCTTGATACTTTACGATCACATCCTTCGCTCCTTTTTTATACGCTTCTTTCGAAATAAGACGGACAAGCGGATACGCTTCTAGATTGGCGCGTACGACCACAAGCTGTCCATTGTGTACATTCAGCCCTTTTTCTATGATCAATTTCGCATACTGTTTCAATTTTTTTTCGTTCATTTTTATTCCTCTTTTTTCTTCTTTTTAGTATAACGCAAAAAAGCCGAGACATTCATCTCGACTTTTTTTCTTGGTGGATATCGTCTCTGATCGCATCCCAATCAATGTGGGAACAACTCGATCCACAGCTTGAACAATCTCCATGACAAGATGATCTAGGCTTTTTTAATACGCGGATGATCAAGATCACGACTATACTTAAAATGATCATAACAATCACATCGGCAATATTCATTTTCGATATCCTCCCTTCACGCTCAAGAGCGTACTTTATTCAATGAAAAGTCTTTCACAGAAATGTTGGACTTGTCTTCTGAATATCCTTTTCTAAACAGAAGATATAGAATACCTACCAACAAAACAAGCGCGACAACCGTAAAGAAGTTGAACGGAACTTCATGAAGTAAAAGACCTCCAAGTTGATAGACGATCAAAGAGATCGAATACGCAAACACACACATATAACCGATTGAGATCCATGTCCATTTCGCGTTGTTCATCTCTCTTTTGATCGCTCCCATCGCCGCGAAGCATGGCGCGCACAATAAATTGAACAACATGAAACTATAGGCTGTGATTGCAGAAAAATCAGCAGCGACCAAAGTCCAAATCTCATTGCCCGCTTCTGAAAGTTCGCCTCCAAAATTATAAAGTACGCCAAATGTATTCACGACTTCTTCTTTGGCGATCAATCCTGTAAACGTGGCAACAGTCGCCTTCCAGGCCATATCGCCAACCCATCCAAGCGGATAGAAGATCCATGCAAGAGATCGTCCAAGAAGCGCAAGTAAAGAGTTGTTGTTGTCGTCCACGAACGCAAAAGCCCCGTTCACAAATCCAAAGGACTGCAGGAACCATAAAACGATCGAAGATAATAAGATCAAAGTTCCAGCGCGTTTAATAAAAGAGAATCCTCTTTCCCAAGTGGAATGAAGCACATTGGAAAGAGAAGGAAAATGATAAGCTGGAAGTTCCATCACGAAAGGTGCTGGTTCGCCCGCAAATGCTTTGAATTTTTTAAGCATGATGCCAGATACCACCACAGCCGCGATCCCGATCACGAATGCGGAAGTAGCGACGAGCGAGCTGTTTCCAAAGATTGCCCCCGCAAATAAACCAATGATTGGCATTTTTGCTCCGCATGGAATAAAGCCTGTGGTCATGATCGTCAGCTTGCGATCTCGATCTTGTTCGATCGTTCGGCTCGCCATGATTCCTGGAACACCACATCCTGTTGCCACCAAAAGAGGAATGAAGCTTTTCCCCGATAAACCAAACTTTCTAAAAAGTCTATCCATAATAAAGGCGACTCTGGCCATATAACCGCAATCTTCTAAAATCGATAAGAATACGAACAAGACTAAGATCTGAGGGACAAAGCCCAATGTCGCGCCTACACCAGCAACGATACCATCTTTCAACAAAGAAGCTAAAATCGGATTGATATGAAAATATTGGATCACAGAACCCATCATTCCCGGTATCGTTTCTCCAAATAAAACATCGTTGGCCCAATCCGTGCCGATCGTACCAATCGAAAATGGGGTTGAACCCATCGCGATCGTATAGATCCCATACATGATCAGCACGAAGATCGGAAGGGCCAAGAATCGATTTGTTACGATCGAGTCGATGCGGTCGGAAACGCTCATCGCATGCTTCGTCCTTTTCCTTTTTACGCAATCTTGAATCAGTTTTTCGATAAAATCATAGCGTTGAGCAGTCAAGATGCTTTCAATATCGTCGTCAAACTCATTTTCGATCGCTTCGCGAAGCTTGGTTATTTTTTGTTGATCAGTCTTGGATAAAGAAAGCTCTTCAAGAATGCGAGAATCGTTTTCGAGCACTTTTAACGCATACCATCTTGTTTGCTTAGTTTCAGGCAGCAGACGTTGAATGGAACCAATCGCATCTTCGATCGATCTCGAAAACAAAAATGGCTTCTGCTCTTTTTTAGCGCTCTCGTTTTTCACTTGCTTCATCAAGGATTCCAAACCTTGTTTTTTTAAAGCAGAAACTTCTACGACTGGTGCGTTAAGCCAGCGCGCCAGCTTTTTGAGATCGATTTTATCTTCCACGATATCCATCATGTTCAAGCCCACGACGACTGGAATGTCCAGCTCAAGAAGCTGCGTCGTTAAATAGAGATTTCGCTCAAGATTGCTCGTATCCACTACATCTAAAATCACATCAGGATGTTCTTGGACTAGATAGCTTCGAGCTACGACTTCTTCTAAAGAATAAGGCGAGAGCGAATAGATGCCCGGAAGATCTTGGATCAAGATCGAAGGATCGTTTTTGTAAGTTCCTTCTTTTTTTTCGACAGTTACCCCTGGCCAGTTCCCTACTCTTTGTTTAGAGCCGGTCAAGGCGTTGAATAGAGTTGTTTTTCCGCAATTTGGATTTCCTGTTAAAGCTGCTTTGATTTCCATATTCTCTCCTCGTTTTTTTACTCTACTTCGATCTTGGACGCGTCTTCTTTTCGAATCGAAAGCTCATATCCGCGAATATTGAGTTCCATCGGATCTCCTAGAGGCGCGATCTTACGAACGAACACTTCTGTGCCTTTAGTAACGCCCATGTCCATGATGCGGCGTTTTATGGCGCCTGTTCCGTGGAGCTTTTTGACGATGATCGTATCGTTTGGTTTACATGTATCCAGTGTTTTCATTGAATCTCCTTTCCGACCATGATTCTTTGCGCAAGCGTTGCATCTAAAGCGATTCGGATCCCTTTGATTTCAACGATCAAATTTTTCTGAATCGCATTTTTGATCACGATCGATTCTCCTTCTACGATGCCAAGATTTCTTAAATGGGTTCGCATCGAATCTTTTCCTGTGATCTTCTCGATCGGATATACTACATCCACTTTGCAAAATGATAAAGGCATTTATCCCGATTCCTCCTTTATGTTAGAGTATACTAACTTCAAAGTTAGTATACTCTAACATAAAGTTATATTCAACTAACTTTTCGCCAAGCACTCGCAATTCTTTTTTAAACAAGATATGATAGGATGAAGCCAAGAGATAGATTATGAAAACGATACGCAATGGATGCGCGATGCTGGGCCTTATTGGAATGATGATCATTCTGGTCCACCGCCTATACACACCTCTGCCTGAAGAAGTGATGAAGATCACTTCCTTGATTTTATCCATTTGTCTTTCGATGGTTCTATTTTGCTCATTCACTTTATGGAATGAGAAACGCCGTCAAAAAAGGCACTTGTAGTCCAAGCAACGATCCGGCTATTTCCCTCCTCCTACGTTACATTCTCCGGATCTTGGTGGCTGATTTATGATCAGCCTTTTCTTTTGGCATAATGAAAGAAAGAGAGAACCTATGCAAGAAATTTTAAAAATACTTACAAACGATCTAGGTCTTCCATCCAAAAACATTCAAGCCGTGCTCGATCTTCTTCAAGAAGGAGCAACGATTCCCTTTATCGCCCGGTATCGAAAAGAAAAAACAGGCAATATGAATGAAGATCAAATCAAAGAGATCGAGTCTCAATTCTCATATCAAAATAATCTCATGCAACGAAAAGAAGACGTGATCCGATTGATCGAAGAAAAAGGCCTGCTCAACGAAGAGCTTAGATCGAAGATCCTGAACGCAAGAAAACTCGTCGAAGTGGAAGATCTTTATCGTCCCTATAAAGAAAAGAAGAAAACAAAAGCTTCCGAAGCGATCGCGAAAGGATTGTTGCCTCTTGCTGAAGCGATCCTTTCTCAAAAACAAACATCTTTAAAAGATCTGGTTTTTGCTTATTCAAAACTGCCAGCAGAAGAAGCGTTGGAAGGTGCCGGCTACATCATCGCGGAAAAAATCAGCGAAGACGCCGATCTTAGAGCTTGGATCCGAGATCAGATCTTAAAATATGGCTCGATCGCCTCTAAGATCAAAAAAGACGCCGAAGATCCAAAGCATACCTATGAGATCTACTACGATTTTTCTTGCCGTCTTAAGCGGCTAAAACACTTCCAAACGCTCGCCTTGAATCGAGGAGAAAAAGAAAAGATCTTGAATGTGCACCTTGAATATGATCTTGATTCGATCCAACGCTATGCCAGCCAACGCTGGATCCGTTCTTCTTCCACTGCCCAACCGTTTTTGCAGGACGCGATCAAAGATGCGCTCAAACGATTGATCTTGCGAAGCATCCAGCGCGAGATCCGCTCTATGCTTTCAGAAGAAGCGGATGATAAAGCGATCCAAACGTTCTCGATCAACTTGGAACATCTGCTGTTGACCCGTCCTTTCAAAAAAGCAAGAGTGCTCGGATTTGATCCCGCTTTTCGTACTGGGTGCAAGCTTGCGGTGCTCGATGAGAATGGAAATGTCTTGGCGATCGATGTGATCTATCCAACCGCGCCGCATAACGATTTTGAAGGCTCAAAAAAGAAGATCGTCTCTTTATTGAAAAAATATAATGTTGACTTGATCGCCATTGGCAATGGGACTGCCTCAAGAGAATCAGAACGCTTCGTTTCAACGGTATTGAAGGAATTCCCTTCGGTCAAATATGTGATCGTCTCTGAAGCGGGCGCCAGCGTATATTCCGCCTCGAAGCTTGCGCAAGAAGAATTTCCCGATCTGAGTGTCGAAAAGCGTAGCGCCATCTCGATTGGAAGAAGGATCCAAGATCCTTTGAGCGAGCTTGTCAAGATCGAGCCTAAATCGATTGGTGTGGGCGAGTACCAGCACGATGTGAATCAAAAAAAGCTTCAAGAGATGCTAGACTTTACGACCCAAAAGATCGTCAATCAAGTGGGGGTTCCGATCAATACCGCCTCGAAAAGCATTCTTTCTTATGTTTCTGGATTGAACAAGCGCGCCATCAACGCCTTGTACGCATATAAAGAGAAGACGCCAATTACATCTAGAAAACAGATCCGAGAGATCCGAGGGATCAGCGATACCACCTATGAACAGTGTGTTGGCTTTTTGCGGATCCCAGAAAGCGAGAATATATTGGACCGTACAGGAATCCATCCGGAAAGCTACGCTCTTACCCAAGAGCTATTGGACCGCTTAGGTCTTGATTTAAAAGACCGCCAAGAACGGCACTTTTTAAGAAAGCTAGCGATCGCCAATATCGATCAGCTAGCCCTCGACCTAAAAAGCGATCCGTATACGATCCAAGATATCATCAAGGAACTCAGCCACCCTGGACGGGATGTTCGAGAGACATTGGAAGCTCCTCTCCTTAAGTCGGGAATCCTAGAGCTTAAAGATCTTACGATCGGTATGAAGCTCGAAGGAACTGTCCGCAACGTTGTCAGCTTTGGCGCTTTTGTCGATATTGGCCTCCATGAGGATGGCTTAGTCCATATATCAAAACTGGCTGATCGTTTCGTATCGGATCCCAATGAGATCGTCCATGTCGGTGATATCGTCAGTTGTACAGTGATCGGGATCGATCCAATAAAAGAAAGGGTGCAGCTGTCGCTTCTATGATTTCAGTGATTGAAAAAACAAGCACCTATCTTCTTTTTATCATGTTTGGATATGCATTTAAATATTTTAATATCTTAGATAAAGACGATGCCAACAAGCTAGGCAAAATCATCGTTTTGGTGACTTTACCAGCCGCGCTGATCAAGAACGCGGATTCGATCGTGATCCAAAAAGAAACGCTCCTTCTTGCTTCTCTTGGGATCGTGACGAATATGTTCGGACTTCTCACAGGTTTTTTCTTGAATCATCGCGAACGGAGCGCTAAAACAGCGGCCATCATGCTTTCGACTGCTTCCTATAATATTGGTAATTTCGTATTGCCTTTTGTTGAAATGTTTTTTGGGGGTGTGGGCGTTGGTTATTTGTGTATGTTTGATTGCGGAAACGCTTTAATGGGTCTTGGACTAAATTTAGTGGCCGCTCAATCAGTATCGATGAAAACGATGCGAGTTTCATTGCGATCTATCCTAAAGACTTTGTTAAAGAGCGCTCCTTTTGTCACTTATGTGCTCTTGTTCGTTTTCGCTTTTTTGAACCTTTCTGTTCCCTCATATATCATGGATATAGCGAATGTGGCTGGTGGAGCGAACTCGTTTTTGTCGATGTTCATGATCGGCCTTCTGATTCGTTTGGATCTGCCGAAAGAAAAGCTGAAGGCCATCTATAAAACCGTATGGGCCCGTACACTGCTGAATACTGCTTTGATCGTTTTGATCTTGTTTTTTATGCCGATCCCTGCAACAGCTCGGATCGTCACAGCGCTATGTATCGCAAGTCCTGTTGGTTCGATCTCGCCGATTTATGCGTTGCAATGTGGGTATAAAGGCGATCTTGTTGGAATGGCTAGCTCCCTTTCTATCTTCGTTTCTATTGTCCAGATCCTTGCGATCCTTATTATTTTTGCTTAAAAACAACGAAAAGCCTGCCTAAGCAGACTTTTCTTTTTTTTCTTGTTTTTTAGTTTTTGTGGCTCGTGGTTTCTTTTCGAATTCGAGGATCTTGAAGCCAAAAAAGAAATGGCCTAAAAACACTTGATCTTGAAGACGGCCTTTTGCTTTGAACGGTTTTCCTTTTTTAGAAATGAATTCACACTCGATCTCTTCGCCATTCAAAAGGCGTTCCACTTCTTCATCGCTGAAACGATGTTGCGAGAATACGCGTTTGAATTTGACGTTCTTTCCATTCCAGACACCGGTCGCATATTCCGTGTCATCTACGATCGGGGTTCCATCTAAATTGAAATATTGTTCTGGCTTGAAGCCATAAAACTTCCGTTTTTTATACGTTTGCGCTTCGAGCTTTCCTCGGGCCTTGACTTCTTTGCCCGCTTTGTTCGTGAATTGGATCTCGATCTCTTCGCCATTCTTGAGCGCTTCGATCTGTTCAGGCGTAAAGCTCGTTCCAGAGAATTCTTTTTTGAATTCGACTTCTTTTCCATCGATCACCGCTTTTTCATAATCATCTGGATTTCGTTCGTATGTTTTATGGACGATCTTTTTCCCATTTTTATTCATTTGATCGAGGTCTTCCAAAACAAGCTGCTCCATTTGGTCTAAAAACGCGTTTGGATCGGATTTCCCTTGACCGACTTCATGCATTTGTTTGACGAGCTGTTCGGTCATTTTTAAATCGCCAATATTGGTTCCAGCTAAAAGCTGATACGACATTTGACCATAATCGCTCATCGATAATTTCCCGCGATTCTCAACGAGAAGCGGAAAGCGCGTATTCGCGTTGGTCACGTCCGCATAAATGCTTGTACGAGTAGCACCTGTACCTACTTCCCGTTTCGCGAGCTGCTTCATGAGCCATTTCATCGTTGGAGCCACCGGTTTTGGAGGGAAGCCTTCATAAGTGAATGGCGCTGCTTCCTTTCCAAGCTTTTTCGTATTTTCGTCTTGTTCTTCGGCATCCGAATCATACACAGCTTTCCAGCCTTTTTTCTTCGGGATGTTCGCTATCGCTTTATAGTTCGGATACTTTTCGAGATGTCCTTTTTGCTGCTCGTATTCATAGTCTTCGGCGAGCATCGCTAAAAAGTTCTTCGCAAGCAGCTTATAGATCTTCTCGGCGCCTGGTCCATATTTTCGCAAACTCTCTAAGGAAGCAGGTACATTCGGGCCTGGTCGATTGGCCCCATGGGCTCCTTTCGGTTTAACGTGGCTCGCTCTTGATTTTCGATAGGTCAAGAGTTCTTTTTTTACGCCAACTAGGTCCGCGATCGCATCCGCTAAAGGAAGGAGTTCTTGGAATTGCTCTGGGGTAATATTCTTATCTTCCGTTCTTGGATAAGAAACGATTTGATCTTCATACATCTTTTGGTAGGTCGATAAGACAGTTCTCGCTTTCAAGCCTTGAGAAGAGAGCTGTGCTGAAAGGCCAGCTAAGTCGAGCAGCTGAGGGGGTTTTGTCTTTTTCATCGTCGTCGAATCAACGATGACAGCGCTATTTTCCAAATCGATATCAACTTCTTCAGGTGTCTTGAATTTCTCGGCTTTTGAATTAGAGAATACATTTCCGTTTTCGTCTTTGAAGCGAAGTTCATAAAAGGGTTCTTTTTTGTAGCTTTCCACTTTCTTCAGCTGGTCGCCGACCATTTTGACCATCGCGGATTTGAGCCTGCCTTGCCTAAGAACGGACTTTCCGTCACCATTGGCTGTGGCAATCCTAGTGAACTGCATGGATAAATAGTCCCATTTTGAGCGGAAATCTGCTTTGACATAATCTAAGTCGGTTTCTTTATTTTCAAGCGGTTTACGCTCTTTAAACGCCTTTTGGATCGAAGATTTGCTTTCGTCGACAAAATACATTCTCGAAATTTTTTTTGGCTTGAGATTCAAGCCATCGATGATTTCCCACGCGAGAAGCTCTCCTTCTCCAGAAGGGTCATCGTCGGTCGCAATGATCAATTCTTCACAATCACTTAGATCCTTTTTTATTTGTTTGAGGATGTCAGACGCTTCTTTCGTTTGTTTCTTCTTCCATTCGAAATCTTCGCGTTTCCAAGGAAGATGCTCTGTCTTCCAGGATCTATATTTCTTTTTCAGATCGTCTTGGACTTGTTCATATGGATCATAAAGTTCATAGAGATGTCCGCGGGCATGAGTGATCCTATAGTGTTCTCCGTTATATGTTCCTTCTTTTCCACCAAGCGCTTTGGCGAAGTTGTTCGCTGCGCTTGCTTTCTCTGTTAAAATTCCAATCATACCGTTAGTCTATCAGAAAAATAAAAACAAGCAAAAGAAAAACTTTTCTACTTGATGAAAAATCGCATAAAACAAAAAAAAACACCGCTCAATTACGGTGTTTGATTGGTTTCGATTACGCGTTTGCGATCGCGTTTTTTGCTTCTTCGCAAATTTTTGCGAACGATTCAGCATCGTGGATCGCCATTTCAGAAAGCATCTTTCTGTTGATTTCCACGTTCGCAAGCTTTAATCCATGCATAAGACGCGAATAAGAAAGATCATGCATATGCGCAGCTGCGTTGATACGAGTGATCCAGATCTTGCGCATATTTCCTTTCAATTTGCGACGGTCATTGTACGCATACTTGAATGAATGCATGACTTGCTCATTGGCAGTTTTATAAAGAGTATGTTTCGAACCAAAATACCCTTTTGCTAGCTTTAATATCTTTTTTCTTCTTCTGCGGCTTACAGTACCACCTTTAACTCTTGCCATTGTGTGTTCCTCCCTTTATATTACTTCAACATTTCCTTGATACGTTTGTAGTCAGTGCTGCTCAGCAATCCTGGTTTCGCCAAATGACGACGTTGTTTCTTCGTTTTACCGTGGAAACGATGAGACGTGTAAGCATGGGATCTCTTAACTTTTCCCGATCCTGTGATCTTAACGCGCTTAGCTAATCCTCTATGACTTTTTTGTTTAGGCATACTTAATTCCTCCTACCCTTCTTATTTCTTTTTTGGCGCCAACACCGTGGACATGGTGTTTCCTTCAAGCGATGGTCTTTTTTCGATCGCTGCGATGTCTTTCACTTCATCCAAGAATTGATTCATGATTTGTTTTCCAACTTCTTGGCGAGTCATCATGCGTCCGCGGAATCTCATATCAATCTTTACTTTCATGCCCGACTCGATCCATTTTTTCGTTTGACGAACTTTCGTTTCAAAATCATGCGTATCGATGATCGGCGATAAACGTAGAGCTTTGATTTCAACGGTATGTTGTTTACGTTTCGCTTCCTTCGCTTTTTTCTGCTGTTCAAAATGGTAACGGCCATAATCTAAGATCTTACATACAGCCGGACGAGCCTTAGGAGCTACACACAATAAATCGAGATTTTGACGATACGCGATGTCCAATGCTTCTCTCTTTGATAAAACTCCTAACTGTTTTCCATCCGAATCAATGACAAGAAGTTCTCTAAACGGGATTTTTTCGTTAAAAAGATCATCATTGACATTGTTTGGGGCAACTTTTCTGTTATTGATATACGATACCTACCTTTCATAAAAAGAAAATGGGTACACAAAGGCACCCATTGATTTACGTTCAAATCGAAAACGAATTGGCCATTGACCCATATATCTATCATATATCGGGTGAGAAGGGGTGCTTCTATCTTTCCATTTCTTTACTTTACGACTATACCACAATCCCAAAGAGGATGCAATAGGAAAACAAAAAAAAGAACCATGCCTGGTTCTTCGATTTCAAAAATGGTGGACCCTTAGGGATTCGAACCCTAGACCCACTGATTAAGAGTCAGTTGCTCTGCCAACTGAGCTAAGGGTCCTTGATTTGCTTAGAAATAATAACATAGATAAGGATCAGAAACAAGATAAAAAGAGCGAAAAATTCGCTCTTTCTCTATTTTTCCATTTTTTCCGTGCGATGGGCCATAGCCCGGCTCATTTTTTTCTTTCTGGTGACTCTTTTCATTTCGACGGGTTTTGCTTTTACCGGCTCGTCCTTTGAAGATGTTTCTTCAAGATCGCAAACTCCTTTTTTCGGGATCGCGAACACGATATCCGGATAAGCGTTTTTATAATCTTCCCAGCGCACTTTATGGACCCAAATATTTCCGCCTTTTCCATTGAACATGACGTTTCCTTCGGAGATCCATAAATATTCTCCATCAAAGGCTTCCACGAAGCCTACATGTCCATATTGTGGCATGAGCGTATTCCGTTCCATACTGAATGTCGCGCCAGCCGCTGGCGTGCTGCTTAATTCAAACTTGTCCGAATGGGCTCGCACGATCTCGATCGCATTCGTCTTTCCATTTCCACGCGCGCCACTATCAAAACCATACACTTGATGGAAGCGTGCCCAAGCGAACCACGTGCATTGACCGACCATGAACGGATTCCCATTGCCTAAAAAATCATTGAGATTGCTCGTCATAAAATCGTCGAGCTTCATCGCCTTCTTCAAATTTCCGGCATACCCTTTCGCAAGCAGATCGGTAGGATGATACCATGTATTCTTTTCATACGAGATCGTAGGCTTCGTCTCTTGCGGTTTGTTGACATCTACTTTCTCAGAAGGCAAAACACTCGTTTGTTTATTCGAATCCACGACCGGCTTCATTTCCTCTGGCTTGATCGTTTCCTCCGGTTTGACCGTTTCTTCCGGTTTGATCGTTTCTTCCGGCTTTATTTCTTCTTCTGGCCTATCTGGCTTTTCCTCGCCCTCTTCTTGTCCTGGCTCTTCTTCAGGCGTTTCTGGCTTTTCAGGCGTGGATGGCGTTTCTGGGGATATAGGAACGCTTGGCTCCTGAACATCTCCTTTCGTTGAAGGAGGCGTCGTTGTTTCTGTGCTTGTTGTCGTGTCTGCTCCTAGATCGCCTGTTTCTTTTTTCATATCTTCTTCCACGATTGGCGTTGGATCTTCCATTTCCGTGTTGGCGGCCACCGCTAAGCTTGGGACAAGATTTAAAGAAATCCCGCAGGACAGCGCGACATGGAGCATTCGGTTACCTTTCTTTATTTTCATATCTCTTAACTTTCTTTCTAATATTAAACTTTTTTAAATTATAAACCGAAATTACTAATTTTCCAAATAATTAATTCTATAGAATAACCTCTTTTCTAAGAGCAATTGTTGCAATGTACAACAAATTTTCTTATGAAAAATTCATGGAAGATCCTTGTAAATCCCATTTTTCTTACAATGAAAAGAAAACGATACACTTTCCACAAATCTACATAATTTTTCTTTAATTGTCTACTCTATGTAAACATATATCACTTTGTATACGATTTATGTACAAGTGTTGTATACAAAAAGAAAATTAAAAAAATGAATAAAAAGCCTTGATTTCTAAAAAAAGACCATATATATTGAAGATGTAAAAAGTCAATGGAGGAAATCAAGATGAACAATAACAGCAATTCTTCTTATGTATTTGTTCTCGCTGGAAAGCCACCAATTCGCTAATTGCAAGAATAGAATACATAATACACCAGGACCGCAGCCATGGAGCTGCGTTTTTTTTGTATCTAAATTGAAATAAAAGATCAACATTCTACAATAAGAGTATGAAGAAAAAAACAAAAACGATCCTTTCTGCATCCTTTCTCGTTTCGCTTGCAATCCTCAGCGAGAAAGCCTATCGCTATGTCTTTGATCGAAACGCAAAACCATTTGAAGTCAAAAACAAAAAACAAGCCCCTATGCCTAATGTAGACAAGATCGAAAAACTAAAAATCGAAGCTGAAAAGAAAGTCCAACAAGATTGTTTCGAAACTTTCCATCGCATCAATCCCAATGGCGATCGATTATACGCCACTTTCTTTCCAAGCAAGGATCCCAGCCAAAAATTTATTCTTTGCTCCCATGGCTATAAGACGACAGGCATACATGAATTTGCACCTTTTCTTCCCTTTTATATCCAGCAAGATCTAAATGTCCTTATCGTCGATCATCAAGCCCATGGCCACAGCGAGGGAAAAACGATCACCTTCGGGATCCTTGAAAGCAGGGACCTTCTCGATTGGGTCTATTGGCTGATCGAACATTTCGGCAAAGACATTGAGATCGCTATCCATGGAATCTCTATGGGAGCCGCTAGCGCGTTGGCTCTATGCGATCAAGTTCCTAGCCAAGTCCGCTTTATCGTGGAAGACTGCGGCTATACCAATGCCTTCCAACAGCTTCAAGATACGATCCAGCTCGCCAAGCTTCCTAAGCTCACCGCCCTTTTTCTCGCAAAAGATTTCACACTTCATACAGGATGCTCGCTCAAGAAATTTGATCCTCTCAGTCATGTTAAACACTCAAAAGTTCCTTTATTGATTGTTCATGGTAAAGAAGATCCCCTTGTTCCTTTTCCTATGGCTCAAGAAATTTCCAACGCTTGTCCTCGTGAACAAGCAACATTGTTTGTAGATCAAGCAGGCCATGCCCAATCATATTTTTTAGCGAAGGAAACTTATCAAGAAATGTTCAAACGTTTCATTGAGAAATATATGCAAAAAGCACGGAACTAACTGTTCCGTGCTATATAGTTTTCGATCTCGCTCAAAATAGAATCGACCTGCTTTTGCGCGCGCCGAAACCGGATCCGATCAAAAGGAAGCCGATAGTAGCCTTGCTTTTTCATGATCCGCATTGTGATCGGATAGTTGACATCAAAGAAAAATCCAAGAAAGGTCATCCAAATATCCAAGCCTGTTTTTCGTTTCGTTTTATCGATGCATTGATGGTTATGGATCATCGCCTCGATTTCTTCAGAAACCACATCATTTTGAATGCTTTCATAGCTTGTTGACGTCGTGCTTTCGATCGGTTCGAACGCGAAAACACGCAAAATATCGCATTTATCCGCGTCACGAATCATCTTCGCATATTGGATCGTCTTTTCATCCATAGGAACCAATTCATATTTATTATGAAATTGAATCGCCATCAAGATCTGCTGTTGTTCCTTTCCAGAAAACCGATCTAAAAAATCCGATCGTTCTAGGATCTCTTTTCCTAGATCAGCATGATCAACGCTTAGATGATCCACAAATGTATTGTATCTTTTGAATTGTTCAAAACGTCCAATATCATGAAACAAGGCAATCGTTTCCGCGACTTCCATTTCTCGATCTGAAAGATTTAGAAAACGCCCAATTTGTTGCATGATCTTTACGACATGCATCGTATGAATGACCTTTAGCCGATTTTGATCCTGCTCTAAATCAAATCCTTGCACATACGCATTAAAGCAAGCGCGCTCTTTTTCAATCGCCATCGCTCACTTCGATCTTATTGAGCGCATAATAAACGATCGTTCCTCTCGCTTCTGTCTCTAACGAAAGCTTCCAGCCCTCTTTTGGATAAGCTCTAGAAGAAAAAACAGTGTATCCATCGTTCACAAAGATCTCGATCGAAGAGGCATCTATAAAAATTTGAAGATCCTCGATTGCATCTAACTCAATACCGCGCATATCTCGACCGTAGCCACTCTCCTTCATCGATAAGGAAAGAATGCTTCCATCAAAAGAAAGCTGGATATCTTCGTTCAAATGAAGCACGAAAGGCTTTGAATGATCAAAATGAATATCCAATTCAAATTGCTTCGTTTCTGGCGCATACGAGAAATTCTCAAAAGAAAACTCTTTCTTTTCGTTTCGCAACGCTTCTAGCTCCTTCAATGGTGTTTGATAGAGCCGCCCCTCTTTGGCGCGTAATTGCCGAGGGATTGTAAAGGCATGCTGCCATTCATATTTTAGAGTGGGCTCATTCGTATAAGGGGCATCGCCCATCCCCATCCATCCAAACTGGATCCGCCTTCCTTGTTCATCCAAAAAGCTTTGAGGGGCATAATAATCAAAGCCGCGATCTAGCTCGATAAACGGACCAAATTGATATTCCATTGTATCAAAATCGAGTTCCAGCTTACAATATCCCGTTTGGTAAACATTTCGATACTCTAAGCCTTGGGCTTCTAGTCCTTGAGGAGAAAAGACGAGAAACAACTCTCCATCCAATTCAAACAAGTCAGGACATTCCCACATATATCCAAAATCAGGAATCGAAAGTCGGTCGAACAAAGACCAATGACGCAGATCCTTCGAAGAATAGATCAATAGAAGTCCATGCGAATCTTGATCTCGAGCGCCTAACACCATATAATACGTATCTTTTCTTTTCAAGATCTTTGGATCTCGTACGTGGGTCGACATATCTTGCGGATAATCCGAATTCTTTAAGAGCCACTCCTTTTCGGTATGATGGAAGCCATCTTGGCTCGTCACCAATATTGTATTCTGCTCTCTTCCATTGTTGCAGTAGTCATAATCATCGCGATCAAAAAGCTTTACATTTCCAGTGTAGAAGAAATAAATCGTTCCATCTTCCACAAATGCGGATCCACTATAGACGCCTCTTTCATCCGCTCTCGTATCCGCGAACAAGAACGGTTCATGCTCTTGGAAACGAATAAAATCCTTCGTCGTATAATGGCCCCATAGCTTCGTTCCGCCTTTCGGTTCAAAAGGAGAATATTGATAATAAATATGATACGTTCCATCGATCTGACATAAACCGTTCGGATCGTTCAGCCAGCCCATTGGCGGTTGAATATGATACGCCAAACGATACGGATCGTTCTTGACGAGCTCCCTTTTTTCTTTCTCATCTTTCATGCGCTTTTCATACATTTCTCGATTCATCATGACCATACTTTATCACCCTTTCTTTTTAGTATATAAGACGTGCTTTGTCTTATAACCTTCGTCGATTTGTTCGCTTAAAGCTTTACTTTCATAATCATTTGGATCGAATTTTGGAAAATACACTTCCGCTTCTTCGCAGGAAGCTTCGACTTCTGTCAGAATCAATTGATCGGCATAGGGAAGCATTTGACGATAGATCTCGCCTCCACCAATCACAAAGATCGTATCTTCTCTCTTTTGATACGCTTCTAAAAAAGCGGAAATCGAAGAAAATGTTTCTACAGATGGATCATCGAAAAGACGAGACGTTAAAACGATATGATGACGGCCTGGCAGCTTGCCTGGCAAAGATTCAAATGTTTTTCGTCCCATGACGATCGGATGCCCTTTTGTCGTCTCTTTAAAAAAACGCAAGTCTTTCGGGAGGTGCCAGATCATATGATTCTCTTTGCCAAGCTCACGATTCTTTCCGATTGCCGCAATCTCAACCAATTTCATATTTGCCCTCTATTGCGTTAATGGAAAAGCGATCTTTCCCATATGAGAATAATTTTCCAGCTTAAAATCTTTACATTCTAAGCTCGAATCAAACGCGTAAAAATCTTTGATATCCGGATTGAGCCATAAAATGGGCGCCGGAAGCGATCCGTTCTCATCGTATCTCTTGATTTGTTCGCGGATCCCATCGACTTGATTGACATAAATATGAGCATCCTTGATCGACCAGTCAATCGTGCCCGCTTGATAGCCGCACACTTGAGCGATCATTTTCAATAAAAGAGCATATTGAGTCACGTTAAAAGGAAGTCCTAAAGGAACATCGCAGCTTCTTTGATGGACAAGCAAGTTTAATGTTCCATTGGTCACATCCCATTCGGTGCTCCATACACAGCTTGGAAGCACCGCATTATCGAGTTCCGCATCTTGCCATAACGAAACAACACGCCTACGATCCTCCGGATCGTTTTTCAAGGAATCCAAAAGACGATCGATCAATTTATATTTTTTTACGATATATCCATAAGCCGTACCAATCGTGTGAGCGTATTTTGGATCAAAATGCTTGAGCACCTCACCCGTTTCTTCACTGATCCAATCTCCGTTTTCATCGATTTCCCATTTATCCCAAATATGAACATTGCGATCTTGCAGCCAACGAACATCGTTGGACTGTTGCTGATAGATCCACAACATTTCCAAAGCCGCTTGGCGAATGAATAGCTGCTTTGTCGTCAAAATAGGAAATTCCTTTGAAACATCGATTTGAAAATGATAGGAAGGCAGCTTGATCGAATTGATCCCGGTTCGATTTTCTACCTCGACTCCTTGAGCAAGGATATCTTTGCACAGCTGAATATACGTATCATCCCACTTTGACATTCGCGTCCTTCTCCAATCGATCTGGATTGTTTTTTAATATTTCATCCGTCACAAAATGGGCCAAAGCGTCTTCATCGTTCGTATACGAAGAAACGACATCCGCCACCGCTTTCACATCCTCGGTCGCGTTTTTCATCGCGACACCGTATCCAACATCCTCTAGCATCTCTTTATCGTTTGGTGCATCGCCAAACGCGACGACATGCACTGGATCGATTCCATAATGTTCGCAAATTTTTTGGATCCCAAACCCTTTATTGATCATCGGATCCGTATATTCGTATAAATTATCAGCGGTCGCGTAGCTTGTGAATCGATCAGAAGAGAATGTGGCGGCCCGCGCCTTGACTTGGTCCATATAAGAAGGATCGATAAATAAGATCAATTTATTGACCTTTCTTCCTTTCAAGAATGTTTCCAAGTCGGTCAAGATCTCATTTTCGCAAAACAATTTGGCATGCGCTCTTGTCTCTTCGGTCGACTTGTTGACATAACGATCGTTTCCCACCATCACTTGGAAGATCACATCCATATCTTTGTAGTGTTCCATGATTTCTAGGATCGTCTCTCCATCCATCAAATGGTATTGTTCTTTTTCTTTCGTTCGCATGTCGTAGATCACTCCGCCATTCATCCCGATCAAAAAGGAAATATCGTCTTCAAGTCCCCAATCCTTTACGAGAATGATCCCCGATTCGACAGGTCTTCCCGATGCGATCCCGAATAAGATTCCGTGATTTTTTAACTGTTTGAGAGCTTCACGCGTTTCTGGCGTCACTTTCTTTTGACTATTCAACAGCGTCCCATCAAGATCGCTTGCTACTAATGTTACTGTTTCACTCATCGCTTCTCTATTCTTCTTTCTATTTATTGTGTTTCAAAAAAGCACTGTAGCCTTTTTTGGCTTCGTAAACATCCGCTTTGCTTGCCAATTCAAAAGGAGAATGCATGCTTTGGAGCGGAACACCTGAATCGATCACTTCCATACCGTAGTTGGCTAAGATGTAGGCGATCGTTCCCCCGCCGCCTTGATCGACTTTTCCTAATTCGCTTGTTTGCCATATCACATCGTTTTCATCAAAGATCTTTCTTAGCTTGGCAATATATTCAGGATTGGCGTCATTGCTTCCTCCTTTGCCTCTTGAACCGGTATATTTCGCAAAACACAACCCGTGTCCAAATTGAGCCATATTTTCATGCGGACTCGAAACAGAAGCATAATTTGGATCGTGAGCGGCTACGACATCGTTGCTGAGAGCTTCTGAATTTTGAAGAGCTCTTCGCACCTTGAGATCGGATGCTTGCCCCATCGCTTCAAAGATCTCCGCGATAAAGTTTTCAAAGAATCGTCCATGCATTCCTGTAGCGCCTACACTGCCGATCTCTTCTTTATCGACCAACAGTAAAGCGGCCGTGCGTTGTAGATTTTCTTGTTCAAGCATAGCCATCAAAGCGGTATAGGCGCATACGCGATCGTCTTGTCCATAGCCTAGGACCATGCTTCGATCCAGACCGCACGTTCTCGCTTTCCCTTGCGGCACGATCTCGAGCTCTGCGGATACGAAGTCTTCTTCATCAATGCCATAGCTGTCTTTTAAAATGCGTAACACATTCTTTTTTACCGCTTCTTTTTCTTGATCATCTTCTGGGATCGAGCCGACGATCAGATCGAGAGAATCCCCCTCTACGAATTTTGAAGCGCTTTTCTCCATTTGATCCGAGGCAAGATGCGGCAAAAGATCGGTGATCACGAACACAGGGTCTGAATCATGTTCTCCAATTTCTACGTCGATACTCGTTCCATCTTTTAAAACGACCACTCCATACATCGCAAGAGGCAGCGTAAGCCATTGATACTTTTTGATCCCTCCATAATAATGGGTATCGAAGTAGGCAAGTCCATCTTGTTCGTAGAGCGGATGCTGTTTTAGATCCAATCGAGGAGAATCAATATGCGCACCTAATATATTCATTCCTCGTTCAAGATCCTCTTCTCCTAGATGAACAAGGACGATGGATTTTCCCATCATGTTAAAATACACTTTATCTTGCGGCTTGAGAGATTCTTTGTTGTAGATGATCTCATTCATATTTCGATAGCCTAGACCTTCGGCTAATTCAATGATTTGATCGACACATCGGCGTTCCGTCTTTCCTTTCGATATAAAACGGATATACATGTCGTTAAAATCCATAACATCCTGTTTTTGTTGTGGTAAATATGTTTTCCAAGCGTTACTCATTGTGATTCCTCCATTCTTTGGTAAAGCTGTTTGGACTGTTCGATCTTTTCTGGCATCGTGTTCCGCCATTCGATCGAACCTCCCTCACAATTCAATAAACCCTTTTCTTCGAGAAGATATCGGACGTGGTGAGCCGTTCCTTCGTTTCCGTCTAAAATGCTGATCGTATCTGGCAGCTTCTTTTTAAGATGCTCTTTATAAAAAACAAAATGCGTGCAGCCAAGGACGATCGAATCTGCTTGATGGGAGCGCGCTAGAGAATCCTCGAGCGCTTGATCGACAGCTTCTTCATCCGACAATCGATCTTCTTCCACTAGACGAACAAGCTGCGGAGAAGGCACCTTATAGATCGTATGAGAATCTTTGAATCGATCCATCAAGTCTGCAAATTTCTTTTCTTTCAGCGTGAAGTCCGTCGCCCAGACCGCGATCGACTGCTTTGGATCTTGATCGGCAGCCACCTTGAGGGCTGGCTCCATACCCACAATATCGATCGGGTATTTTTTTCGTAATGTATTGACACAAGCGCTCGTTGCCGTATTGCATGCGATCACGATCATCTTTACGTTTGCTTCCATGAGCTCATCACAGATCGCAAGACATAAAGAAAGCAGCTCTTCTTCGCTCTTTATGCCATAAGGATTGTGGATCGAATCCCCAATATAGAGCAGATCTTCATGAGGAAGCTGCTTATGTATTTCCGCAAGGACACTGATCCCGCCTAATCCTGAATCGAACACACCGATCGGACTCGTTTTATCCATCTTCCAACCTCCATTTGTTTCTATTCTACACTAAAAAAAGAGCAAAAACGAAAAAAGGACTGAATTGGATCACTTCAGCCCTCTTTAAAACAAAGATCCTACAGCTAGAGATCCTTTGGGAGAGGATCGAACGTGCACTATGACTACCTAGGGATTAGCATAGTCTAGTTGCAGGAAAAAGCGTTAGTCCTTTTTAAGCACTTTCAGTATACTTTAAAACCGATGAACGTGTCCCTTTTTTGGAATACATAGTCGTTTAAACGGTAAAATTGACTCTGGTAAATATTTAGTCCAGATCTTCTCCGTTGGAAGCGATCACTTTCTTATACCAATCGAAGGAGTCTTTCTTGCTTCTCGAGAAATCACCTGTACCATCATCGTGACGATCCACATAAATGAATCCATATCGTTTCGCGTATTGACCTGTTCCTGCCGATACAAGATCGATCGGGCCCCATGTCGTATAGCCAATCAAAGGTACACCATCTTCGATCGCTTCCCTCATCGCTTCAATGTGAGGACGGAAGTAGTTGATCCGGTATTCGTCGTGGATCGATCCATCTTCTTCAACGACATCAAAAGCACCAAATCCGTTTTCTACGACCATCAAAGGTGTATGCGGATAGCGTCCATGAAGAACATTCAACGTATAGCGAAGTCCATCTGGATCGATCTGCCAACCCCAGTCGCTCGCCTTCAAATATGGATTTTTTGCGCCCATCGACATATTGCCGCCGATCTTTTCCGCTTTTTCATCCACAGTCACGCAATTGGTCATATAGTAGGAGAAGGTATACATATCGACCGTACCTTCTTTCAAGATCTTTTTATCTTCTTCGGTAATGAAGGATGTGTCGATTCCATTTTCCTTAAAATAACGCCACATGAACGAAGGATATTCGCCGCGAACTTGAACATCTCCGCAGAAATTATTGTGGAGATCATCCACGTTCATGCAAGCCAATACATCTTTTGGATTTGGAGTGAGCGGATAGGTCGTTTCATGCGCGATCATATTTCCGATCATAAAATCAGGATTGATCTCATGACCAAGCTTTACCGCTAGCGCGCTCGCCACAAACTCATTATGCAAGCCCTCGAACGTTCTTTGTAAATTGTATTTAAGTTCAGTGAGCGGGATGTGATGATCCGATTGAATATCTTCTTCTTCCATGATCCCTAGACCATATAAAGGCCCGATCCCGCCTGCATGCATGCAAGGAATATTGATTTCATTGAATGTCAGCCAATATTTTACTTTATCCTTGTAGCGTTCAAAGCACGTTCTCGCGTATTTGACGAATAGATCGATCACTTCTCGATTCGAAAAGCCTCCATATTTCGTCACGATATTCCAAGGAATCTCATAATGACAAAGCGTTACGAGAGGTTCGATACCATGCTTTTCGCATTCGTCAAACACGGCGTCATAAAAAGCCAATCCCTCTTCATTTGGTTCTTCGTCATCGCCATTTGGATAAATCCTTCCCCAGTTGATCGAAAGGCGGAATACGGTAAATCCCATTTCCGCGAACAAGGCGATATCCTCCTTATAACGATGATAGAAATCGATCGCTTCATGGCTAGGATAAAAAGCGATTTCATCCGTTTTTGGCAAGAATGTTCTTGGTGTATTGACATCGCCTCCCAAAAGCATGTCCGGAACACTCAAGCCTTTTCCATCCTCTAAATAAGCCCCTTCACATTGGTTGGCCGCGACGGCTCCACCCCACAAAAAATTTTTTGGAAATCCCATAATCGAATCCTCCTTTTGTATTCGCTTACATTATACCTTTAGAATTCGATTTAAAAAATCGAAACAGCGTAACAAAAAAAAGCAGATTTCTCTGCTTATAAATTTTCGATCGGTTTTCGTTCCGGCTTAAGGTTATGCGTCTTTTGATCTCTTTTTTCCATGACCTTCTGGATATCTTCTAAAGTGATTCCTTCTTCGGCCATAAGCACCATGAGATGATAGATCAAATCTCCATATTCGTTGATCAAATCTTCTTTTTGATCCATACACGAAGCGATGATCACTTCGGTGCATTCTTCTCCAACTTTCTTTAAGATTTTTTCTTTCCCTTTCTCAAACAAATACGCTGTATAGCTTCCTTGTTCCGGATTGGCTTTACGATCTAAGATCGTTTGAAAAACCTTCTGATAAATATCCATGTCTACTCCTCTAAATTTCTATAAAAACAAGTTTTATGGCCCGTATGACAAGCCGCTCCTTCTTGCTCGACTTTAAGAAGAAGCGTATCTTGATCGCAATCGATCAAGATTTCTTTGACATGCTGATAATGGCCACTCGTTTCTCCTTTTATCCATAATTCGTTTCTTGAACGAGACCAATAGGTCGCCAGCTTCGTCTCCAGCGTTTTTTGAAGGCTCGCCTCGTTCATATACGCGAGCATGAGCACTTCAAGAGTATGAACATCTTGCACGATGACAGGAACGAGTCCATTTCCTTTTTTAAAATCGACTTGGATCATGGCCTTACGACAACTCCTTTCGATTCTAGATACACCTTTACATCCTGCACTTTGAGCTCTCCATAATGGAATAAGCTGGCCGCCAATGCCGCGTCGGCGCTTTTCGTTTCAAAGACCTTTAAAAAGTCTTCTAATTTACCGCAGCCTCCCGAAGCGATCACAGGAACAGGAACAGCGTTTCGGATCGATCGACATAAAGGAAGATCAAATCCTTGCTTCGTGCCGTCCGCGTCCATGCTCGTAAGCAAGATCTCGCCGGCCCCAAGCTCTACTGCCTTTTTAGCCCACTCGATCGCGTCCAGGCCGGTGTCGATCCTTCCTCCATTCACGACTACGTTCCAGCCCGTATCGTCTTTTCGTCGCTTGGCATCCAACGCTAAGACGATACATTGATTTCCAAACATTTTCGCGCCCTCTTCGATGAGCTGTGGATTTTTTACAGCTGCCGAATTCAAGGAAACCTTATCGGCGCCAGCTAAAAGGATCTTGCGAATGTCTTCGATTGTACGGATTCCGCCTCCCACCGTAAAAGGAATATAGATCGTTTTAGCCACTTGTTCTACAAGATCAACGATCGTATCCCGCTTTTCATGGGTCGCGGTAATATCTAAAAACACAAGTTCATCCGCGCCCTGCTCATAATATTTTTTCGCGAGCTCAACTGGATCACCTAGCTCTTTCAAGCCGACAAAATTGATTCCTTTTACGACTTTTCCATCTTTGACGTCAAGACACGGGATGATCCGTTTTGTCAACATGTTTTATCTCCATGGCTTACATCGATTGCTTCCTTAAGATCGAGCGTTTTGGCGTAGATGCTTTTGCCGACGATCGCTCCGTGCACGCCAAGCTTTTTGAGCGCCTTGATATCTTCGATGTCTTTGATCCCTCCTGAAGCGATCAGATCCACATTCACACTGTCTTTGAGCTGTTGGAGCATTTCCAGGTTCGGTCCAGAAAGCGTGCCATCTTTAGAAATATCGGTAAATATGATCGTCTTGACGCCAAGCTGTTCCATTTGTTTGGCGAAATCAAGGTAATTCACTTTCGAGTCATCGAGCCATCCGGCCACACTGACAAATCCATCTTTACAATCGATCCCGACAACGATCCGCTCTCCATACCGTTTCAGAGCCTCCTTCAAGATTTCTGGCTCTTTTAACGCCGCTGTTCCTAAAATGACGCGGTCTACACCCGCATTCAAATACGCTTCGATATCTTCCATGGTGCGGATACCACCACCCACTTCTACCTTCATTCCTGTCTCGTCAGCGATCCGTTTGATCAACGGAAAATGGATCCGCTCTCCATATTTCGCACCATTCAGATCTACTAAATGTAAGTATTCTGCCCCGAGATCGTTAAAATATTGGGCGCTTTGTTGTGCTGAAGGCGAAACCTGGACCTGGCTTTCATAATTGCCTTGATAAAGCCGCACAGGCTTTCCATCCAATAAGTCGATTGCTGGTAATATGATCATAATTCTCCCTTTCCAAATGCTTTCAAGATCGACAATCCCACTTCACCGCTTTTTTCAGGATGAAATTGGGTGCCATAAATATGGTTCCGTTTCACGAAACCAGGAATGATAAAATCTCCATAATGAGAGTACGCCACTAAGTCATCGGGATCAAAGCCTATGCCATAATATGAGTGATCATAATACACAAAGCTTGGTTCGATTGGTGTATATCCCTCCATAGGTTTCCACTCTAGCGAATTCCAGCCGATATGAGGAATCCGCAACCGTTCATCTTTCATCAAGATGACTTTACCGGGCAAAAACCCAAAACATTCGACTCCCCCATTTTCTTCGCTGGACTCGAACAAAGCTTGCATCCCTAAACAGATTCCTAATATTGGTTTTTTATGCTCCAAAACTTGTTCTTTGATCCAGTCGAAGAGATCTTCTTTTTTTAATGTATCGATACAATCTTTCATGGCTCCAACGCCTGGCAAGATCAAACGATCGCATTGGGCGAGCGTGTCTTTATCGTTAGAAATCAGCGCTTCGATCTGCAGATGATCGCACGCGTTTTTGACACTGTGCAAGTTTCCCATTCCATAATCGATGATCCCGATCATTCTAACACTCCTTTGCTCGAAACGATTTGATCGGAATCGATTTGGATCGCTTGTTTTAGGGCGCGTCCAAACGCTTTGAAGATCGCTTCGATTTTATGATGGTCGTTATTGCCATAATGAACATTGATATGCAAAGTCATTCCACTTCGAGTCGCCAATGCCCGAAAAAACTCTTCCGTCATTTCGGTGGAATATGTTCCGATCATCTCCCGCTTTGTTTCGCAATGATAGACTAGATAAGGTCTTCCGCTTAAGTCAAGATCGACAGAGCAGAGAGTTTCATCCATAGGGATCGTGAAACTTCCATAACGATGGATCCCTCGCTTGTCCTGCAGAGCGACTTTGATCAGATCCCCCAAAACGAGGCCGCAATCTTCGATCGTGTGATGATCGCAGACCTCGAGATCGCCTTTGGCTTCTAGGAAAAGGTCGCATCCAGAATGGAAGGCGAATAAAGTGAGCATATGATCAAAAAAACCAATGCCTGTCTTAATCTTGCTTTGAGAGCTTCCATCCAAGACGATCTGCGCTCTTACTTCTGTTTCTTTTGTGCTTCTTTCGATTGCCGCTTCTCTCATATTTCCCTTTCTACTTCCAAAAACACTTCTTTGGCAAGTTCCATTTCTTGTTCGCTTCCGATCGTGATCCGGGCATAATCTTCATTTGGAAAGACGCGGATCTGGATCCCTTTTTCGTTCATTTTTCTTAGGATGGCTTGAAGCTGTTTTGAACGAAAAAGAATAAAATTGGCTTGCGATGGATAGAGCGTCGTTTTTTGCAGCTGCTTTCCGAATTCTAAAAAGCAATCGCGCCTGTCAATGATTTCTTTCAATATTGGCTCGATTTGATCAACATGCTTTAGCGCGCTGAGCGCGACAAATTCACTGAGACGATTGACAGAATAGGGTACGTTTCTTTGTTGGAGCCATTCGATATTTTTTGGATCCGAAAGCAGGAACCCTAACCGAATGCCCGCGAGCCCAAAGGCTTTGGAAAGCGTTCGGGTCACATATAAATTAGGATATCGATCGATCAAAGAAAGCGCGCTTTCTGGCGCGAATTCGACATACGCTTCATCGACAAGGATCTTGCGTTCTGGAAAAGCTTCCAATATTTTCTGGATCGACTCTTTTTCTAAAAACAAGCCCGTTGGATTGTTTGGATTGGAAAAGAGGATTAGGTCTGGATCGATCGTTTCGATCGTTTGGATCCAGTCTTGAAGATCGAATGGAACTTCCGGGTCGATCGGATATTTGACGAGTTCTCCTCCATATAATGAAATATAATAATCATACATGCTGAAGTCTTTCGAGAAACTAAGAGCGATTTTCTTTTCTCCTAATAAATTTCCAATAAACAAGCCAAGCATTTGGTCGGATCCGTTTCCGACTAATACTTGTTCTGGTCGCAGTCCTTGCAGTTTGCTGTATTCTTCTCTTAGCTTCCAATAGGTATTGTCCGGATATCGATTCAGATCCAATGTCGTGATGTTTTCTTGGATTTCTTTTAAAATTGCCGGCGCCGGTTTGTATGGGGATTCGTTCGCATTGAGCAAAATACCCTTTTGCGCATGGCTTTGATAAGAATAGCTTCCCATTATGTATCCATCCTTACTAAGATCGCTTGCGCGTGGGCGTCGAGTTGTTCTTCTTGCGCCATTTTCACGATTTGCTCCCCATATTTTTGAAGTGCCTCTTTTGAATAATGCAAATAACTCGATTTTTTAATAAAACTATCTACACCCAGTGCCGAAGAGAAGCGCGCCGTGCCACTTGTTGGAAGCACATGGTTCGTTCCTCCAAAATAATCGCCGACACTCTCGCAAGTATAATAGCCAAGGAATACGCTGCCTGCATGCTTGACTTGACCTAAATACTCCATCGGGGATTCGACCATGAGTTCGAGATGTTCTGGAGCGATCAAATTCGATAAAGAGATGCATTCTTCAAGACTGTCGCAAACGATCGAATGTCCATGGTTGGCTAGCGATTGTTCTACGATCTCACGTTTTGGAAGAACAGCGCTTTGTTTTTCTAGTTCTTGATTGACTTGATCGACAAGCTTGGGGCTTGTCGTGATCAAGATTGAGCAAGCCATCGGATCATGTTCTGCTTGAGAGAGAAGATCGGCGGCCACAAACTTTGGATCCGCCTTTCCATCCGCGATGACAAGGATCTCGCTTGGTCCTGCGATCATATCGATATCTACTTTCCCGAATACGAGTTTTTTAGCGGCAGCCACAAAAATGTTGCCAGGGCCGACGATCTTATCAACAGGAAGGATACTTTGGGTTCCATAGGCTAAAGCGGCGATCGCTTGCGCGCCTCCCAATTTATAGATTTCATCCACGCCGGCAAGTTTGGCAGCAAAGGCAATATTGGGATGGATCTTCCCTTCCGCATTGGGTGGGGTCGTCATCACGATCCGTTTTACGCCAGCCACTTTGGCAGGGATCGTGTTCATTAAGACGCTGCTTGGATATTGGGCTCTTCCACCTGGCACATAGATGCCAACTGAATCGAGAGGAAGAACGCGTTGTCCCAAGTAGATCTTCTCTTCTTTTTCGAGCAAAAAGGAGTTCTGTTTTTGGGCTTTATGATAAAACTCGATGTTCTCTTTCGCCATTTCCATCGCTTTTTTGAAGGCGGGATCGCATTGAGCGATCGCTTCATCTAGTTCTTCTTCACTGACTTTCAAAGAAGAAAGGTCAACTTGATCGAAGCGCTTTGTCAAGGCAAAAAGCGCGTCGTCTTTTTGTTCTTTGACTTGATCGATGATTTCTTGCGCCTTGATCAAAATATCGGCTGAGATTTCTTGAGAGCGTTCACTCACGAATTGGACGAGTTTTGCTTGTTCTTGTTTATTCAAGGGCTGCAGCATTTCTTAAAACCTCCTGTTCTAGATCGTGGATCAAATCCATGACTTCTTTTCTTTTGAGCTTGAAACTCGCTTTATTGACGATCAGCCGCGCGCTGATCGGGCAAACAGTATCTAAAACGATCAAGCCATTCTCTTTTAAAGTGGCTCCTGTTTCCATGATATCGACGATCCCATCGCACAATCCTAATAGCGGGGAGAGCTCGACAGAGCCATCGATCTTGATGATTTCGACGTCCATGCCTTTACTTAAAAAATAATTGCGGGCGACATTGGGATATTTTGTTCCGATCTTGATATGTCCGACTTTATTGAACAGATCGTTTTCTGGTAAAGAAGCGACGATGAAGCGACATTTTCCGATTTCAAGATCGAGCAATTCATAATAATATTTACCGCCCTCTAAGAGGGTGTCTTTTCCTACGACCCCCACATCCGCTACCCCATGCTCTACATAGGTGATGCAGTCGTTGGCTTTTACAAGAAAGTACTCAAGATCTTTTTTTGAGTCTTTGAAGACAAGCGCCCGCCCCTTGTCTTTAAGGGCTTCGGTGCCATATCCGCATGCGTCGAGCATTTCGACGGTTTTCTTTTCAAGGCGTCCTTTGGTCAAGGCCATTGATAAGCTCATTACTCTTCCTCCTTGATATATATCGTTTCTACATTGGCTAATCGAAGTTCTACGTTCCCCTTTTGACGCAGCTTTTGAGCGATCTTGAGCGCCTCCACGATTTGCGCTTGAGGGTATAGCACTTGGATATTGGCTTTTTTTGTTGGGATAGAGATCGTTTCGGCTAGCGTATCGAGCTTGAATGAAAAACCGCAAGCAGGCAGATCATTGCCAAACACTTGGAGCAGTTTATCGTATCTACCTCCGCTCAACACGCTGTTTCCTACCCCTTCCACAAAACCTTCAAAAATGATCCCTGTATAATAATCAAGATGGGGGATCTTTCCAAAATCAAATTGATAAAGACCGCCATATCCTAATTCCGTGAGTTGGGCGTCTAATTGTTTCATTTGGAGCACCACGCTCTCGAGTTCGGGCGCAAACGACAACGACAAAGCTTTTTCTAAAACATCTTTTTCTCCACCTAATAGTGGCAGATTCAAAAAGAATGTGCGGATCTGATTCGTCATCGGTAAAGTATCTAAGTATTCTTTCAATTCTACAAGGCTTTTGCGGTCGATAAGATCAGCTAGCGTTTGGCGTCCAGTTTCATTTAAATCTGCGATCTGGCATGCGCACTCGAAAAATTGCACGGTTCCGATCTCAAGCATAAAGTTTGGCAAGTTTAAGGCGTTTAAAGCCTCTAAAGCGCAAGCGAGAACTTCAAGGTCTGCATGATGATCAAGTCCGATCAATTCCACGCCGCAATCCATGACTTCGCTTCGTTTTCCGCTCAAGGATGGACGCACCTTATATACGTTTGCGCAATAGCGGAGCCGGAAAGGTCCCATTTCATCTTTGAATCGAGTCGTCACCGCGCGTGCGATCGGCACTGTCATATCGATCCTTAATGTTAAGATATCTTGTTCTTGATCAAAAAACTTATACATGTCTTGGTCGTTAAGATTCGAGAACGCTTTTGAATACG
The DNA here is from genome assembly GCF_001945605.1 of Dubosiella newyorkensis. Lineage (GTDB taxonomy): Bacteria > Bacillota_I > Bacilli_A > Erysipelotrichales > Erysipelotrichaceae > Dubosiella > Dubosiella newyorkensis. Next base: position 49,280 of record NZ_MPKA01000056.1, read on the forward strand.
TTTGATAAAACTCAAGAACGGGCGTTTGGATCTCTTCATATCCATAGGATTCGAAAACCGCATTCAAAGTTTGTTTTAGTTCGTTCTTCTTTCGGCATTCATCTAAGATCGAATCTCTGAATCCTGCAGGAAGTTGGATTTGATTCATTCTTCTTTCTCTCCTTTATAAAAAAAGCTTCCATCCAAAGGACGAAAGCTAAACTTGCGTGGTTCCACCTTACTTCGTGCATTTCTTGCGAAAAACACCTTATCGAGTACTAACATACTCTAGCTCGGTAACGGAAGCAACCGTTTCAGACTACTCTTCATTTCGCCTGAAGTGCTCTAGGATGTGTTCGAGCCTTTACACGCTTCTTTTCCACCAACCAAGAAGTCTCTATTCGCTTTGGGGCTGTACTATTTCCTTTCATCGCATTTTCATTTATTTTCTATATTGTTTACATTAATTAGTTTTTCAAAAAATGTCAAGAATAATTATTGATGATTCCGCACATAATTAAGGGCCCCTCCTGCCCTCAGGAGCTCGAAGTCTTGTTCGCTGATCTGTGCGAGCAGAGGGATCTCGATTTGTTTTGTAGCGTTGCGAAGAATAAATCTTGGCTCTTTTTCTAGATCGTATACATTTTCAAAGACGAGATCATCGAGATCATCGATCAAATCATAGTCATCTTTGTTTTCGAAGACGAAAGGAATGATGCCAAAATTGATCAAGTTCGCTAGATGGATGCGGGCAAAGCTTTTCGCGATCACCGCTTTGACACCTAAATACATCGGAGCAAGCGCCGCATGTTCTCGTGAACTTCCTTGCCCATAGTTTTCTCCGGCGACAATGATCCCACCATCGTTTTCCTTGCAGACCAGATGGAAATCCTTTTTATTGTTTTCAAAAACGAATGTTGACAGCTTTTCAATATTAGAACGATAAGGGAGCACTTTCGCACCAGCTGGCGCGATATGGTCTGTGGTGATATTATCTTCCAGCTTGATCACGACCCGTTTTTTAAATGCGTTTGGCAAAGCGTCATTGATTGGTAGCGGTTTGATATTCGGTCCCATGACGATCTCACCTTGTTCTGGATCCGGATGTGGCGCATAGATCATGGAATCATCGACAAAGCTCTCTTCTTTTTCAAAGGCATCCTCATACTCGATTTCTGTAGGATCGGTGATATAGCCAGCGATCGCACTGGCGGCTGCCGTTTCGGGCGATACGAGATAGACTTCAGCGGAAAGAGTTCCGCTTCTTCCATAGAAATTCCGGTTAAATGTACGCAAGGAGACTCCTTCGCTTTTTGGAGATTGTCCCATGCCGATGCACGGTCCGCATGTGCACTCGAGAATGCGAGCTCCCGCGTCGACAAAAGTCGCGAAGGCGCCATTTTTGATCAGTTTGCGCATGACTTGACGCGATCCTGGAGAAATCACTAACGAAGTATGCGGTGCAACTTTTTTATCTTTTAAAATCGCTGCGACTTTCATTAAGTCTTCATAGCCAGAATTCGTGCATGATCCGATCGCGACTTGGTCGACTTTTTTGCCTGCTAGATTGGCGATCGATTCAATATTGTCTGGGGAATTTGGACAAGCGGCTGCTGGTTTTAAGCTCGATAGATCGATTTCGATCAAGCCATCATACACAGCGCCTGGATCCGCGCTTAGCGGCTGATAGTCTTCTTCTCTTTGCTGCTGGGCTAAAAAGAGGCGTGTATTTTCATCGCTTGGAAAGATCGAAGTCGTCGCTCCAAGCTCCGCACCCATATTCGTGATTGTCGCTCTTTGATATACACTTAGGTTTTTTAAGCCTTCGCCTGTATATTCATAGATCTTTCCAACGCCGCCTTTCACGCTTTCTCTTCTTAACAATTCGAGGATGATATCTTTGCTGGATACTCCATGCTGTAGCGTTCCTGTTAAGCGGACTTCTATAATTTTTGGATACGTGATCCGGTAAGGAATGCCAGCCATCGCTTTGGCGACATCGAGTCCTCCGGCACCGATCGCGATCATCGCCATCGCTCCTCCTGTAGGTGTATGGGAATCTGAACCGATCAATGTTTTTCCTGGTTTGGCGAAACGTTCTAAATGAAGCTGGTGGCAGATCCCGTTGCCCGCTTTCGAAAAATAGATGCCATGTTTGGCGGCTACGCTTTGAAGGTAGGCATGATCATCAGCGTTCATATATCCGCTTTGCAGTGTATTGTGATCGACATAGCTTACGGAAAGCTCCGTTTTCACTTGATCGACTCCCATGGCTTCTAGCTGCATGTAGGCCATCGTTCCTGTCGCATCTTGTGTTAGCGTTTGATCCATCTTGATTTCGATTTGTTCTCCGGTTTTGCATGTCCCTGAGATCGTGTGTGCGTCTAAAATTTTTTGAGCTAATGTTTTCATTCGTTCACCTCACGTACTGATTATACCAAAGTTCCTAAATAATGTAAGAGGATGTGTTATAATATGAAAACGAATGAAAGGAATTATATGAAAACGTTGAAACAGATCTACACTGAAAACATGGCTTATAACCAGATCGACCCTTCTTTGTATGCGCGTTATCGTGTGAAGCAAGGTCTTCGAAACGAGAACGGAACGGGTGTCAAAGTGGGTTTGACAAAGATTTGCGATGTGGTTGGTTACCAAATGGTGCATGGCAAAAAGCACAATATCGATGGTCAGTTGATTTATCGCGGCTATTCTGTCGATGATTTGATCCGGATGCAGTCTGGTGATATGGTCGATGGATATGAGCAGGTCGCTTTTTTATTGATCATGGGCCGGCTTCCTGATCAAGAGGAACTCGCTCAATTCAAAACGATACTCAAGGATGAGATCAACACGAATATGATCGACGAGCAATATGAAACAAAGAGCATCTTAAATGCTTTGCAGATCGAGATCTTGAAGCTGTATGGCGATGATCCAAATCCTGATGATGACGAGCTTCCGGACCGGATGCAAAAAGGGATCTCGATCCTTGCTAGTATTCCTCTCTTTGTTTTTTCGCAATATCATCATACTTTGTTTACAAAATATCCTCTTCATGATAAAGGCTTGGCGGAGAACATTCTCGTCCTTGCACGGAATGAAGAAAACTATACCTTGCAGGAAGCGCGTCTGATGGATACTTTGTTGATGCTTCATGCAGATCATGGTGGTGGAAACAATTCAACGTTTGCCAATGTTGTGATCACAAGCACGGGTACAGATATTTATTCATGCATTTCGGCTGCGATCGGTTCTTTAAAGGGTCCTCGTCATGGGGGCGCGGCTCAAAAAGTCAGCGGGCAGTTTGATGCTCTCATTCATTCGTGCAAAAACGGATGGGATGATCAAAAGCTTGAAGAGATCGCGTACTCTCTTCTTGCGAAAGAATACTATGATCGAGCTGGATTGATTTATGGTATTGGCCATGCGATCTATACAAAGAGCGATCCGCGCGCGGTCTTGATCAAAGAGGAATGTCGAAAATTAGCGATCGAAAAAGGTCTTGAAGATGAATTTGAATTGTTTTCTCATTTTGAAAGGGCGGCTTGCAAAGCGATGAAGCGAGTGAAAGGGATCGATTGTTGCGCGAACGTCGATTTTTATTCTGGTTTTGCTTATCGGATGTTGGGGATCGATTCTTCTTTATTTACTTCAATGTTTTCTATTTCCCGGTGTGCTGGCTGGATCGCGCACCATCTTGAAAATAGACAGTCAAATCGCAAGCTGATTCGTCCTGCCAATATTTATGTCGGTGAAAGAAAGGGGTCGTACAATGACTAAAACAATTACAGTGTTTAGAGGCGATGGGATTGGACCAGAAATTACGGATGCGGTCCTTGATATTTTAAAGGCGGCAAATGCTCCTTTGGATTTTGAGATCTTTGATGTAGGTGCAGCTGTCTATGAAAAGACAGGTTCGTTCATTCCGCAGGAAGGATTCGATAGTTTTGAGAAAAACAAAGTTTTGTTGAAATCGCCGATCACGACACCGATCGGGTCTGGATTCAAATCGTTGAATGTCACTTTGCGTCAAAAATATGATCTATGGGCCAATATTCGTCCAGCGCTTTCAAATCCGGCATTGCCTACGCGATTTGAAAACGTGGATCTTGTAACGTTCCGCGAAAATACGGAAGATCTATATATTGGTGAAGAAATCGAAATCGATGCAGACACTGTGCATGCAATCAAAAAAATCACGCGGAAAGCGAGCGAGAGGATCATCAAAGAGGCTTTTGAATATGCCCTAAAAAATGGCCGGCATAAAGTGACGTGTATCCATAAGGCCAATATTTTAAAGAAGAGCGATGGAATGTTCTTACGGATTTTTGAAGAAATCGCCAAATCATATCCACAAATCGAGGCGGATTCTATGATCGTCGATGCTGCTTGCATGAATTTAGTGATGCATCCAGAACGATTCGATGTGCTTGTTATGCCAAATTTATATGGAGATATTCTTTCGGATCTTACTTCGGGTTTGATTGGTGGTTTAGGTTTGTTGCCAAGCTGCAATCGGGGGGATTCGTATGCGATGTATGAGGCGGTTCATGGCAGCGCTCCAGATATTGCAGGACAAAATCTAGCAAATCCTTCTGCACTGCTTCTTTCGGCTTGTATGATGTTGGATGACTTGCACGAGGAAGAGAGCGCTTCAAAGATTCGAAACGCGCTGGATCAAGTGTTCCAGGAAGGAAAAGTTCTAACAAAAGATTTGGGTGGCCAGGCAAGTACGAGCGAGTTTGTCGCGGAAATCAAATCAAGATTGTAAAAAAAGAGGAAGCTCTATTCGGCTTCCTCTTCTTCCATTTCAAACAATATGGATCGATTTTTTAAAGTGATGATGTAAGTTCCATCTTTAGGATATTGACTCTTATCTTTTTGATCGGATAAGATTTCTAATTCACAAGGATAGGCTTCCCCTTCTAATAAATCTAAAAACTTTTCTTTCCCAAATTTTTTAACGATCGTTCTCCCACATGCACAGTTCCCGTATTGATCCAAACAATGGAAGATCCATTCCGGTAATTTTGATGTATTGCTCATGTATTCCTCCTGTTTATAGTCAATATTCGCAATTATACATATTTAACCAAGAAAAGCAAGAAAAAACTCCCAAAATGGGAGTTTATTTGTTAATTTTCTAAAATGTCGATGATCGCTGGGTAATAGTCATATCGCCCATCCACCCATTGAAGAGCTTCATTCGCGATCGCGCGCGCTTTATCCCGGTCGATATCTCGATAGATATTCGCGAATCGGAAATAGATCATGTCTTTAAGCGCGTTCTCCCGAATGATATATCGATAGTTCGCGTCTCCTAATCCATAATCGCCATGAACGATCAATAGATCGGCAACGTCCATCATCGCGCGATTGCCAAGTTCGTCGTGAAGGGCATCAAATTGAGATAATACTGAATAGATGAAGCCTTCATAATACTTCACATCTTTATATTGCCAATTTTTGAGCACTTCATAAGCGACATCCATGAATTTGATCACGAGAGCTTTCACATCGGCTCTTAAATAACGATCGATCTCTTCTAAAGAACGGATGTTGCGGCGTTGCGCTAAGATCAATACTTGACGCACCGTATCGAACAATTCATTGTAAACTTCAGTATTCGCTAGCGCGTCATCGCTCAGTTCCAATTGCATCGCTTTATTTACCCGATTGCTTAGATCATCAAAATCGCTCGCCTTCAGCTCCATCGTATCGCCGACTTTTGATAAAAGCACAGGAATCATATCGATATCGAATCCATCATCCTCATACAAGAAGGTATCCGCAAGTTTCGCTTCCTCTTTTAAAGAAGCTATGATCTTATCAAGATCGCTTTCATCCAACAAGATGTTTTTATAGTCATCATATCCTTTATCGATCCCTAGCGCTCTTGCCATATCGATCAAAGTATCTAAGGAGAAGTCCGCATAGACTTTCGCTTTTTCTTCTGGGCTGATCGTCTCTGTAGCTTGTTCTTCGACTACAACTGGCTCTTCCTTCTTAACTTCGGCTTTCTTTTCTTCCGCCTTAGCTGGTTCTTCTTTCTTAGCTTCTACTTTCTTTTCTTCGGCCTTAACCGGTTCTTCTTTCTTAACTTCTACTTTCTTTTCTTCCGCTTTTGCTGGTTCTTCTTTCTTAATTTCTTCCTTTTTAGAAACGGCAGATTTCTTTGTTGAAGTCTTTTTAGGAGCAGATTTTTTAGCCGCCGGCTTTTTCGGAGTCGCTTTTTTTACGCTCGCTTCTTGAGTTGGCTCTGCTGCAGCCGATACAGTCTTAACTGCTGCATCGCTTCCTTTTGGCTGAGTATTGGATTGGACGGCTGGTTCTTTGGCAGCGGCTTTGACTGCTGGCTCAGCAGCCTTTGGAGCAACTGGTTTTTGATCAGCTGCAGCACTTGCCTTCTTAACCGTCTTTTTCTCTGTTGTTTTATTTGTAACGCTCGTTCCTGCTTTTTTCGCAGCTTTTTTTGGAGCCGCTTTTGCTTTCTTTCCTGACGATGTTTCATTTGTCGTTGGTTCCTTTTTCTTCGCAACGCTTGTTGTTTTTTTAACAGCAGCAGCGTCTTTTTCGCTTACTGTTTTCTTTACTTCTGCCATATGTAAACCTCCTAATTCAACGCTTACTTCGAATCAAGTATATCATCTTTTTATGATCCTTAGAAAGAAAAAGATAAATTGACCCGTTTTTTGAAAAAAAGTGCTCCATTTTAAACTAAATTTAAGAATGTGCTACTATTATAAATATCGAAACTTAGATTGGAGGACACTATGAATCAAGCATCAAGACCTCCTGAATTTCAAAAAAAGAAATCAGGATCCGGAAAATGGATAGCATTAGCATTATGTACGATTTTATGTTCTGGAGCAGCCGGGATCGGTGGAGGATACGCCGCATATACGCTCGCATCGAAGCAAAATACAACGACATCTTCCGATTCTTCAAAATCGCAGGCAAATACGAGTAAAACGCAGAATCGCACCAATATTGAAGCTGTCAACGTGAGCAGCGTAGTCGACCAATGCCGGCCGACCGTTGTAGAAATCACCACCGAAATCGCATCCAGTGGCAGCAATCCTTTCCAACAATATGTTCAACAAGGCGCAGGAAGCGGCGTTATCATGACTTCCGATGGATATATCATCACAAACAACCACGTCATTGAAGGTGCAAGCACGATCACAGTCAAAACAGTCGATGGCAGCGAATACGACGCCAAGCTCATCGGACGGGATGCGCAAACAGACCTTGCCGTCATCAAGATCGAAGCCAACGATCTTCCAGCTGCGACCTTTGGAAACTCTAACGAGCTTAAAGTCGGCGATATCGCGATCGCGATCGGTAATCCATTAGGTTCGCTAGGAGGAACGGTGACAACTGGAATCATTTCCGCGCTGAACCGAGAAATCACCATTGAAAACGAAACCATGACTCTTCTTCAAACGGATGCGGCAATCAACCCAGGAAATTCTGGTGGTGGCTTATTCGATGAAGCAGGAAATTTGATCGGCATTGTCAATGCCAAACAAAGCAGCGCCGGCATTGAAGGCTTAGGATTTGCGATCCCGATCAGCGATGCGGTCGAGATCTTGGATGAACTTGTCCGCAATGGCACTGTAACCAATCGGCCTGCATTGAATGTCAGCCTATATGATTATACGGACACTTCTTTATATGGAAATTCCAAATATAACGATGGTGTATATATCGTTCAAATCATTGATGGAGGAGCGGCCGACCAGGCAGGATTAAAGGTCAACGATCAAATCATCCGTTTCAACGGAAAAGACGTCTCTTCAACAAGCGAAGTTAAAAAAGAATTACGTTCTTTAAAGATCGGCGATCGTGTTCCGATCACTGTCGTTCGCGATGGAAAAGAAATCGAGACCGAAATCACGCTCTCTTCCAATAGCCAATAAAGATATACTCTCCTTTCTTCCGGTTGAAAGCGCCTTAATTGTTGTGCCGATAGTTAAAAACGTTTATAATTGAGATAAATTATAGGAGGAAAATCTTAAAATGGAGCAAGAAAAAATTAAAAAAAGAAAGATCATGCTCATAGGAACTGGATTTGTTGGGATGTCATTTGCCTATACGATGCTCAACGAACGCGGAATCGATGAAATGGTTCTCGTGGATGTGAATACCGACAAAGCGGAAGGCGAAGCAATGGACTTGAATGATGGACTTGTCTATGCGAACAGTAAAATGAAGATCAAAGCCGGATCTTATGAGGAAGACGCCGCCGATACAGACGTTTGCGTATTGACTGCGGGCGCAGCTCAAAAACCTGGTCAATCGCGTCTAGAACTTGTAAAGATCAACGCAAATATCACAAAAGGGGTTTGCGAATCATTAAAGGCCAACGGCTTCCACGGCATTCTGCTAGTAGCCAACAACCCTGCCGACATCATGACGTATGTCGCATGGAAAACGATCGGTTTACCACAAAATCAAGTCATCGGTTCAGGAACTGTATTGGATACCGCGCGTCTGCGTCATTCTTTGAGTCGTTTCTTAGGCTTTGCGGATTCGAATATCCATGCCTATATCATGGGTGAACACGGAGATTCCAGCTTTGTCCCTTGGATCCATACGTATATTGGATGCAAATCATTATTGGAATACTTGGATGAAAACAACATCTCTTTGCAAGAGCTGCAAGACATTTATATTGAAGTACGCGACAAAGCGTATGCGATCATCGAACGGAAAAAGGCGACCTACTATGGAATTGGATACGCTCTTAAACGGATCGTCGATGCGATCTTGAACAACGAGCATTGCATCCTTCCAGTATCGAGCTATCAAAACGGCGAATATAACCGTTCCGGCTTGTTTATCGGTACGCCAAGCGTCGTAGGTTCGAACGGGATCGAAAGGATCATGGCGCTGCCATTGAACGAAAACGATCAAAACCGTTTCAACGCCTCTTTCGATACGTTGGAAAAAACGATCCGTGACAACTTAGGCGATATCATCGATCTAGATTAGTCGAAAAAGAAGCGACCATTTCGTTCGCTTCTTTTTTTATATCGTTTCAAAATCGACTAAAAAGTCTTCAAGCTGATCGAGCAAAACGACCCGATTGAACAAAGTGATACATCGATGCTTTTGCTCATAAATAAAATCTCCATGATAGTGTCCGCAAAACCATTCTTTATAGCATAGCTTTTTTTTGATCGTTTCTAAAAAAGAATGAATGTCGACATACCCTTCTCCATAAGGCGATAAGCTGACTTCGTATCGCTTGGAAAAAGGATGTGACTCATATACATCGTGCGACAATACATAATCCACCTTCCAATCATGCGCTTCTAGATTATGAAGCGCATTCTTCACTTCATGATATGTTGGAAGCTCATCTTTCCACCAATTGACATGCTCTGTTCGATATTGAATATCATGCGAATAAGCGCCTCCAAACGTAAAGAATGTCGCTCCATCGATCGTATATACTTCTCCTCGCAGCAAATGAAAGATATTCGAACGGATCTGCCGCGCTTTTCCGCCTTTATACTCCACGACAGGATATTGTTTTAAAACATCAAAATTCTCGTGATTCCCATCAATAAAGAGCGTATTCCAAGGAAGCGATTCTAACCAGTTCAGCCAGAATCGATCGCCATCGCCGCCATCCCATACACATCCAAAATCACCACAAATAATGACATAATCATTTTCTGTCAGTGTATTTCCAGCCTCGAATTCGCGAGGATTGATTTTATGAATGTCTTGTTCTCGATGAATATCACCCGTTATATAAATCATCTGATAGCCTCCATACGTTATACTAAAAACAATACTATCATTATTTGCTGAAGAATAAAACAAAAGACCAAGCAAACCTTGGCCTTTTGTACAATTCTTTTTTTATGACGCTTTGCTGAACGCTAGACAGCCCGCTCCCAACAAGCCGCTATCTTCATTCAATGTAGATTTACGAACATTGACATATGGTTTTACGACATCGAACACTTGTTCTTTGACAAGATCTTCGACCTCATCCACAAATCCATCGATCTTTAACGCGACACTGCCACCAAGAATGACGATTTCGGGATCCGTGATCGCGATCAGAGCTGAAATGAAGCTCGCTAAATACTTTTTCGCATCATCCATGATCTCTTTAGCAATTTCATTGCCCGCTGCCGCAAGATCATTGACTTCCCCAGCATGCTTAACGTTCAAGCCTTTGTTCAGCGCGCGCGTCGTGATCGCTGTTCCCGAAGAAATCGCTTCGATCCCTCCAGGATACAAACTACCATGTTGAGGACCATCTTGCCACATACAAACATTGGCGACTTCATGACCGAAACCATGCGCTCCAATATAAATTTCCCCGTCGATCACTTGACCAGAACCAAGACCCGTCGAGATCGTTAAGAATTGAACGAACCGATAGTCTTTTCCTTCTCCTACAACAGCTTCCGCTAAAGCCGCCAAGTTGGCATCGTTTTCCAAATAAGAAGGTATTCCCGTATACTCCTCGATCTTTTTAGCTACTGGATAATGATGCCAATTCCCTTTTAAGTTTGGAGTTTCCATTACGATGCCATTGATCAGGTCCAATGGTCCTGGGCACGATACGCCGATCCCTACAAGTTCTCTATTGTCGCTCGCTTCAAAGCCCTTCACAACAGCCGCCAATTGTTTTAGCGTTTCATCTGGATCTTCAACATTTGTCGGAAACTGGACGCGATCGATAATGTTCATTTCTTCATCGATCAAAGCGACTCTCGAATTTGTTCCTCCAATATCTACTCCTACCGCATATTTCATTTTATTTCTCCTTACGTTTTCTAAAAAATATTATAAACTATATTTTCTATGAAACCATATCCAATTTACGCAAAAATCGATCATTCTTGGATCCGAAAACGAATTTGAACGATCTTTTCTCTTTCATCATGCGCTAAAAATGAATTCAAACATACGAACGCTACCGTTTGTGTTAAGGTAAGACGATGTTCTTTGGCATATTGATCTATTTTTTTGAGTAAGTACATCCGCCTCATCTGGGTATCACCGATCAGATTACCAACTAAATACACACCTTTCTCTAAATACGTCTTTTTGCAATAAGATGTGAAAATAAATTAGGCGCTAGGAACGATCTTGCTCTCTTCTTCTTGAAATAAAAACCCAGATTCTTTAGAAAACCCATTTTTATTCCGATTCTTTTCTTCAAATTCGAACCATTTTTCGCCTGCTTCACAAGGCAAAGTATCAAGATATTGACGATCAAATTGTTCCGTATGGATCGAAAGATCCAACAAAGAGGCATTGGTTTTGATTTGTGCGCAGCGATATTCTACTTCTTTATGCAATTGTTGCAGCTTTTGGATCTCTTGCTTGATCTTACTTGATTGATCGCAAAGATTTTCTAAAAGCTCTATTTCATGACCTTCCTTGATCAAGGATCCGATCTCTTCATAGGAAAAACCAAGATCCAGAAGAAAAAGGATAAACTGAAACTGCTTCGCTTGCTCGATTCGATACAATCTTTCGCCATTTTCTTCCATATGATTGCCTGAAAGCAAGTCATGAGACTCTAGATACGAAAGCAGTGCTTCCTCCACAGTAAGCGGGAATTAAAACAGCGGGTAGCAGCCTGATGAAAGTTAAAGTAGAGTAACCACAGGAGGTGGCTACCCTATGGAAACGAATACCACTGCTCATAATGAAGATCTTGTATTTACCGAGATTCCTTTTCCAAAAA
>NZ_MPKA01000136.1 GCF_001945605.1 Dubosiella newyorkensis
TATTCGATCATGAAAGAAGCCAATATCAAACCGAAATATCTGAAACACAAGATAAAAACGACCATATCTAAAGGGAATGATCGAAAACTTCACAATCTTCTGAAAAGACAATTCAATCCAAAAGATCTAGAGCGCGTATGGTGTACCGATATCACCTACATCTGGACAGAAGAAGGATTGTAGATGTCAAGTTAAAAATGTACAAATTCGATGAGATAAAAATGCTCAATTTTGTTTGAAAGATACTGAAGGATCTTTTCGATCCTTCTTTCGATTTTGACCAATTGCTTTATTCCTGTTCGGTGTGCGGCTTCTTCTTGATATGGTCTTTCATACGGTAAGACTTTCCGGTAATGGACACGACATGCGCATGATGCAGGATCCTGTCCAGGATCGCATTGGCCATAACGGGGTCCTGAAATATCTCGTCCCATTCGCCAAAGCCGATATTGGTTGTCAGTATCGTGCTTTTCTGTTCGTATCGTTTGTCGATCAGCTGAAAGAACAGTTTCGACTCTTCTTTTGTGATCGGCAGATACCCGATTTCGTCGATAATCAGCAGCTTGTACCGGCTGTAATTCTTCAAACGGTTTTCCAGCCGATTTTCTTCGTTGGCTTTTCTCAGCTGCTGGATGAGGTCGTGGCATTTGATGAAGTAGGTGCTGTTCCTCTTCTTGGCGGCTTCGATTCCCAGGATCGTTCTCG
>NZ_MPKA01000043.1 GCF_001945605.1 Dubosiella newyorkensis
ATATACAACGATTCGATCTCCCGAACCGAATAGTCTTCGAATTCCGGAATCGTTTTTTTCACGATATAAGCCAGGATCGCCTTTTTGGAAAGCACCTTTTTGCAGGCCGCATCGAATGTCTTTTCTTAATTCCATTGTAGCATAGGATACGAGAATATTTCTTCTCGAACAAAGCTGTACATAGTGATTCCCCCTTCTTATATTCAATACGACAAAAAACAAAAAAATGGTCCCAAAAAGTAAAAAAACATACGAGGGAAATAAAAACAGCGTATAGAAAACGCTCATCGAATCAGAGACAATATCTCTACCTGCCATGAGCGTCTTTGTTTTTTGGACTCCAAGGCATACATTGTTCCAGTATTTCGCTGGTCAGCCTGCCAGCATGTCTTGAGATTTCTTTTAAAATATGAAGAATGTATTTATAAGGGTGTAGACGTTAAGATAATTATGTACATAAACGATGAGATAAATATGTACAATTTCTAAAAACAGATTGTAAATTCTCTTATTTGCAGGGAGGATTTTATGATCATTACTTTATCAATCAACAACTCGTTGCGTGTTGATTCTTTGACAGATTTGAACAAGCTTATGCCGCTTATGAAGGAGGGTGTTTTGAAATTGAACAAATCCAAGATTGCCCGTGAACTCGATGTCGATCGCAGAACGGTCGATAATATCTGAA
>NZ_MPKA01000098.1 GCF_001945605.1 Dubosiella newyorkensis
ATCTTTGTTTACTCTCCGTATACATTTCGATTTCGACTTGCAGATAAATATTTATGCAGTGTCTCTTTACAATGGGTTGTCCCTTGGTAAACTGCCGTGCCTTCTGCGAAATGGTGATCCATTCATTTTTTTTGCGGAAGGCTCTTCCTAGGGGTCCAGGGGGCATGAGTCCCGTTGTCAAGAGTAGCCCCAATGGGCTAAACGGAAGAAATATTTATCTGCCATTGGATGTTTTTCCTCCATCTTGAGCTTGTATCGGATATTCTTGAGTAGTGACATACTGATAATATTCATTTGGCGACAGTTTGGCGAGTTTCCATTGATAGCGCTCTGTATTGTAATAACGAATTTGTTCATCAAGAAGAGCTTTTACTTCTTCGTAGCGGCTGCATTCTTTCAGCTTTTCTCGGATTTCGTCTTTCATATGGCCGAAAAAGCTTTCCTGAGGGGCATTGTCCCAGCAGTTGCCTTTTCTGGACATGGACTGTCTCAGCTTTTTGTTTTTGACAAGCTCTCTGAACTGAACGCTTGTATAATGGCAGCCTTGATCGGAGTGGATGATCGTATCGGTGTTCAGCTCATCTCCATGATTTCTGAACAGCTTATGGATCGTTTCCAGTACAAAATCAACTTTCAGGTTGTCGCTGATCTCGTAGGCCAGGATCTGTTTGGTGAAAGCAT
>NZ_MPKA01000117.1 GCF_001945605.1 Dubosiella newyorkensis
TCTGGGCCGAGCCTAACAATTCATTGGGGAAAATTTCCACTTCGTATTTATCGCCAAGCTTTTCTTCAATGATTTTTTTGAACTCGAGCATGCCAATATGTTCTGGATGCTCTTCCGATTGAGCGTGGGCGATCCGGATGATTCTTTTTCCTCCTGTGATCGAGTCAAAAGCAGAGCATCCTGTCAGCATCAAGGCAATGAATACGACGCTGATCGACATGAGCCATTTTTTTAGTGTTTTCATGGGTCCTCCTTAAATGATTCATTATTATGTAAGCCTTTACATGTATGAGAATAATGGAAAGGCTTACATAATGCAATTTGGATGCTTCTAAAACTATAAATTTCAATAAAATATGGAATACTCTACAAAAAAAAGGGATATTCTATCCAATATCACCACAATTTCAATATATATATCTTATTTTTTTGGGATATACCGTTTTAATTTTCACATAAACTAGATACGATTTATCCATAAATTTATGTAAGCTATTCCACAAAAAAAGAGCTGAACATCAGCTCCAATTGATTATTTATGGTTTCGATCGATCCCTCAAAACCGGAAAAATCTTTCAGACACAACCCTTTCGTCTGTTTCAAGTCATGGCGTCCTCTCTTCTCTTTTCTGATCAAGTCCTCGGCCTATTAGTACCGGTCCACTCCGGACA
>NZ_MPKA01000118.1 GCF_001945605.1 Dubosiella newyorkensis
GAACAAAATCGTCAAAAATGCCAACGGGAAAAATGTGGCGAAATTCATAAAAGAAAGAAAAGGCGTCTAAACCCTTTAAATAAAGGAGATAGGCGCCTTTCGCACTGTTAAAACTGTAAAAGATGGGGTTTTTTCAACACCATAATTTACTCCTAATTAAAAATTTAAGTTAGTTTATAAGGATATATAATAAGAAGATCCAACAACCATCCGCATTGAATTTCAAAAAAAAGGCTATTTAAAAAATAGCCTCAAAAATCCTAAGATTTTTCCGCGCAAAAATATCCACTAAACTCGATAAGATGAGTCTCTGCATGCTTCCGCACCTCTTTATCATTTCAATTCGACGCCTCGCTTTAACACCTTTTGATCCATCCAGAATTGAAAAAGATTGATAATAAGGTAAGCCCCCCGTCTTTACGGGTTTAGCACCATTTTTTTTGACCTCTTATCCTCATATCCTATCTGTTTATCCCTTATTTAAAGGGATTTTTTTTGTGCATCTTTTTTTTGAATTATTTTTTTATATGCCCGTCTTTTCAAGTTGAGTACTAACTTGTTTATAAGTTGAAGACATTTTCACTTGTTTGTCCCTAGTTATATCATTAAATTCCCTTTATTTTAAGGGCTTTTTTATTTTTTGTTTCTTTAAATTCT
>NZ_MPKA01000060.1 GCF_001945605.1 Dubosiella newyorkensis
AAGCTGGATTCATAGAGATACACTTCTTTCTATCTATCTTTATTATTGAAACGCTTTATTGTTTAAGTGTTAAATGATTTGAACAAGTCATTTGAGCAAAGGCGGATTATTTAGGATAATCTATATAGTTATTACACAGTAGTTCGTCAAACAGATTTTTATGTATAGATAATCAACTATACTCTCTATAAGCAAGAATGATTTAAAAGGCAGAATTTCATTTTATTTAAAGCAAATTCTGCCTTTTGGATAAGAAATAATTAAAAATAACGCATAATTCATCAAATATCATATTAATTAAAGAAATGAGAATTGAAAAGATCATGAAAAAAAATATAATTCCTATACTGTTAAGATATCTAAGTTTCGTAAGTCTGATTGCTGCGGGGATAGCTATCCTATTAAAATTCGAAAGAAATCTGCAAATCAGCTATTTTCAATTTAGTTTATTTTTGATCGTTTATTCCTGTTTGATCAACATCGCAAGAGAAAAAACAATTTCAAAAAACAGTTATTTATATCTTTCTTATCTAGTTTGTATTATATATGCCATATTTATTATTATCTTATGAACGCTACAAAGAAACGGTGAAATCCAGTGAATAAAAGTTGTTCTCAAAGACGAAACAATTCTTGAAATCTATGTTTCGAAAGAAAAGACAAAGCTTAGCACTGATCAATATATCAATGATCGGAAAATCGCGGATGAAATCAGACAAATAGTATAATCTATACTGAATGATCCGAGAGGTTTGATCTATGCTTACATTTTCTAAAAATAAGAGGTTTCTTTTAATCTTTTCCATAGTTTTTATATCTTTAATTGCTTATTGACTGGACCAAAGAAAAACGAGTGAAGATTCATGCCTTCGTTTTAATAACAGGTTAAAGATCAGGGAATTCAAGAAAATATCTCAAACTCCTGTACGAATTGACTATTCTACTCAATGATAGAAGCACCTTTCCAATAGCTTGAGAATTATAGCTTTTCTATTGAAGTTCGAAAGAAGCCAACAAGCGAACTATTATCAATTTAGTTTGTTTTTGATCGTTTTTTTCTGTTTGATCAATATCGCAAGAGAAGAAAAAATTTCAAAAAACAGCTATTTATACCTTTCCTATCTAAGTTGTATTCTATATACGCTATTTTTTATTTATGATTTAATCAGGAAGAACTAGACTCACATTCGAGCTCGAAGCACTTCAAAAATTGGTATCTTAACAATTGACAAACGCGAATAGGGAATAGTATATTATTTGAATGAAGGAGCGTGATTGAAATGGCAGATAAAGTCACATTAGTTTGTTCAGAATGCTTCTCGCGAAATTATTCCACGACAAAAAACAAGAAAGTCAATGGACAGCGTTTGGAAATGCGTAAATTTTGTCCAAAATGCGGTAAACATACGTTGCATAAAGAAACTAAATAGAGGAATTTGAAAATGAGTAAAACAAAAAAAGATTGGATGTTCTCCCCAAAAGGCGTCTTTGCGGAATTGAAACAAGTGCAATGGCCGACCTTTCCGGAATTGATGAAGACAAGCGGACTTGTGATTTCATTTACGGTCCTGTTCGGATTGTATTTCTTCCTTTGCGAAGTGATCTGCTCGAAATTCATCAGCTGGATCGTAGGACTTTAGCCAAAACGAGGAACCAACAAGCCGGTTCCTTTTTTTTTGAAGTCCATATATGATAAAATCGAAGAAGAATCAGAGTATAGTGATAGAAGGAGATTAGTACGATGAGTCAAGATGCAGAAAAGCTTTGGTACGTAGTGAATACTTACGCAGGACAAGAAAACCGAGTAAAAGAAAACCTCGAACGCCGTATTCAAACGATGGGATTGGAAGATTCCTTGTTCGATGTCGTCGTAGCGGAAGAAACGGTCACAGAATATAAAAACGATAAAAAAGTCGAAAAGACACATAACTTGTTTTCCGGGTATGTGCTAGTACAAATGAAGATGACAGACGAAGCATGGTATGTCGTTCGGAATACGCCAGGTGTGACTGGATTTATCGGATCGAGCGGAAAAGGCGCCAAACCATTCCCGATTTCGCAAGAAGAAATCGAATCTGTATTCCGCCGCTTAGGCAAGAGCGAACAAAAACACGAAGTGGATTTCAAAGTCGGCGATATCGTGAAGATCTTACGCGGCGGATTTGAAGATTCCGAAGGAGAAGTCACCGCGATGAACGATGAAAAACAAGAGGCGACTGTCATGGTCCTGTTCGCGAACCGCGAAACGCCAACCGACATCCCGTATGCTGATCTAAAGAAAGTAGAAGAATGATGAAAACGCTGCTTTTAGATCTAGATGGCACGATGTATCGCGGCACGCAGATCATTGAAAGTGCGAAAGCCTTGATCGACCAATGTGTTGAAAAAGGCGTCCCTTATCTATTTTTAACGAACAATTCCATGCGGACCCGTCAAGAAAACGCGCTCCATATGGAAAAGATGGGCTATGAGCATATCAAGCCCCAGCAATTTTATAACTCCGCTATGGCCAGCGCTCAATACGCGGCAAAACATTTTAAACAACGAAAAGCCTACTACATCGGAGCCAATGGAATGAAAGAAGCATTGGAAGAGTCTGGGTTCACGATCACAGACAAAATCCCGGATTTTGTGTTTGTCGGTTTGAACAAAGAAATGAATTATCATGATTATTCAAAAGGGTTGGCGCATTTGCTCCATGGCGCGAAGCTGATTGGCACCAACCAAGATCGGATCTTGGCCAAACCGGATGGTTTTGAGATTGGAAATGGCTCGATCGTCGCGATGTTCGAGTACGCTTCCAAGCAAGAAAGTCCGAAGATCGCCAAACCACATGCCCCTATCCTTGAATTATGCTTAGAAGCCAATGGCCTTACAAAAGAGGACGTGATTCTTGTGGGCGACAATTTGGAAACCGATATATCTTTAGGCTATAATAACGGTGTAGAAACCGTGTTTGTCGAAAGTGGTGTTCATAAAAGGGAAGACATCGCTTCTTTAGGCATCGAGCCCGATCATGTGATCTCGGATCTTTCGGAATTTCGATTCGAATGGCTCGAAAAATAAGCATGAAGTTGCTATAATAAGAAAGTTATTAGAAAGAGTGAATGAAAATGGAACAAACCCTAAATATAGTATTAATGGTCTTATCTGGAATTATTATTATCCTTACGTTGCTGCAAGGCGGTAAATCCGATGGTCTTTCAGCCGCTTTCACGGGAAGCGGCGATCTGAACCTATTCGCGGTAACGAAAGAGCGTGGACCAGAAAAAGTGATCAGTCGCATGACTTTAGTATGCGGAATCTTATTTTTCGCTTTGGTCATCGCGCTACAAATCGTTTAATTCAAAAAGGCCGAAAGGCCTTTTTTTCTGTATCAGGAGGTAAATTATGCATCAAGAACTCATAGAACTATTGAAAAAAGACAGTCCGATCACATTGAAGGAGATCCAAGAAAAACTCAAGCTCACTTCAAGCGAAGATATTCGAAATATGATGAACGAACTCAATGAATTGATCGAGCTGAAAGAAATATATACAGATCATCACCAGTATTATTACATCGACTCCGAAAACTATTTTATCGGCCGAGTCAAAGACGTTTCTAAATTTGAACTCGCGATCATCAATCCAGACGGAAAGATCTATGTAGAAAAGAAAAATGCGAACGACGCCTTCGATAAAGATGAAGTATTGGTCAAGAAATCGAAAAAAGGAAACGAGATCGTCCATGTCTTTAAACGCGGTATCGAAAATATCACTGGAACATTCTTCAAAGATAAAGAGGGATGGCGTTTCCGTTCCGATGTCGACTTGCATACGACATTTAAAGTAGTCAACCAAAAAGAGTTTTCGCTTTCCAATAATGTCAAAGCGGTCGTGCAGATCGTAAAATACGGACGACCTCTTGAAGTTAAGATCGTTCGTTTGATCGGTCCAGCCAACCAAGCGGGCGTCGATGTCACTGCCATTCTTTATGAAAACAACATTCGTCAAGAATTCCCTGACGAAGTCATTCAAGAAGTAGAAAACGTGCCATCCACGGTACAAAAATCCGATTTAGAAGGAAGGACAGATTATCGGGATCTGTATACGGTCACGATCGATGGAGACGATTCGAAAGACTTTGACGACGCGATCTCGATCGAGCGCACAAAAGATGGATATCGTCTATACGTCCATATCGCGGATGTATCAAATTACGTGAAAGAAAACGCACCCCTTGATCAAGAAGCGTATAAAAGAGGAACGAGCGTGTATGTCGTGGATCGATGCGTACCGATGCTTCCTTTCGAATTGTCGAATGGGATCTGCTCATTGAATCCAGATGTCGATCGCTTAACGCTCACTTGCGCGATGGACATCAACAAAGAAGGTGTGGTCACAGATTATACGATCACACCATCGATCATTCACTCCGACAAACGCTGCACATATGCCAAAGTCAACGCCGTTTTAGATGGCGACGAAGAAACGATCAAAGAATATGGCGAAGCCGTACCAATGCTTCAGCTTTTTGAAGAACTAGCTAAAAAGCTAAAAGCGCAGACCGACAAACGCGGCGCGATCAATTTTGCGACCAAAGAGCCAAAGATCGTCTTGAATAAAAAAGGAAAACCAGTCGATATTTTTGTGAAAGAACGAGGCTTTGCGGAACAAATGATCGAAGAAGCGATGATCCTAGCCAACGTTTGTGTTGCCAACTTCCTAAATTCTCAAAAGTATCCAGGCGTATATCGGGTCCACGAAAATCCAGATCCGGAAAAAGTGGAATCACTCTCTCAAATGGCCAAGATCTTTCATGTTCCATTTGAAGCCGATCTAAGCCATGTCAACGCTAAAGAGATCGAGCATTTCTTAAGCACGATCGATGACCAAAGCGTTCGTGATGTCTTATCGCTTGTCGCGCTTCGTTCGATGGCGAAAGCGCGCTACGACGCAAAAAATATCGGTCACTTCGGCTTATCGCTCGACGAGTATTGTCACTTCACTTCGCCAATTCGAAGATATTCCGATCTGATCGTGCATCGGATGCTTCGACGCTACGCATTCGATCACGAGCAAAGCAAAAAAGTTCTTGAAAAAGATCGGTTGAAGACCCAAAAACAAGCGGTCCATATCTCAGAAAAAGAACGGGACGCGATCAATGCGGAACGATTTGTCAATGACTATAAAATGGCGCAATACATGGAAAAGCGTGTCGGCGAACAATTTAAGGGCACGATCATCAGCGTCATGAATTTTGGCTTCTTTGTCGAACTCGACAACACGATCGAAGGACTCGTGCCACTGCATACACTCATGGACGACTACTATAAGTACGATGAAGGAACGATGTCCCTTGTTGGAGAAACAAACGGCAAGAAATTCCAGATCGGCGATACGATCGATGTGATCTGCACAGATGTCGATGTTCCAAAAGGACAAGTGACATTTGGAATCCTTCAAAACAGCACTCGAAAAGCGAAAGAACCATTGCAGTTTCCAAAAGAAAAAGATCGGAAATCAAAAGCAGTCAACTAAACCGGAACGATTCCGGTTTTTTTGTTTTGACCGATTTGGTATAGAATTTGGCATAGTTGGGTATTGATTTGGCTTCTTCACTGAAAGCGATTACAATGGGTTCAAGAAGAAAAGAGGTGGTCGAAATGACTAAATACAATGCTGGAAAAACTGTACTTGATCATGGATATCGACCTCTTTTTATGAGGAAATAACTGGAATGTCATTGGATCGTTCCAGTTTTTCTGTTTCTGATCATAAAAACGGGAGGAAATAAAAACAATGGATCAAAATTTCAACAAAGTATTTTGGGATGCATGTGCCAATGGCGATTTCCCTATGGTGTGCGCCCAAATAAAAACAGGAGCCGATGTGAATTATCAAAATGGAGATGGACGTTCTGCTTTGATGCGCGCGGCGAAACGCGACCGTAAAGATGTAGTCCAAGTCTTGATCGACAATGGAGCCGATGTCAACCTAACAGATAATAAAGGAAAGACCGCGCTGATGGCTGCCGCAAAAAAAGGAAACAAGACGATCTGTAAAGCGCTGATCGACGCAGGAGCCGATGTCAACGCAAAAGACGACAATGGAAGAACCGCGCTGATGCGTGCTGCTTTATTAGGGCAAGATCGTTGTGTTCAAACATTATTGGATGCTGGAGCGAATATCAATGAACAAGATGAAGCAGGCCGCTCGGCGCTGATGGAAGCATGCATCGCCTTCAAACGCGATACGATTGCTCTTCTTTTGGAAAGAAACGCGGATGTGAATTTATTCGACAACAATGGCTGCACCGCATTGATGCGTGCCGCGTATGGCGGCTATCCTTCTTTGATCGAAAAGCTTTTAGCCTTTGGAGCCGATAAAGATATGGAAGACAAGCAAGGAAATGTGGCTTTAAATTATGTAAGAGAACATTGCAGAGCTCAATTAGAGCCGCTCTTGAAATAAGGAGGAAAGAAGCATGAAAGACTATTTGAGTTCTGAAGTAAGAAACGTCAGCGTCGTAGGACATAGCGGAACAGGAAAAACTTCGGTTCTAGAAGCGATGCTGTATTACACGGATGCGACAGACCGTTTTGGAAAGACGAGCGAAGGAAGCTCTTTGATCGATTTCGACGCCGAAGAGATCCGTCGTGGACTTTCTGTCTATACATCGATCGTTCCAATCGAATGGGACGACTGCAAGATCAACTTTATCGACACGCCAGGCTATCTTGATTTTATCGGGGAAAAAGAAGCCGGGAATTCGGTAGGCGACAATGTATTGATCGTTGTCGACGCCAAAGATCCGCTGCAGGCTGGAACAAAAATGGCATTCAAAGAAGCGCAAAGCCAAAAGAAGCCGACGATCTTCTTCATCAACAAGCTCGATGAAGAACATACATCCTTTGAAAAAGCGTATACGCAGCTTCACGAAACATTTGGAAAAAGCGTCATCCCTTTTGAAGTTCCGATCATTGAAAACGGCGAATATGTCGGCACCGTCAATATCCTCCGCAATAAAGCTTGGTATCATCACGGACCAAAAGCATCGGATTCGATCGCTCAGCCGATCCCGGAAGAAATGATGGATGAAGTTTCAATGTATAAAGACCAGATCGCCGAAGCGGTCGCGATGGGTGATGACGAGTTGATGGAAAAATTCTTCTCAGGGGAAGAATTCACAGATGCCGAATTGACAAAAGGGGTTCGGATCGGGGTCCGTAACGGCGAGATCATTCCTGTCTTTTCTGGTTCAGCGATCGAATCACGTGGGATTGGCCGCTTAATGGATCTGATCGTCTCTTATTTCCCGACATACTCGGAAAAAGGAGTTTATACCGCGACGACGCCAAATGGAGTCAAAGTCGAGCTTCTAACTACAGAACAAGAAGTTTTGACCGCCCAAGTGTTCAAAACGATCGTTGACCCGTTCGTTGGACGCATCTCCTATATCAAAGTGTTGAGCGGAACACTCGCCTCGGATTCGAACGTGGTCAATGGAAACAATGGCAAACCAGAAAAGATCTCGCAGATCTTTATTATCAAAGGCAAGCATCAAACAGCGGTAGGAAAGCTGTTTACAGGCGATATCGGCGCTTTGACAAAACTGCAGAACACATCGACGAACGATACGCTTTGCGAAAAAGGAAAGCTGCTTTCAGCCGATCCGATCGTCTTTACCGAGCCGCTCTATGGCCAAGCCGTATTCCCGAAAACGAAGAACGACGAAGATAAATTGAGCAATGGGCTCAATCGTTTGCAGGAAGAGGATCCAACCTTCAAGGTCGTCAATAATAAGGAAACCAAAGAAACGATCATGTATGGCATCGGGGATCAGCATCTTGATGTGATCGTCAATAAGCTGAAAAATAAATTCAAAGCGGATGTCACGCTAGCCGATCCTAAGATCACATACCGCGAAACGATCACGAAAACAGCCGTTGGAGAAGGACGTCATAAAAAACAATCCGGCGGACACGGTCAATTCGGTCATGTCTTTGTAGAATTCGCGCCAAATCCGGATGTGGAAGAAATGGAATTCCACGAAAAAGTATTTGGAGGAGCGGTTCCTAAACAATACTTCCCAGCTGTCGAGACCGGATTAAGAGAAAGCACGAGTGAAGGAACTTTGGCCAACTATAAAATGGTGAATGTCAAGACCACCCTGCTCGATGGTAAATACCACGATGTAGACTCTTCCGAAATGGCTTTCAAGCTAGCCGCCCGCTTAGCTTTTAAAGATGCGATGAACAAGTGCCATCCGATCCTGCTTGAACCGATCATGAACGTAACGATCCGGGTTCCGGATGAATATACGGGAACGATCATTGGCGATCTCAATAAGCGTAGAGGCGCGATCATGGGAATGACACCGGATGAAAACGATCAGATCATCGAAGCGCAAGTTCCGATGGGAGAAATGGCTCGTTATTCTGTCGAACTAAGAAGCATGACGCAAGGCTTAGGAACGTATACGATCGAAATGGACCGTTATGATCCAGTTCCTGATTCCATCGCGAAACGGATCATCGAACAAGCGCAGCAAAAATAAATCAAATTAACGAGAAATCCAAAACAGATTTCTCGTTTTTTACGTTATAATGGAATATCGAGGTGGATCATGAGAACTTTTCAACATTTTTTATCGTACTATAAACCGTATCGCAAGATTTTTTATCTCGATTTGTTTTGCGCTTTGATGATCTCTGTCATCGATATTTTGTTTCCTCTGATTTTAGATTATCTATCTAATGATTTCTTTTTGCGGGGTGCCAAGATCATTCAAGCCGCACTTCCGTGGATCGCGCTTGGTTTGCTCGTGATTTATACCATACGTAGTCTTTGCCGCTATTATGTCTCCGCGCAAGGGCATATCATGGGTGCCTATATGGAAAGCGATATGCGGGAAGATCTCTTTGATCAATTCCAGCGTTTATCCTTTACCTATTACGATAAACACAATACCGGGATCATGATGTCGAGGGTCACGAACGACTTATTCGATATTTGCGAGTTCGCGCATCATGGACCGGAAAATCTATTTATCTCCTTGATCAAGATCATTGGAAGCTTCGCGATCATGTTTTATTTGAATGGGATATTGAGCATCGCGCTCTTGCTTGTCACCGTGTTGATGCTTCTGTTTTCCTATTCGCAAAACACGAAGATGAAACGTATCTTTATGGACAATCGCAAAAAGATCGGCGAGATCAACGCGAGCCTACAAGATTCTTTAGAAGGAGCCCGAGTCGTGAAATCGTTTGCGAACGAGCCACTCGAAAAAGACAAATTCGCCCATTCCAACGCTCGTTATCTCAAAAGCAAACAGGACAACTATGAAATGATGGGCTTCTATTACGGGGGAACGAATTTGTTTCAAGGCTTATTGTATGTGACGATCGTCGTAGTTGGCGGCTTTTTGATCGCTAAAGGAAAGCTTTCGCCTTTTGATCTAGCTACATTCGCATTATATGTCAATGTCTTTGTCGCTCCTTTAGAGGTCCTTGTCGAATTTACAGAAATGTTCCAAAAAGGATTTTCCGGATTTAAGCGATTTGAAGAAGTCATGGATGAAGATCCTGATGTCAAAAATGAGCCGAACGCGAAAACACTCGAGAACACAAATGGACATATCACATTCAAAGATGTTTCTTTCGCCTATGAAGAAGATAAATGCGTATTAGATCATGTCAATATCGATATTCCATCCGGGACAAAGCTTGCCTTAGTCGGCCCGAGCGGAGGAGGAAAGACGACGCTTTGTTCTTTGATCCCACGCTTTTATGATGTGACTCACGGAGAAGTGGAGATCGATGGAGTCAATGTGAAAGCCTACACGCTGGAATCGCTCAGAAAACAAATTGGTGTCGTTCAGCAAGATGTTTATTTGTTCAATGGAACGATCAAAGAAAATATCGCGTATGGAAAAGAAGGCGCGAGCATGGAAGAGATCGTACAGGCCGCAAAAAACGCGAACATCCACGATTTTATTTGCTCTTTGCCTTTAGGCTATGAAACACCCGTTCAAGAAAAAGGAGTTCGACTTTCGGGCGGACAAAAACAAAGGATCTCGATCGCGCGGATCTTTTTGAAAGATCCTAAGATCCTGATCTTAGACGAGGCGACAAGCGCCCTAGACAACGAGAGCGAGCGAGTGATCCAGAAGGCGCTTGACGAACTTTCAAAAGGAAGAACATGTATCACGATCGCGCATCGCTTATCAACGATCAAAAACGCGGATACGATCGTCGTGATCGATGACGAAGGGATCCAGGAAAGCGGCACCCATGAAGAGCTGCTCGCCAAAAACGGGATCTATGCCAAATACGATCGTCTCCAATTCGAAGGCTTATAAAATGAAATACGAGATCTTGAAGTCGTATTTTGGCTATCCTTTCTTTCGGGAAGGGCAAGAAGAAGCGATCGACGCCTTGCTGCAAAAAAAAGACGTATTGGCCATCATGCCAACGGGCGCGGGAAAATCGATTTGTTATCAAGTTCCTTCGCTTCTGTTTACGGGTGTCACGATCGTCATTTCGCCTTTGATTTCTTTGATGAAAGACCAAGTGCAGGCGCTGAACGCTTCTGGGATCCGGGCGGCCTATTTAAATGGGACTCTGACTTTTCCGCAATATAAAAAAGCGATCCAGCTGGCAGGGCAAGGAGAATACAAGATCATTTATGTCGCTCCAGAACGATTGGATCATCCTTTGTTTTTGAAGATGCTTTCTAAAATTGAAGTGAGTTTGATCGCGATCGACGAGGCGCATTGCGTTTCTCAATGGGGACAAAACTTTCGACCTTCCTATTTATTGATCAAATCCTTTATCGAATCGTTTCCTAAACGGCCTAGGATCGGCGCGTTTACCGCGACGGCCACGCATAAAGTGGAATCCGATATGATCGAACTATTAGGTTTGAAGAATGTTCAAACGATCAATACAGGATATGATCGGAAGAATTTGTTTTTTTCGATCGAACGACCAAAGAATAAAGAACAGCGCTTGTTTGAGATCGTAGAAGCGAAGAAAGATTCTTCTGGGATCATCTATTGCACGACTCGAAAAGATGTCGAGACGATCTGCCAGTCTTTGAATGCGAAAGGGATCAAAGTGACCCGCTATCATGCTGGCTTGAGCAGCGAGGAAAGAAGCGGAAATCAAGAAGCGTTTTTATACGATGAGATTCCTTGGATCGTGGCGACCAACGCTTTTGGCATGGGGATCGATAAATCAAATGTTCGTACAGTGATCCATTATTCAATTCCTGCCTCTCTTGAAAACTACTATCAGGAGGCGGGAAGAGCAGGACGAGATGGAGAAGAGAGCGAATGTATTTTGTTTTATAGCCCAAAAGATGAGCGGACGATCTTGTTTTTGATCGATCATCAAGAGTATGCGGAATCTCTTGATGATCAGGAAATTCAAACTCGACAAGAACAAGAAAAAGCTCGATTCGCGAAAATGAAAGGCTACGCCTTGACTTCGACTTGTTTAAGAGCGTATATCCTACATTATTTTGGACAGCAGACGCTTACTTCGTGCGATCATTGCTCGAATTGCACGCAAGAGCATGAAATGCTAGACGTTAAAGAAGAGACGTCTTCTTTTTTAAAGGCGATCTTAGAGACGAAAGAGAGATATGGGTCTCAATTGATCATGCAGATGCTCAAAGGCTCGAAGGCAGAAAAGATCGTCCGTTATCAGTTCGATCGGCTTCCTTCTTATGGCGCATTGAAAGAAAAGACACAAGATTTTATTCGCTCGCTTTTCTATTTTTTGCAGGAAGAAGGGTTGATCGAAATCGTGGAGGCGCCTTATCCTGTTTTAAAGCTTTCAAATGCGGGCTATCATTTTTTAAAGGAACCTGACGCCTTGTATATGCCGATCTTCAAAGAAGAAGAAGTTTTGCAAGAGAAAGAAGATGCGCTATTTCTTCAATTGAAAGCGTTGCGGATGCGCTTATCCAAAAAATTCAGGATCCCGCCCTATATGATCTTTCCAGATCGAACACTCAAAGAATTGGCTTTCAAAAAACCACTTAATAAAGAACAGATGCTGAAGGTCAATGGAGTCGGGGAAGCGAAATATAAAAAATTTGGTCGATATTTTGTTCAATTCTTTCGTTCTCAAGCACCAAAGGATTGATTTTTTAAAGGAACATTCCTATACTATTCGGGTAGGCTGAAGAATCGTGATCAAAAATGACACGAATTCGTGATTCGGCTGTACTCGATTTTTTTATACATCGCATCCATGGGAGCGAGAGTAGGAGGAAACATGAAAAAATCTAATTCTGTTAAAATGCTTACATTGTTCGCATTGTTTATCGCCATTGAGCTTATGATGCTCATGACGCCGCTAGGCTATTTGCGGATTGGTCCGCTCAGCGCCACCTTATTGCATATCCCTGTGATCTTAGCGGCGATCTTTCTTGGAACGAAATATGGAGCGTTGCTCGGCCTTTTGTTTGGATTGTCTTCTGTATGGAACGCGACGATGCAGCCAACGATCACGAGCTTTGTTTTTTCGCCATTCGTCACGATTGGCGGGATCTCGGGAAGCTGGACTTCTTTGATCATCGCGATCGTACCTCGCGTATTTCTAGGTGTCTTCGCAGGACTCTTGTTCCAATTCTTCCAAAAGAAAATGAATTGTTCATTGGCAGCTGGCCTTTCCGCAGGAATCGCGACGTTGCTGCATACGATCATGGTGCTCTCTTTGATCGTGATCTTCTTTGGCTCCGAGTATTCGAGCGCGTTAGGTGTGGCTCAAAACGCCTTGATCATGATGCTCGGATATACGGTGATCACAAATGGCGTGATGGAGCTTGTTTTGGCAAGCGTCGTGAGTGCGGCGCTCACAAAAGCGATCCCGATGTATTCAAAACAACCGGAGAAAGCGAAAGCATAATATCGTTGTTTAGTTAAGCTCTAAGTTAAATAGGACTTGGAGCTTTTTTTTGCTTTGACTAAGGAGTAAAGAAAATGAAGAAATCTAATTTGTTATATGATGTATGTAATCAAAACGAGATACCGAATCCCCAAATAAAAAAACATTTAGTTGTTTTGCCGAATTGATGAAGGATCTGAAATATCGCGAAATATAAAACGTCCCCACGATTCAATTCAAAAAAGATTTCAAGTCTGCATTGTATTTCTGCTTTTTTTTCATGAAAAAAGCTCTCAAGACAGTCACACTTTGTTTTTTTTTCGTGAGTCTGCCTTGAGAACTTATCGATTCCATAATTATTTATCAAACAAATCGTCGTTTAGATCAATGTCGAACAATTCTTCTGCTAGTGTATAGAAGAATTGCTGTTTTGCGCCTTTTGCCATGAATAAGATCGACTGGCTTGAATAGTTCTTCAGCTTCTGGTGGGCTTTCCTCAAGAAAAAGCCACTAAAGCACAATACGATTGGAAAAAACAAGAAGATCAGTCCACCCATGAAAGCGGAAACCCAATAATTGTGCGTGAAAGCCCAAGGAATATAACGCAACAACAAAAAGCCAAGACCTAAGCCAAGCAGACATAAGATCCAAGCAAGAAATGTGATATTTTGCTTGAGGCGGATCGCTCTTCCATCGATATAGTTTTGAAATTGGTCTTTTTCATTTTGACTCGCTTCATCAAGAGATAGGATCGGCATATTTAAGTGTTCTTCGAGCAGCGCTATCCAAAGCGAGCAGACGGGAAGGGAATTCTTTTTCATATCGATCGTTCGTATTTTTGAAAACGAACGCTTTTTTCGTTTGTACAATTCTGCCCTGCGTCCAAATTCATATAAATAAAGCCCATATTCCGCCTTCTTAGTTTTTAGGATATAGAGCGTGAGCGGATCTAACGTTTCCATGATCAATACCCCCTTTTTTTATATTATACTCCAAAGATGATTAAAATAGAAAAAATGAAAGCGCATGCTTTCGCTTTGGAATCGAATGCTTGTTTTTCATTGTCTATTCCTGTATTCAGTGCTAAAATTGAATTAAATGTAAGCGTATGAAAGCGCTTGATTTATAGGAGGAAAAACATGCTAAAAGGGATTGCGGCAAGTGCAGGCGTAGCGGTAGCAAAAGCGTATAAACTAGAAACACCTGTAGTTGTCATCGAAAAAAAATCAGGGAATCCTGAAGAAGAAATCAAAAAATTCGAGGATGCTTTAGCAAAAACTGTCAAAGACATCGAAGGCGTTAAGGAAAGAGCTGCAAAACGTTTGAGCGACGAAGAATTGGCTGTCTTCGACGCCCATTTAATGATGGCGGGAGATCCTGAATTCGCAAGTCAGATTAAAAATATGATCACGAACGACGAAGTCAACGCGGAATTCGCGGCGGAAATCGTAGCGAATCAAATGATAGAAATGTTCGAGGCGATGGACAATGATTATTTCCGCGAAAGAGCAGCGGATATCAAAGACGTGACATTCCGTTTGAAATGCAATTTGCTCGGTCTTCAAATTCCTGATCTTACAGCGATCGATGAACCAACGATCATTGTCGCGCATGATTTGACACCAAGCGACACGGCTCAGCTTAACGAATGGGTCCGTGGCTTCGCGACTGCGATCGGTGGAAAAACATCGCACTCCGCGATCATGGCCAACTCGCTCGAGATCCCCGCTGTGGTAGGATGCAGCGGAATCATGGAAGCTGTTTCTACAGGTGACATGATCGGGCTTGATGCTTTGGATGGCGAAGTGTTCGTCAATCCGGATCAAGAAACGATCGAAAGATTAGAAGCGAAAGCAAAAGCGTATAAAGAAGAAAAAGAAGCCTTGAAGATCTTGGTGAACGCGAAATCGATCACAACGGATGGACACGAAGTCGAGCTTGCCGGCAATATCGGTGGCTTTAAAGATGTGGAAGGTGTATTGAACAATGGCGGAGAAGGCGTTGGTCTATTCAGAACAGAGTTCTTATATATGGATAACGACCACTTCCCAACGGAAGAAGAGCAATTCGAAGCCTACAAACAAGTGTTGGAAGGAATGAAAGGAAAGAAAGTCGTTGTTCGTACTTTGGATATCGGCGGCGACAAAAAGCTTTCTTACTATACGTTCCCAGAAGAAATGAACCCATTCTTAGGGTATCGCGCGATCCGTCTTTGCTTGAAAGAACAAGATATCTTCAAAACACAGCTCCGCGCGTTATGCCGCGCTAGCGTTTATGGAAAACTTTGCATCATGTTCCCGATGATCGCGACGATCGATGAATTCAGACAAGCGAAAGCGATCTTTGAACAATGCAAGGAAGACTTGATCGCGGAAGGCGTTGCTGTTTCCGACGATATTCAAGTCGGTATGATGGTTGAGATCCCAGCCGCAGCCGTTTTGGCGGACGAATTCTCGAAATACGCGGACTTCTTCTCGATCGGAACAAACGATTTGATTCAGTATTCGATGGCGGCAGACCGTATGTCTGAAAACGTGGCGTATCTCTATCAGCCATACAATCCTTCGATCTTACGTTTGATCAATATGACGATCAAAGGCGCTCATAAAAATGGCAAATGGGTCGGCATGTGTGGCGCAATGGCAGGCGAGCCATATGCGGTTCCTATCCTTCTTGGCTTAGGACTCGACGAATTCTCAATGTCGGCTACGCAGATCTTAAAGGCGCGCAAAGTCGTGACTTCGCTCAGCTATGAAGAAATGCAAAAGCTTGCGGAGCATTGCTTGAATTTAGATTCTGCCGCTGAAGTGCTTGACTACGTCAAGAGCGCGGTAGACAAAGACTAATCACAAAAAAGATTAAAAGAGGGATCGCCCCTCTTTTTTCGTGGAAAGGAAGAATTGATGAAACTCATCTGGAAAACGACGATCCAATATAAAAAACTGCTCCTGATCAATTTTATCTCTGTGTTTGGATTCGCTTTGGCTGAACTAGGCATTCCGACATTGATCGCTCAAATGATCGACAGAGGAGTCAATCAAAAAGATCCAGCGACTCTGCGCTCCGATTTTATGATCATTTTGATCATCGCTTTTTTAGGCGTGCTTGGCACCTCGATCTTAGCTTTCACCTCCACACGGATCTCCACCAATGTCACCTACGATTTAAGAAAAAAGATCTTTGATCATTCGATGGGATTTTCTCATAGCGAAATGGAAAAATTTGGTATCGCCAGCATGATCACCCGCACCAACAATGACGCCTACCAGATCATGCTCTTCTTGAACACCATTTTAAGAAGCGCGATGATAGCGCCAGTCATGATGATCGTTTGCGCGATCTTGATCATCAAGACTTCGCTGCCGCTCTCCTCGATCATTTTTGTTACGATCCCGATCATCATCTTTGGCGTAATCTATTTTGCGAAAGTGACCGCTCCAATTTCTGAAAAACAACAAAAAGCGCTTGATTCGATCAACCGCATCCTGCGTGAAAATATGTCCGGGATCCGTGTGATCCGCTCATTCAACAAAGAAAAGGAAGAAGAAGCACGCTTTCAAAAAGAAAACGCCTGGTACACTTCTTTGAGCACGCGCTTATTCAAATGGATGTCTTGCTCCGAGCCCGTTTTCTTCTTTTTGATGAATCTCGCATCGGTCTTGATCTACTATTTCGCTTCGATCATGATCTCAAACTACACGCTACAAATTGGACAGCTGATCGCTTTGACCGAATATTTATTCCACGCCATGATGTCGGTCCTAGTCTTCTGCATGGTTTTCATGATGTATCCTCGAGCCAACGTATCCGCTAAACGGATCCAAGAAGTGCTCGATACAAAAATAAGTATCCAGGACCAAGGAGAGAAAAGCTTAAAGGAGGTCAACGAACTCACTTTCTCACACGTATCCTTTCACTACACAGGCGGCGAAGAGAAGGTGCTCGATGATCTGTCGTTCACGATCAAAAAAGGTGAAAAACTCGCCGTGATCGGCTCGACAGGATCGGGAAAAAGCACGCTCGTCAAATTGATCCCCCGCTTTTATGAACCAACCAAAGGCGAGATCTTGATCAACGACATCAATTATGAGCAATACGATCTGCATTCACTACGGAAACAGATCGCCTTCATGTTCCAAAAACCACATATTTTTAAAGGAACGATCCGTGAAAATATCTCTTTTGGAAGAAGCGACGCAAGTCGTGAAGAAATCGAAGAAGCCGCCACTTTAGCGCAAGCTAGATCTTTCATCCTAGAAAAAGGAGATGGATTCGAAGAAGAGATCGATGAAGAGGGAGCCAATCTTTCAGGGGGACAAAAACAAAGACTCTCGATCGCAAGAGCTCTGCTGAAACAAGCGAGCATCAATATTTACGATGATTCTTTCAGCGCGCTGGACTTTAAAACAGACGCTATGCTTCGAAAAGCGATCGAACCCCTTCAAAAAGATTCGATCTTCATCATCGTCGCCCAACGCGTAGGAACGATCCTGGATGCTGATCATATCCTCGTTCTCAACGAAGGAAAGCAAGTCGGATTTGGAAGGCACGAAGAACTTTTAAAGACATGCCCGATCTATAAAGAGATCGTCTTATCGCAAATCAGCGAAGAGGAGGTGGAAAAGTATGTCCAAAAAACTGCGCTTTCGTGAATGCCTCGAACATCTTTATCCGTATTTAAAACGACATCAGCTTAAATTGTGGATCGGACTTTTTCTTGTCGTGCTCATGCAAGTGATCTACGCCATCATGCCCAGCGTAGAAGGACAGATCACAAGCCAACTTCAATACGATATTATGTACCGCGACTCGCACATCCAGATGGATAAGATCGTTCATATTCTAGGGATCTTGCTTTGCATCTTTTTTGTGAAGATCACCTCTCAATTCGTTTCCGCTTTTTTCTTGACGGACTCGATTCAAAAGACGATGGAGGATATTCGACAAAGCGTTCAAGCCAAGATCAACCATTTGCCGGTCCAATATTTCGATCAACAAGAAACGGGAGATCTTCTTTCCAGGATCACCAACGATGTTGAAACGCTCTCCAACGCCCTCCAACAAACGCTCTCCCGTGTGATCGGAGCCGTATGTACCTTTTTCTTCGTGTCGTTTATGATGTTTCGGATCAATTTGACGATGACTTTGATCGTCTATTTGGCGCTTCCGTTGATCGCTTTGATCTCTTTTGGCTTGATCAAGCGTTCCCAGCCACTCTTTGACGCCCAGCAACAGTCGCTTTCGATTTTAAGTTCAAGTGTCAACGAGCTCTACAGCGGATTTGATGAGATCATGGCATACAACCAACAAGAGCAAGCAAAAAAAAGCTTCGATATCGCCAATGATGAAATGCGTAAAACCGGATTTCGGGCCCAATTCGCCTCCGGACTCATTTCGCCTTCGACTTCGCTAGTCACCTATATCACGATCGGCTGCGTTGCGTGGTATGGCTGCTTGCAAGTGTTGAGCGGAACGATTTTATTAGGAGAGCTTCAAGCTTTTATTCGATATATTTGGAATATCAACGATCCGATCGCGCAGCTATCCCAGCTCTCTTCGGCTGTTCAATCCGCATTTTCCGCGATGAACCGTCTATTTACTTTTTTAGCGATGGATGAACTTGAGGACAAAGAAGAGCTCGTTTTGATCCATGAAGTGGATACGATCGAATTCGATCACGTCCGCTTTGGTTATGGCGAAGAAGATTTGATGTCTGACATCTCATTTCAAGTTCATCGAGGCGAGCGGGTAGCGATCGTAGGACCTACTGGAGCGGGGAAGACGACATTGACCAATTTATTGCTTCGCTTTTACGATGTAAAAGAGGGATCGATCAAGATCAACGGAATCGATATTCGACAATTTTCCTATCATCAGCTCCGTGACCTGTTCGGACTTGTTTTACAAGATACATGGCTTTTTGAAGGAAGCATTTTCGAGAATTTAAAATATGGAAATCCAAAAGCCGATATGAGCGATGTCGTGAAAGCCAGCAAACAAGCCAATGTGCATCATTATATCCATACACTAAAAGGCGGATATGAGTCGATGATCAATGAGTCTGGATCCAATATTTCTCAAGGCGAAAAGCAGCTTTTAACGATCGCAAGGGCTCTGCTCAAAGATCCGCAGATCTTGATCTTGGACGAGGCGACAAGTTCAGTCGATACCCGG
Organism: Dubosiella newyorkensis; assembly: GCF_001945605.1. Lineage (GTDB taxonomy): Bacteria > Bacillota_I > Bacilli_A > Erysipelotrichales > Erysipelotrichaceae > Dubosiella > Dubosiella newyorkensis. The sequence continues at coordinate 19,056 of NZ_MPKA01000060.1, forward strand.
CTTGAAGCGCGCCTACAAGCGGCCATGGAAGAGGTGATGAAGAAAAGAACGAGTTTTGTGATCGCGCACCGACTTTCGACGATCGTTAATGCGGATCTGATCTTAGTGATGGAGCATGGAAAGATCATCGAAACAGGAAGACACGAAGAACTGCTCGCAAAAAAGGGCGCCTACTACACCTTGTACAACGCCCAATTTTCACAACAATAACTCTTTTCTCAAGAAAGCACTTTCGCCGCGTAGGAGCAAGCCGGGATGATCGTAAAACCAAGCTGTCTAGCTTTGTCGGCGACCATCAGCACGAGCTCTTTGGCAATACCGCGTCCGCCAAATTCTCTTTGCACTTCCGTATGCGTGATGATCCAATGATTTCCATCGACTTGATATTGACACAAGCCGACGAGCTGACCATCGTTGTACGCAGCGGAACGACTTTTCGTGCCCTCAAATACATAATTTATCATATCGGTCTCCTCTTTTTTCTAGTCTTATTGTACGCGAAGAAAGGCTTGGAAAAGATCGATTTGCTCAAAACAAATGAGGTTGAATTTGGGTATTTCGTGTGATAGACTAGTGGAAATGGCGATGAGTAAGAGGAGTATTTCTGTTCTTTTTTAAAGAGAGTTTTCGTTTGGTGCAAGAAAACAAAAAGGCGGAAAGAAGGTAGCTTATGAGCCGTTCTCTGAGCTGAGTAAGAGAATCCGTGTTCCGCGTTAAGGATCAAAGGCATTTGTTTTCGAATGCGAATTAAGGTGGTACCACGGCTAGCACGTCCTTAGGGATGTGCTTTTTTTTATAGAAAGGACAAGAAAATGTTAGAAACGAAATATGATCACAAAAAAGTCGAAGCAGACCGTTATCAAGACTGGATCCAAAAAGGCTATTTTACAGCAGGCGATTTGAGCAAAAAGCCATACTGCATCGTCATACCGCCACCCAATGTTACAGGAAAGCTCCATCTAGGACACGCGTGGGATACGACGATCCAAGATATTTTATCTCGCTACAAACGGCTACAAGGATTTGATGTTCTTTGGCTTCCGGGAATGGATCATGCCGGCATAGCGACCCAAGCCAAAGTCGACGCCCGCCTAAAAGAAGAGGGAATTTCCCGCTACGACATCGGCCGCGAAAAGTTTTTGGAACGAGCATGGGCGTGGAAAGAAGAATACGCTTCTACGATCCGCAAACAATGGGCCAAACTCGGCTTGTCTCTTGATTACACTCGCGAGAGATTCACGATGGATGAAGGCTTGAGCGAAGCGGTCAAACAAGTGTTTGTCGATCTCTATAACGATGGCTTGATCTATCAAGGAGAGAGGATCATCAACTGGGATCCAGAAGCGATGACCGCTCTATCCAATATCGAAGTCGAACATAAAGAAATCATGGGCTATATGTACTATTTCAAATACAAAGTCCAAGAAACAGGCGATACGCTGATCATCGCTACGACCAGGCCAGAAACGATGTTCGCCGACCAAGCGATCTTCGTCCATCCCGATGATACGCGTTATACCCATTTAGTTGGTAAACATGCGATCAATCCGGCCAATGGAGAAGAGCTGCCGATCATGGCGGATGATTATATCGACATGGATTTCGGGACAGCCGTGATGAAATGTACGCCAGCGCATGATCCTAACGATTTTCAGCTCGCGAAAAAATACAATTTGAAAATGCCGATCTGTATGAATCCAGATGGAACGATGAACGCTCTGGCTGGTAAATACGAAGGCATGTACCGCTTCGAGTGCCGAAAAGCGCTTGTGGAAGATTTCGAAAAAGCAGGTGTCGTCGATCATATCGAAGAACATCCACACCAAGTTGGACATTCGGAACGCACAGGTGCGATCGTAGAACCGTATCTTTCCAAACAATGGTTCGTTAAAATGAAACCTCTTGCCGAAGAGGTCCTCAAAAACCAAAATGGCGAGCAAAAGATCAGCTTCGTTCCTAGCCGCTTCAACCATACGTTTGAGCAATGGCTCGAGAACATCGAAGACTGGTGCATCTCCCGTCAATTGTGGTGGGGACACCGTATCCCGGCATGGACCAACCAAGACACAAAGGAGATCTACGTCGGGAAAGAAGCCCCAACAGAAGGGAAGTGGATCCAAGATGAGGATGTCCTCGATACGTGGTTCTCTTCTGCACTTTGGCCATTTTCTACGTTAGGCTGGCCAGAAAAAACAGCCGATCTAGAACGGTATTTTCCAAACGATGTTCTCGTGACAGGCTATGACATCATCTTTTTCTGGGTCGCGCGAATGGCGTTCCAAACTCGCTATATCATGAAAAACCGTCCTTTTAAGGATGTACTGATCCATGGATTGATCCGAGACAATCAAGGAAGAAAAATGTCAAAATCGCTAGGCAATGGTGTCGATCCGATGGATGTGATCGATCAAAAGGGCGCCGACGCTTTGCGCTTCTTCTTGACGACCAACTCCGCCCCTGGATTGGATCTGCGCTATGACGAAACGAAGATCGACGCTTCTTGGAACTTCATCAACAAGATCTGGAACGCTTCTCGCTACGTATTGATGCAGTTGGATGAAAATAATACTTCGTTCTCGAAAGAAGACTTGTCGATGGCGGATAAGTGGATCCTAGAAAAGCTCAATGAAACGATCAAAAGCGTCCGCCTCAATATGGATCGCTATGAGCTCTCGATCGCGGGAAACGAGCTCTATGACTTTATTTGGAATGATTTCTGTTCCTGGTATATCGAACTTTCGAAGCCGGCTCTCAAAAGCGAAAACAAGAAAGAAGCAGAGACGACAAAAGCCGTATTAGCGTATGTCCTTAAAAACATCTTGATCCTTTTATCTCCATTCACGCCATTTATCGCGGAAGAGATCTATTTGCAGCTGCCAGGCCATAAACAATCGATCAACCAAGAAAACTGGCCAGAACTTATCGAACTTGATTATTCTCTGGATGAAAAAGAACAAATGGAAATGCTCATCTCGGCAATTCAGGCTGTTCGCGAGATCAAGAACGAATACCATCTCAAGCCAAGTGCCGAGCTGTGGATCACATTGAAAACCCAAGATGGAGAGCTCGCCAAACTTGATGAGCACTTAAAAACGCTTCTTTCCGGAATGGCCCACGCGAGCATTGCTGACGATCTGCATACCGACGATGTATTGCAGCGTACGATCTCTCACGCCCTTCTTGAAGTGGCGATGAACGAGCTGATCGATCTTGAAGAAGAAAAAGCCAAATGGGAAAAAGAGATCAAAAAACTGAACGGAGAAGTGATGCGAGGCGAAAAAATGTTGTCAAATCCAAATTTTGTCAACAAAGCGCCAGCTCAAAAAGTCGAAGCCGAGAGCAAAAAATTAAAAACATATCAAGAACAGCTTCAGATCGCCCAAGACGCCTTAGCTCAAATCATGGAGAAAATGCATGGATAAGAACGGCGAAGCTTCTACGCTCGATCTTCTTTTAACGGTTCTTGCCAGGGTCAGAAAAATATGGAAAGACGAGCTCTCCGTCTATCCGTATTTAAAAGCGCGGGACTTGACGATATTAGATTGGGTGTATCACTCTAAAAGTCCGATTACGATGCAGGATCTCGCGACCCATTTACACGTCTCACCCGCTGCTGTGACCCAAATGGTCGCCAATTATGAAAAGCGGGGTCTGCTTCAAAAAGTTCCTAGTCAGATTGATCATCGAATGAATACACTCCAGCTCCATCCTGAGCTTGTCAAACGCATCGAAGGACAAAGACAACTCCTAAAAAAACAGCTTGAAAACTTCGAAGCCTTTACAGACCATGAATTTGATTTGAACAAGCTTTTAAGCAAGCTCGCCGAGTTTTTCGAGCAAGAAGATGAAAAAACAGATCCTCGACCTTAAAAGCACGAAGGAGCCGATGAAAGAGCTGTGCGTGCTTCTTAAGATCGATGAAAAAAGCATCCACGATCCACGTACGATTTTTTTAGAAGAGTATGATCCGATCGTGATCGAGGTACGGCATCGAAAAGAAGGGATGGAACGATTTCCTGAATTCACAGATTATTTAGAAGAGCTTTCTCAGAAATCGAAAACAGTCTTTATTATTTGGGGAGCGAAAGAAGAAGAAAGCCGGATCATGGAAGAATTGAGGCAAGGGTAAAAATATGAAGAATGTCATAGAATGGATCAAAAAACTCAATAAGAATAAAAAATTCAAGTTGATCATCTCGCTAGGAATGGTGATCATCAGCGCGCTTTTGCAAGTCTATATTCTGCAAGTGTTCATGGCACCATGCGATCTGATTTCTGGCGGATTTACTGGAATCGCGTTGTTTATGAACAAGGCGCTCAAGCTCATTCACATTGATTTCTCGACTTCGCTTGGAATCTTGTTGCTCAATATTCCAGCCGCGCTCTTGTGTGTCAAAGGGATCTCGAAACGCTTTGTTTTTTTGAGCTCTGTACAATTCACGCTCGTATCGCTCCTATTACAAAGCCTAGAATTCAAACCATTTTTTGATGATATGGTCCTTAATATTTTATTTGGCGGTGTCTTATGGGGCTTTTCGATCTCGCTTGCCTTGCGGGCTGGGGGATCGACGGGAGGAACCGACTTTATCGCGCAATATGTTTCCAACAAGATCCATAAAGGGATCTGGGATTATGTCTTTTATTTCAACTGCGTCATGTATGTTTGTTATGGATTTATGTTCGGATGGATCCATGCCGGATATTCGATCATCTTTCAGTTTTTATCGACAAAGACGATCTCATCGCTCTATCAACGATACGAACAAATGACGATCGAGTTCACGACTTCGCATCCGCAAAAAGTCATCGACGCCTTCATGCTCTCGTGTCGACATGGGATGAGCGTGATTGAAGCGTATGGAGCGTATTCGAATAAAAAGTTTTACATCTGCAAGACTGTCGTCAACTCCTATCAAGCGCGTGATGTGATCGAAGTCGTGCGTCAAGCCGATCCTAAAGTCATCGTCAATACGTATAAAACAGCCAACTTTTACGGCAACTTTTATCAACCGCCTCTCGATTAAAAAAAAGAGCGCGAGCGCTCTTAGAAAAATAGAGAAGCGATCATACCGCTTAGAACAGCGATGATCCATAAGATCAAGGCGATCGTCAAGATCGTCTTTTTCTTTTCCCCATATTGGAACAAGACTAGAAAACCAAGACCAGCATTCGTGATCAAGCCAGCAAGAAGCGAGCCAAAACTCAATTGACCTAGCGCGAAAAGCTGACATAATACAACAGTCGCCGCACAGTTTGGAATGAAGCCAAAAATCGACGCGAGAATCGGCTGCCATATGCTGTTTGTCAATAAGAACTTGGATAAGGTCGCCTCGCCGACGACATGAATCAAGATCGTAAAGACGAAAGTGACGATAAAGATAAAGAGATAGATTTTCACGCTCCGAATGAGCGCCGAGAGCCAAAGTGGATATTGCGGATAGCAACAAGGACAGCTCGATGCCGCCTGTTCATCCTCATCCCATTCCTCATCCTCTTCTTCCTCCATATCTTCAAAGCGTGCGATCTTTTGATGCTTGAAAATCAAACGATCCACAAAATAACCGGCAATGATCGCGATCAAGAACTTGCACACCAAGAGCAAACCGAGCGTTCCAAATAAGCGGGGCTCGGAAAGCAGGATTGGGATCGCTTCATCGCTGGTCGCGATAAAGACAGCCAATAAAGTCCCGATCGTAATGTTGTTCTGGACAAAAAGCATCGCCGCTAAGATCGAAAAGCCGCATTGCGGGATCAAGCCGATCAGAGCCCCGATCAAAGGACCATACTTTTGTAGAGCGAAAAACAAAGAATCGTCTTGATTGTCCTTTCGCTCGAAATACTCAATGATGCAATAGGCAATATATAATAATGGGAGCATGAGCCATGTGTCTTCAAAAGCATGATGCACCCCTTCTAGAATAAGTTCCAAGATATCCCTCCTCGTGCCAATTTTAGAGGCTCAAAGCCAAAAAAGCAAAAAAGAAGCTTTCGCTTCTTCTATTCGATAATCCCTGTTTCATCGTTGATTTCAATGTTTTTCTTTTCTAGCATGATCTGGGAGAGGTCTTTTAATGACGCATACAGCAAAGCGAAGATCGGAACCCCTAAGAACATGCCGATCACGCCAAAAAGCGAACCCCCGATCGTGACTGAAAACAAGATCCAGAATCCGGAAATGCCAAGTTTATCCCCTAAGATCACTGGCTTGAGGATATTGCCATCGATCTGTTGCAGTACCAAAATGAAGATCGCGAAGATCAGGGATTGCCACGGGTTGATCAGCAACAAGATCACGATCACCGGGATCGCTCCTAAAAATGGGCCAAAGATCGGAATGACATTGGTCACCCCTACGATAAAGCCGATCATCGGCGCATACGGAAAGCGCAGCAAAAGCATCACAAAATAACAGACGATCCCAACGATAAAGGAATCGAGCAAATTGCCGACGATATATTGCTCGAATACAGTTTTGGCGTCATGAGAAAACAAGGTCAAATAGTTGGCGATCTCTTTGGAAAAGATCGAGTAGTTGATCTTCTTGACAGCGCGGACGAGCGATTCTTTATCGAGCAAGATATAGAAAGCGGCCGCGATCGCGATGATGATATTCATGAGTTCTTTCACGAAACCAAACGAGAAATCGGCGATCTTCGGGATATAGTTCTTGATCCAAACGGAAATGCTTGGCAGCAAGTCGAGCTCGCTGAACCATTGTTCGATCGTTTCGGTCGAGATCTGTAAGTTTTTCGCTAAAAGCTCTAAATACGATTGGAGCGTGCTCGAATACTCTTGCACATTGCCCATGAATGTTTTAAGCGAATCGACAAGAGAAGGAACGACCATGCTCACGACCAATACGAACAAGCCGATCGCTAAAACGAAGATCACGATCTCCGATAAGATCCGCTTCGCGCTCGTTGGCAGCTTTGTTTTTCCCAGCACTTTTTCTTCAAAAGTCATAACGGGCTGATTTAATATAAAGGCGATCGCAAACCCAAGGATAAAAGGAAATAAAATATGAAAAAGCCGGCCGATGATCGAAAGGACACCATCAAAGCGGCTGATCAAAACAAACACGAGGATCGCGATCACAAGAGATGAAGAATACACGATGATCTTTCGGCGCATCTCTTTGGTGACTTCTATATGCATTTTAACCTCCACTTCTTTCCAAAATATAGTAGCATATTTTTTCGAAGAATGAACATTACGGACAATGGGATAGAAAAAAAGAATAAAACAAGCTACAATGCAAAGTATGGAAGCTATTTATCAAGGAACGATCTCATGCAAAGCGATCATTGAAGAAGCCAAAAGCGAACCGATCGCCCTCTATGTCGATCCTCTTAAAAAAACAAAAGATATCGCCTACATCATCGCCATCGCCAAACAAAAAAAGATTCCCGTCCTCTATAAAACAAGAAAAGAGCTCGATGCGCTCGCCTCTTCAAAGAGCCATGGCGGCATCGTTTTGAAAGCCAGGCCAAGAAGTTTACCTACGCTTTCAACACTTTCAAAAAAAGAAGGCATGCTTTTTTATGTAGAAGGAGTCGAAGATCCTTATAATCTAGGCAGTATTTGCCGAACGCTGTATGCAGCGGGCTGCAATCTGCTTATCCTGCCAAAACGCGATTGGACTAACGCCTATAGTACGATCTTAAAAGCAAGCGCTGGCGCATTTGAGCGATTAGAGATCGCGATGGCTAGCGAAAAAGAAGTCGTCGCTTATTTGCAGGAGCACCAAATTCCTTTATATTGCGCCTATCGGAACAATGCCCTTTCGATGGCTTCGTTCAGCTATGAAAAAACGAACTGTATCGCAATCGGTGGCGCGCTTCGCGGCCTTTCTAGGACGATCTTAGAAGCGAGCGATCAAAATTTATATATTGAATATGGACGGGAGTTCCGCAATGCTTTAGATAGCGCAAGCGCCGTAGCCGTATTCGCTTTCGATGAATTGAGCAAGGAGAAAAAAAATGAGAACCAATCAAGAAAAACTAGTTAAGATCGCAGTGTCTGGCACAGTCGATCATCCTCGTATCGGAGGGTATCGAGTTGGATACGATGGAAAAGGAAGGATCCCGATCGGAACAGGCGGGATCGTCTATTCGCATGCGATCGGCGATTCTTGCATGGATGTCGTTGGCGATCATATCGAACCTGGCATCTCTTTAGCCAATCCAAGTCCGAAAGAAAACCACGCCTTGGAGACTTTCGCTTGTCTAGGTAATGAAGTCAAAGTGCTCAGCGGCCCAAAAAAAGGAGAAAAAGGCTATGTGACTGGCACGCATGGAGGAATCGATCATACGATGGTCTACTTTCCAAAGGAAGTGCTGGAGGAAATGGATGGCAATGAAACCTTTTTAGTCAAGGCTTTCGGACAAGGTTTGAAGCTTCTCGACTACCCTAGCATCTATATGATGAATATCGATCCGAATCTGCTTGAAAAAATGCCGATCCAAGAACGAGAGGATCATATCGTTTGGCCAGTGGTCACGATCGTGCCTGCGTATTTGATGGGCTCTGGTCTAGGCTCTTCGACATTGATGGAAGGCGATTACGATATCATGACCCAGGATCCTAAAGCCAATGAACGCTTTGGATTAAACGATCTGCGCTTTGGCGATTTTGTCGCGATCCAGGATCATGACTGCACCTATGGACCAAACTATCAAGAAGGCGCTGTGAGCATCGGCGTGATCGTTCATTCCGATTCCTTTACGAGCGGACATGGACCTGGGGTGATGGTTGTCGCCACAAGCAAAGAGGGAAAGATCGAGCCGATCATCGATCACGAAGCCAACTTAAAGAAGTATATGGAACAATAAGCATTCATTCTCTACGTGAATGCTTTTTGCTTGTCGAGTGTTGTATAATAAAAACATGCCTTTTATCCAAGTATATGTAGAACCACTCGCTCTATCTTTGAATCAAATGTTCACCTATCATTCCAAAGAAAAATTAGAGCGAGGAATACGAGTCAAAGTTGAATTCAATCATAAAGAAATGGTGGCGATCGTCATGGGCGAATGCGAGAAGCCCACGGACTTTCAAGCCAAAGAGATCTTGGAAGTTCTTGATGAAAAACCGCTTTTGAACGACGAGCTCTTCGAACTCGCCGAATATATGAGCAATACGTATGTCGCCAGCAAAATGAGCTGCTTCAAAACGATGCTGCCTCCCTCTTTACGTGTTCAATCCAAAACAAAGCCGATCATCATGGAAGAATGGTTTGAACAAGGAGAAGGGATGTCTTCTTTAACACCAAAAGCCAAAGAACTCTTTGAAAAACTGCAGCCGATGCTTCCGATGCGCTCTTCTCTTTTCCGCAAACAAGCCAAGACCCATACGAAGCAGCTTTTAGAAAAAGGCTATATTCGCTCCATCAAGCGCGAAAAACAAGAAGAGATCGCCTCGGATTATGAAGAAGATCGACCTCCGATCTTAAGCGAGGATCAAGAAAAAGCGATCGAAACGATCAGAAACGAAGAAAATAGCACGTTCCTTCTTCACGGCGTGACAGGCTCAGGAAAAACGGAAGTTTTTTTACAGCTGGCCAAAGAGACGATCGAGCAAGGCAAGCAAGTGCTCTTTCTCGTTCCGGAAATCGGATTGACGCCATTGATGATCCAACGCGTCAAAGCCCGCTTCCAACAAAAGATCGCGATTTATCATTCTCAACTTAGCGCCTCCGAAAAATATCAGCAATACCAAATGGTCAAAAACAAGGAAGTGCAGATCGTTGTCGGGACCCGCTCGGCCTGTTTCATGCCCTTTCATGATCTAGGCCTCATCTTGATGGATGAAGAACACGATACAAGCTATAAACAAGACGCGATGCCAAAATACCATACCCGAGATATCGCCTTGTTTCGCAGCGCCTACCATCACTGCAAACTCGTTTTAGCAAGCGCCACCCCTTCGCTCGAATCGTATGCAAGAGCATATAAAGGTCTTTATACGCTTGTCGAATTAAAAAGAAGGATTGCTAAATCGATGCCAAAGATCGAGCTGGTCGATCTAAGGGAAGGCGAGGTAGAGGGTGGTCTTTCAAAGAACTTGCTCGATAAGATCCAAGATAGGCTCGCAAAAAAAGAACAAACGATCCTTTTGCTCAATCGAAGAGGCTATTTGCCGGTGATGAAATGCAGAAAATGCGAAGAGACGATCCTTTGTCCAGATTGTGGAATCGCCCTCTCGTATCATCGAAGCGAGAACACGCTAGTATGTCATTGTTGTGGAAATACATATCCTAACACGAACACATGCCCGAAGTGCGGCTCTCACGATTTTTATCAACATGGCATGGGAACAGAGAAGCTGGAAGGATCGATCCAAACCAAGTTTCCGGAAGCCAAGATCGTTCGCATGGATGCCGATACGACCCGTAAAAAAAACGCCCATCAAAAACTTTTGAAAGCGTTTGAAGAAGAGGGGGATATCTTGATTGGTACGCAAATGGTCGCCAAAGGCTTAGATTTTCCGAATGTCACGCTTGTTGGGATCCTGCAAGCCGATGCTGGACTTGTCAGAAGCGATTATCGAGCCAATGAAACGACGTATGAGATGCTCGAGCAAGCCTCTGGAAGAGCGGGAAGAGCCGATAAAGAAGGGGAAGTGCTTATTCAGACGTTCGATCGCTCGCACTATGTCATGGAAAGCGTGCTCAACCATGATTATCGGAAGTTTTTTCAAACCGAAATGCAGTACCGGCATCTAGGAAACTATCCACCCTTTACCTATATGGCAACATTGATTTTTTCTCACGCAGAACTTTCTCAAGCGCTTTTCGAGGCAAGGAAAGTCAAAGACGAGCTCAAAGAGCAACGGGTGCTCGGGCCGATCGAAATTTCGATGCGGCAGAAAAAAAAGCGCGTTCGTCTGCTTCTCAAAGACAAAAGTCAAGAACACTTGGAAACGACGATCTGGGCTTTGGCCCATCGTTATAAATCGAACGCTGTCAAACTCGAGATCAATATGCATCCATTGATGCTGGAGGAGTGATGATCATGGTTAGAAAATGGATCTTGAACGCATTGTACGCTGTTATCTTTGAACACGCGTATTCCAATCTCTATCTCAAACAAAATTTACATCAAGTCAAAGAAAAAGACCGCAAACTAGCGACCCAGATCTTCTATGGAACGCTGCAGAACTACCGCTATTGTGAAGCCATCTGGAAGCAGCACGCCAACACGAAGCAAAAAGTGCCTCTCAAGATCAAGATTCTTTTAACAATGTCGGTCTATCAGATGCTCTTTTTAAAAAAAGTTCCTTCGTATGCGATCATCGATGAAGCCGTCGAGATCGCTAAACAAACAAAAGTCCATACAGCCGGTTTTGTCAACGCGATCTTAAGGAAGGTCGAAAAGGATCCAAGCCTTCCAGAACAGGATCCTCAACATTCGCTCGCTCTTCGCTATTCGCTGCCGGATTGGCTTATCAAGATGTGGATCCACCAATATGGCGAGCAAAAAACAGAAGAGATCGCGAAAGCCTCCAACGCTTCGCTTCCCTTGAGTATCCGACGGAATTTGATCGATACTAGCGAAGATGAGATTCGCTCGCTTTCTGTGATGGAGCTTCTTCAAGACCCCATCTATCTCTATTCGGGTGGCGCGATCTATGAAAACCCTTACTATAGCCAAGGAAAGATCTCGATCCAAGACGCAGGCGCGTATGAGATCGTGCGCTTTCTCGATCCGCAAAAAGAAGAGCGGATCTTGGATACGTGCGCTGCGCCAGGAACAAAGACGATGGCAATCGCTGAGAGGATCGAAGGAATAGGAGAGATCACGGCTTTGGATCTGCATGCCCATCGAGTCCAGCTGATCGAAAACGATATCGAACGGCTGCATCTTCATAATGTGATCGCCCAACAACAAGACGCGAGCGATCTAGAAGGTTTTGGCTTGTATGATCGGGTGCTTTGCGATGTGCCATGTTCTGGTTATGGTACGCTTTCAAGAAAACCAGATATCAAACTGGAGATGAAGCCGGAAGACATGGATTCTTTGATCCCGCTCCAATACAAGATCCTAGAAGAAGGCGCGAAACACGTCAAATACGACGGGATTCTTGTGTATTCGACATGCACTTTGAACAAAAAAGAAAATGAAAAACAAATCGAGCGCTTTTTGAAGGCGCACAACGATTTTGAAAAGGTCGATGAGAAAACACTGTTTCCAACATCGATCCATAATGGATTTTATATGGCCAAATTAAAAAGGAAGGAAGACGTTCATGAAAAGCATCTATGATCTGAATTACGATCAAATGAAAGAATTTGCTCAAGATTGCGGGTGGAAGCCGTTTCGCGGACAGCAGATCTTTGAATGGCTGTATCGAAAACGGGTCGATTCGTTTGAGGAAATGAGCAATTTATCCAAAGAGACCCGAGATTTGCTGCAGCAGGAATTCGCGATCAATCCTCTCAAGCTCGTCAAAAAACAAACAGCGAAAGATGGAACGACGAAGTTTTTGTTCCAGACCGAAGATGGGGCGTTATTAGAAAGCGTGCTCATGTATTTTGATTATGGAAGAAGCGTCTGTGTCTCGTCCCAAGTGGGATGCAATATGGGATGTGCGTTTTGCGCGAGCGGATTGACGAAGAAAAAAAGAAATTTGACAAGCGCTGAAATGGTCGCGCAAGTGATGTATGTACAAAAGGAGCTCGACAAACAAGAAGAGAGACTCTCTCATATCGTTGTGATGGGAACAGGGGAGCCTTTTGATAATTATGACAACGTGATGAATTTTTTATCGACGATCAATCACGATCGAGGCTTGGCGATCGGCGCTCGCCATATTACGATCTCGACTTGCGGGATCGTGCCGATGATCTATCGATTCGCGGACGCAAAATATCAATATAATTTAGCGATCTCGCTGCATGCGCCGAATAATACGCTGCGCGATCAGCTCATGCCAGTCAATCACGCCTATCCGCTCGATACGCTCATGGAAGCGATCCGGTATTATTGTTCTAAAAACAATCGTCGGCTTACCTTTGAATATATCCTGCTTAAAGGGATCAATGATCAAAAGCAGCACGCCAAGCAGCTTGCCCATCTTTTAAAAGGGTTGAACGCTTATGTGAATTTGATCCCTTACAACAGCGTGGACGAAAAGAAGTTCAAAAGCGTCGATCACGAGGAAGCGATGGCGTTTTATGATCAATTGATGAAGGAAGGCGTCCGGGCGACGATCCGTAAAGAACATGGAAACGATATCGATGCGGCATGCGGACAGCTTCGCATCAAAGAAATTCGGAAAGGAAACGGGGAATGAAAGTTTGTGGGAACACCGATATCGGCTTAGTGCGCAAAAGCAACGAAGACGACTACTGTGTCACCAAAAATCGCAATGGTGATTGGCTAGCTGTTGTTTGCGATGGCATTGGCGGCAGCCAAGCCGGCGAAGTCGCGAGCCATATCGCTGTGAATTGTATTTATGAAGAATTCATGAAGGCGCCAGATCTTAGTAAAGATAAAAGAGTGAGCGTCTTCATCCAAGAAAGTTTGAATAAAGCCAACGACAAGATCTATACGAAATCGATGCATAATAAAAAACAAAGAGGCATGGGAACGACTTGTGTCGGGGTGATCATCACCAAAAAAGGTACGTATATTTTCAATGTCGGCGACTCAAGGCTCTACGCGCTCTATCCAGATGGATTCATTCAAATGAGCGAGGATCATTCTGTGATCGCTCAGCTTCTAAAAGAAGGCAAGCTCTCCTACGAGGAAGCAAAAGGCCACGCCCAGCGCAATACATTGACATCTGCCTTAGGCGTTTGGCGCGTCTATCGGATGGATCTGCATAAGATCGCCAACAACTATAAAGCGCTCATTTTATGTTCGGATGGTTTGCATGGATATGTCGACGATTCGGAAATCGAGGCAGTGCTAGCTTCTGAGATCTTTACGCTTCAGGAAAAGGTGAGCATCTTGATTTCGCGCGCGAATCAAGCGGGCGGTTTAGATAACTGCACGATCGTTATTTTAGAAAAAGAGGAGGGCGATCTGCATGATTGATGTGATCGGAAAACGGTACAAGATCCTCTTTTTGATCGGTCAAGGCGGCATGGCGGATGTGTATCTAGCCCAAGATCTCATTTTATCAAGAGAAGTGGCGATCAAGATCTTGCGTCAAAGCTTGGCCAACGATCCGATGACCCTCGTTCGCTTCCAAAGAGAAGCGAGCGCGGCATCAAAATTATCGCATCCCAATGTGGTGGATATTTATGATGTGGGAGAAGCGGATGGCTACCATTATATCGTGATGGAGTATATTCGTGGCCGGACGCTCAAGCAGCTGATCAACCAGCGTGGGGCGCTTGATTATCATGAAGCGATCTCGATCATGAAGCAGCTGACCTCCGCGATCGCCAAAGCCCACGCCAATCATATCATTCATCGGGATATCAAGCCGCAAAATGTATTGGTCAAAGATGACGGGACAGCTAAGCTGACCGATTTTGGGATCGCGATCGCCAACGACGCGGTCCAGCTGACCTACTACAATACCGTGATGGGTTCGGCGCATTACTTGGCGCCAGAAACGGCGCAAGGAAAAGAACCGAACGAACAGATCGATATTTATTCGCTTGGGATCGTGTTTTATGAACTGCTCACAGGGGATGTTCCCTTTCGTGGGAACACGCCTACAGAGATCGCGATCAAGCATCTTCGCGAGCCGCTGCCTTATCCGCGTCTTTTCAATCCGCAGATCCCGCAGTCGGTGGAAAATATCGTGATCAAGGCGAGTGCCAAAGATGTCAAGGAGCGCTATGAGGACGCTCGAGAAATGTTGTACGATCTCGAGCATTGTCTGGAGGCCCAATATTTGAATATGCCTCGAATCCAGCTCAAGCATCCTACGATCGATATCATCGAGATCAAGGATGGAGCGATCCGCACCAATCCTATCCAAAAGGAGGTCAAGCCTGTGGATCCCAAGCCAAATCCGCATTCGCTTTTGTTGTGGGGGGCCGGGATCGTTTCGAGCTGCTTGATCTTGTGTATGATCTTGCTTGTGAGCGGGATCGTCCGCTTTAAAGGGTTTTTAGGGTATGAAGAAATGCCGGATCTAATGCATATGCAAAAAGAGCAGGCGATCCTTGCCTTGCAGAACGCGCATTTTCAAACGGATCACATTGAATGGAAAGAAGTGGTCCAAGATGATATTCCTGCTGGAGAAATCTATAAGACAAGCATAAAGCCTGGCTCGATCGTAAAAGACGACGCGCCATTGATCGTCGAGATCTCCAAAGGGCCGAGCTTCATGATCCAGGATTATACGGGCTTGTATTTGGAAGATGTTCAAAGAGATCTTCAACAGCAAGGTGTCGAGCTGAATATGGAGATCGAATACAAAGGGGAACCAAACACGTATCCTGGCGTGATCTTAGAACAGAGCGGATTAGAGCCAGGAGACAAGATCGATCCTAGCGCCTATGAGACGATCCGCTTTGTCGTGAGCGAATATCCGACGATCATCATCCCGGATACGCTGATCGGTATGGATGTTTATGAGGCGAAAGAGTATTTGAATGGAGAAGGGATCGCGGTCAATTTAAGAAAGACATCTTCGTCTTCTTCCAATAAAGTGATCAGCGTTACGCCAAAACCAGGATCAAGCTACACGCAGGAAGGAACAGACAGCGTCGTCACGTTGTATTATTAACAAGTATGAAACAAGGAACAATTATTAAAATCATTTCCAATCAATATACGATCGAAAACGAGGAAGAAAAAGTGGTCGCCGCTCCGCGAGGAAAGATGCGGCGATCCAAGGCGCCAATGGTCGGCGATCATGTCGAATACGAAAAAGTGCAGGATTCGTATCGGATCTTGAAGATCTTGCCTCGAAAGAATCAGCTTCTTCGGCCAACGGTCGCAAATATCGACCAGGCGCTCGTGGTGACTTCATGCAAAGATCCAGATTTTTCTGAGCGCTTGCTCAACCGGCTGCTGTTTGTGGTCGAGCTCTCGAATGTGGAGCCGATCATCTGCATCACGAAGTGGGATCTAGCAAGCGAGCAAGAAAGAAAGACGATCGAAGCGTATCTTGCGATTTTAAAAAATTGTGGATATACGATCGTGTATTCATATCCAGAAAGCGATGATCAAGCGCTCAAAGCGGTTTTGAAAGATAAAGTGAGCGTGCTTTGCGGACAATCGGGCGCTGGAAAGAGTTCGTTGCTCAATCGGCTCGATCCTCGCTTTCAGCTGCAGACGCAGGAAATTTCAAAAGCGTTAGGAAGAGGAAAGCATACGACGCGCTATTCAGCGCTGCATGAGGTGGCTGGAGGACTTGTAGCCGATACGCCAGGCTTTTCTTCGCTTGATTTTTCAAATTTTGATTTGAAGCATCTAGATGCGCATCTTAAGGCGTTTTCGCCTTATATCGGTTCGTGCCGGTTTGCTGATTGCAATCATATCAATGAGCCGGATTGTCGCGTGAAATCGGCCGTAGAGGAAGGCAAGATCCCTTCGGCTTACTACGAGGATTATAAAGCGCTCAAGGAAGAGTCGCTCAATAGAAAGGTTTTTTAATGGAAAAGAATGAATTGGTCATTGCCCCTTCGATCTTATCGCTAGATTATGGGCATGTGGATGAACAGTTGAAGGCGCTGATGGATTCGAAAGCGAAATGGCTTCATTTTGATGTGATGGATGGCCATTTTGTGCCAAATCTCACATTTGGTCCGGATATTTTGCGAGGATTCAAAAAAGCGGCTCCTTTATTTATGGATGTTCATTTAATGGTGGACGATCCTGCTTTTTTCGCGCCGATCTTTATTCAAAATGGGGCGGACTTGATTACTTTTCATACAGAAGCGCTGAACAATGATCCTTCGCGCATCAAAGCGCTTCTTCAAAAGATCCATGAACTTGGTGCGCAAGCGGGGATCAGCGTGAAGCCGAAGACAAATATCGAACAATTCGCTTCGCTTTTAAATGATCTTGATCTTGTGCTGGTCATGTCGGTGGAGCCAGGATTTGGAGGACAGTCGTTCATGGAAGACCAGCTCGATAAAGTCCGTTGGCTGTATGATGCGCGCAAAGCGCAAGATCTTGGGTATCGGATCGAGATCGATGGCGGAATCAACGCTTCCACTTATAAAAAAGCGTTGCTGGCTGGCTGCGATACGTTGGTGGCTGGAAGCTACGTTTTTAAAAACGATATCATCAAAAGCATCGAAGGACTGCTTGAATGAGACCGGCTGTTTTAGTGACGCCTTTGGCCAAAACGATCCCATTTGTGGAAAACGCCATTTATGTTGGCGTCGACGCGGGGGTGCTGACTTTATTAGAGCAGGAATTTCCAGTCGAATTCGCGGTGGGCGATTTTGATTCGATGAGTCAAGAAGCGTATGAAAAGATCGAAAGCTTAGTCAAGATCGAAAAGCATCCGATCATGAAAGATGAATCGGATGCGCAGCTCGCTTTGCGTCTTGTCAAAGAGAAAGGTTGTTCGCCGATCTATTTGTGCGGCGCTTTGTCGAAGCGGATCGATCATACGATCGCGAATTTGCGGCTATTGATGTATCACTATCCTGATTTGATTTTATGGGACGAGAAACAAAATGTGTCTCTTTTTCAAAGAGGAAAACACGTCTTGAAAAACACGTATAAAAATGTCTCGTTTTTCGCGGTAGGAAAGGCGACGATCACCTTGGAGGGGTTTTTATATCCGCTCGAGCATCGAGAGATCGATGTTTCGGATATTTATACGTTGTCGAATTCAATCGTCGATCAAGAAGGTGTTGTCATCGTGGAGGATGGAGCGATTCTTTGCGTGATGAGCGATGAATAGGCAAGAAAGGGAGGAAGAGCATGCATGAAGTTTGGATGAGCGTGGTCACAGGGTTTATTTTGATCATTTCCGGTTTGTTTTGTGTATGTATTCCGAACCGTATCTTTTCGCTCATTTTGAATTTGAGCGTGATCTATTTTTTGATCAATACGGTGTATTTATTGTATTTGTTTTCGAAAAAAAGAAAGAAGATCGATTTGTTGTTCGCGTTCTTGTCGCTTTTTTTCGTTTTGTTCTTGATGGAATATAGGCAGTTTCCAGAATGGATCATCCGGGTCATGTTCGCGTCGTATTGTTTATTGATCGGGATCTCGTGCACCGTTCAAGTGGGGATTCATTATATCAACGGGATGAAAGGTTCTTTTTTCTTTCTTTTGCTTGGGATCGCCTATATTGGGCTAGGCCTTTTTCTTTTATGGTCCAATATGGTGACGACGGATCGTCTGCTGCAGTTTTTTGGTTTGTATTTTATGATCTTAGGCGTTCAATATTTGCATGATAGTTGGCAAAGCGTGCAGCCAGAAAAGAAGTATCGATGGAAGCGTTCGTTTAGGATCATGATCCCACCGATTTTCGCAGTCTTTATTCCGGATCGGGTCATCCAAGGGATCAACGCGTATTTACAGGAAGGTAAAACGATTGATTTGAGCGAATACAAAAGCGACCAAGAGCCGCAGCTCAAGGTGATGGTGCATGTCGGTCCGGATGGGTTTCAAAAGATCGGGCATATATGCTTCGCTTATAAAGATCTTGTCTATTCGTATGGAAACTACGATGCTCAATCGTTTCACTTGATGCAGACGCTTGGGGATGGCGTGTTTTTCAATGTGGAGCTCAATCAATATATCGCCAATGCGATGCGGGCGGAGAACAACTCGATTTTTGAGTACGGGATCTGTTTAGAGCCCAAAGAGCAGGCGCTTGTTGAGCGCGAGCTCAGGAAGCTGCAGGCTAATTCGTATCGGTGGTATTGTGAATTGGAGAAGACGGGCGATTATGATCATTTTTATCAATATGCCCAGGATTATCCGTGTCGGCTGCATTATCGAACGGGTGCCAAGTTTTATAAGATCAAGCAAGGCAAGTTCAAGACGTATTGGGTGTGCGGGGACAATTGCGCTTCGTTCATCGATTGGATCTTGGGGCAGCTTGGAAGCGATGTGCTTTCGATTCGAGGGATCATCACGCCAGGTTCGTATTTTGAGTTTTTAGAAACTGAGTATATGAAGAAAAGTTCGCCAGTTGTATACCGGAAGGTGCATCCGTGGAACAAGGAGCTGGCCAAGATGTATACAGGTTCTTATAAAAAGAAGCGGTTCAAGACGAGCTAGCTTCTTTTTTTCACGCACAAAAAAAAGAGGTTTCCCTCTTCGTTTTGTCTGATAAAGATTAGATCGCGTTTTTCTTTTTCAATGTTCTCAAGGCACGAGCGCTAATGCGAACTTTTGTTGGTTTTCCGTCGACCATGATCGTCGCGTTTTGAAGATTTACATTCCATTTACGACGAGTCGCGTGCATAGAGTGAGAACGTCTATTGCCAGATAAAGGACCTCTACCAGATATTGCACATTTTCTTGACATCTTGCTTGCCCCCTTTACTTTCAGTTGCACAATTGCCTTAACATAATAGCATCCTCTTTCACGCTTTTCAAGAACAAATTGTCATCAATGAAGGAGTTTGCTATAATCCTTATGAATGTGAGGAGTCTGTAAATTCATGAATGTTTCAACTGGTCTTTTAATGGCGTCGGGTTGTTTGCTTTCGCTTGGCTTGATGCTTCTGATCATGCCTTCGTTGATCGATTATTTGCATAAGATCAAATTTGGGCAGACGGAAAGAGGAGAAGGTCTTGAGAGCCATAAGAAAAAAAATGGCACACCGACGATGGGCGGGATCGCTTTTATCCTAGTTCCGACTTTTCTCTATATCGTGTATTCTTTATTTTCGCCTTTTAAGCTCGATATGAACACGGCCATTATTTTATTGGCGTTTGTCGGGTATGGGCTGATCGGCTTTATTGATGATTATATCATAGTGGTCAAAAAGGACAATGAAGGGTTGAAGCCCGGCGTCAAATTTTTGTTGCAGTCCATATTGGCTGTTGTTTTCTTTTTGTTGTATCGATCGACGGCTTCGACAGCTGTTTGGATCCCGATCGCGCATATTCAAGTGGATCTTGGTTTCTTTTATTTCTTTCTTGTCTTTATCATGTTTACGGCGGAAACGAACGCGGTCAACTTTACGGATGGGGTGGATGGACTTTGCGCAGGGCAGATGATCATCGCGCTGATTCCGTTTATCGCTTTTGCTTTCATGCAAGGAAAGATGAATGTGGCATTCTTGATCATGCTTGTCGTTTTCGCGCTTGTTGGTTATTTGAAGTTCAACTTGCATCCGGCCAAGATCTTTATGGGCGATACGGGTTCTTTGGCTTTGGGCGGTTTGATCGCGGCTGTTGCGATGGTCTTGAAGCAGGAGCTTTTGTTGATCGTGATCGGGCTTGTCTTTGTGGCGGAAGTGCTTTCGGTCATCATTCAAGTTTCGCATTATAAACGCACGAAGAAAAGGATCTTTCGTATGGCGCCGCTGCATCATCATTTTGAAAAGGGCGGTTGGAGTGAAGAGAAGGTGGTCACTCGCTTTTGGATGGCGGGTATTGTTTGTTCGCTGGTTGGTTTGATCATGGGGGTGATCTAGATGGAGAGCGTATTGGTCATTGGAGGGGCTCGCAGCGGTATTGCTGTAAGCAAGCTTCTCAAAAAGCAAGGGTATCATGTCGTTTTGACGGATATGAAGAAAGTGGATCGCGATGGTTTGGACGGGATCGAGATCTATGATGAAGGGCATCCTGATTTTTTAAAGGAGAAGGAGTATGCTTTTGTCGTGAAGAATCCGGGGATCCCATATTCGGCGCCGTTTGTCCGCTATTTCGTGGAGAAGGGCGTTCCAATCTATACGGAGATCGAGTTCGCCTATACGGTGGCGAAAGAGTTTAAGTTTGGAGCGATCACGGGCACGGATGGAAAGACGACGATCACGACTCTTTTGTATGAGATGCTCAAAGAGAAGGATCCTAGCGCGCAAGTGGCTGGCAATATTGGGATCCCGCTTTCGGAAATCGTTTTGGAGCATGCTGGCGAGTCGTTGGATGTGGCTTTGGAGCTGAGTAATTTTCAGCTTCTGGGCACGAAGACGTTTCATCCTAGCGTTTGCGCGGTGAGCAATCTAGCGCCGGATCACTTGGATTATATGGATTCTTTGGATGCGTATTATGCTTCGAAGATGAAGATCTATGAGAATTGCACGGAGTCGGATTGGTTTATTCGGAATGTGGATGATCCTTTGATCATGGAGTACGCGAAAAACATTCCTTGTCGAGTGATCGATTTTTCGCTGTCGCGTCAAGATGTGGATTTGTATGTCAAGGATGGCAAGGCGATGCTTTGGGATACGGTTTTGTTTGATGTGTCGGATCTAAAGATCGTGGGTTCGTTCAATTGTGGCAACGCGATGATGGCTTCTTGCATGGCGTATAAGTTGGGTGTTTCTTTGGAAAAGATCCAAGATGTGATTCGCTCGTTCAAGGGCGTGGAGCATCGGATCGAGTTCGTAAAGGAGATCGACGGGGTTCGTTTTTACAACGACACGAAGGCGACCAATACACATGCTGCTTGCGCGGCGCTTTCGGCGTTTGATTCGAATGTGATCTTGCTTTGTGGGGGAAAAGATAAGCATATTTCATTTGATGATTTGAAGCAGTTTGATCAAAGGATCAAGTATTGTTTTAGTTTTGGTCAGACAAAGGATCAATTTGCTTCGATCTTCTCGAGGCAGAAGAGCGTGGAAACGATGGAGGAGGCTTTACAGGAGGCTGTCAAGATCGCCGTTCCGGGGGATGTGATCTTATTGTCGCCGGCTTGTTCTTCGTTTGATCAATTTAAAAATTATGAAATAAGGGGAGAAATTTTCAAGGATTTAGTCCATTCATTGTAAAAGGAGGAAAATTCATGTCGTTTCTTCTCGACGTTCTAAAATCGATCGTTTTTGGGTGTGTGCAGGGGATCAGCGCGTGGTTGCCGTTTTCTTCGCGCGCCCATTTGATTTTGTTGCAGAGTTTGTGGCCGATCATGCCGGAATGGTATTATCGGATGTTTTTAGTTTTTGTCTCGACAGGTTCGGCGTTCGCGATCTTGGTGTTGTTTTATCGTCAGCTTTTTTTGAAGCGTTCTTTTTTTCGAGTTTGGAAATCGATCGTGTTGGCGAGTCTTCCGATCGTTGGCTTTGGGATGCTTCTTTCATATTGGATCGAGTCTGTTATGAGCGCAAAGTTTGTTGTGGCGATCTTATTGATCGCGTATGGGATCATTTTGATTGGTTATGCGAAGCATCCTGTGAGGGCGAAATATCATTCTTTTTATGAATTGGGGGCGAATGAGGCGGTTCAATTTGGTTTGGTGCAGTCTTTGGCTTTGTTTCCAGGCACTTCTTGGCTTGCTTCGGGTTTATTAGGTGGTCGTTTTTTGAAGCTGGAGCGCAAGGCGAGCTTGTTGTTTTCGTATTTGGTGTCGGCATGTTCGATCGTCGCTTTGAATTTGTTCCAGTTTTCGATGTTTTTCAAAGATGGATATCCGCTTAGTTTTTTTCAAGGGTTTTGTGGTTTGTTGAGCGCGGTTTGTTCGTTTATCGTAGGGATCTTCATTGTTCGTTGGTGGATGCGCGTTTTTGGCGAACAGTCTCTTCGGTGGGTCGGGTTTTATCGAATCGCGTTAGGGTTGTTCATGATCGTATTTTTCTATATTTTTTAGTCAGCGTGGCTGGCTTTTTTTTCACTAGAACGGTATACTAATATCATTATTTTAGAAGGGGAATACTATGGAAGATCAAAAGAATAAGAATTTGCCGCCTAAAATCGACGCGCAGAAGATGGAAGCTCAGCTTCAAGAGGAGAAAAAGAAGGAAGAAGCTTTTAATAAGAAGCAAAAGCAGAAGCGTTGGCTTTTGGTTGGCGGGATCATTGGGATCATGGTCGTGGCTGTTGTTTGTTTTGGTTTGTTCGTTTCGAAAGTGACGTATTCTGTCGCGGAAAGTATTGTCAATAATATTCCGGAGGAAGAGTTTCATGATTCTTCGTATCGTTTATTGAACGCGCCGGGTGAATATATAGCCAACGAGCAGCTTTCGATTGTGGAGGATCTTGAGGATCAAGACAAGATCGGCTTGATCAAGAAGGGCGAGTCTTTTTGGTGTGAAGATACGGCGTATGTCGATAGTAAAGAGGAGCTTTGGGGACAGCTCGGCATTGGCTGGGTCCTTTTGCGTGATCAAAATGGAAATTACGCGACGGAAAATGTGTTGACGAGTGTGGATTCTACGCCTGGAACGGCTGAGATCTTAAAAGACATACGGGTGTATTCCGATCCTTCGACAAAGTCTACAATTTTAAAATCTTTAAAAAAAGGCGATCAAGTGGAGATCGTTTCGGAGAAAGAAGATATAAATGGTGTAGAATGGTTTGAGTTAGAGGATGGGTGGATCTTGAAGACGGACAACGCGAAACGGATCGAATCAAGTCAAGAAGAGACGAAGGAAGAAAAGGAATCCAAAGAAACGGACGAGATCCCAGAAGATGAAGAGGGTATTCGTTACAAGGCGAAATACGATATGAAGGTTCGTGAGGAGCCAAGTTTGGAGGCGGAGCGCACTGGAACAGTCAAGTTGGATGAGGTCGTCGAGATCGTGGAGATCGGAGAAGACGAGGAGGGCGCTACGTGGGGCAAGATCCGAGATGGCGATTATGTCTGTTTGAAGGATAAGGACTATACGTATTTTGAAGAGGTGTCTGAATAGGCATCTTTTTTTGTTTTTAAGGATATTGTCCTAATAAGTTTAACACATAGTAGGGTTATAAAAAAAGAGAATCGCTTTAGAAATTATCAAAATATTGTGGGATTGTCTTGAAACGTTTTAAGTTTTTGGGTATAGTTATTTATGTTAGTAGAGTTCCTGCTGACAGGATGATTAGGTATTGATTCGCGTCGTACGAATCGATATACATCACGAGAGTACAGCATAAAACAAAGAAAGGAAGAGCTAAACATGAAATTGATTAAATTTGGAAGTGCTGCTTTGGCCGCTACTATGGCTTTCAGCGCTGCCCCTGTTTTCGCAGCAGACAACAGTCCAATTCAAGGCGATGTTAATAAAAGACCTGGCGTTACTGAAGCGACAGTAGATGGCATTAAAATCGAAGTGACTGATAGCGCGATCACAGACGAAAAAGTATTAGAAGTTGTTAACGACGAACAAAAAGTTAAAGATATTTTGAAAGAAAACGGTTATAAAGTACCTACTGGAGCAACTGTCGTTGTTCTTGGCGAAGGGGACTATAACTACGAAGTAAACGGAAAACCTGAAGAATTGAAAAAAGCCGTTGAAATGTCTTTCGACGCTGCTACCCTTGCAGCGAAAGATGGAGACCAAGTCTTTGTTCTTCACTTGAAACACGATGGTAAATGGGAAGTAATCTCTGCCGTTGTTGAAAAAGGCATCATCAAAGTGACTTTGGATGGTCTTTCTCCAGTTGCGTTCTACAAAGTTGTAGATGAAAAGACTGGTAAAGTCGTTGAAATCACGAAAGAAGAAGCAGCTAAAGCTGGTGTTAACACAACGACAGCTAAGGTTGAAAAGAAATCTCCTAACACTGGAATCTAATTATTCTAGTTCACAAAATTTAAGCTTAAATTTATGTACTCTGTGAATGTCCAAATAGTCGATCGATGAGAGTCGGTCGGCTTTTTTTTCAGAGTTGGAAAGGAAGAGACTATGCGTCGTTTTAAAAAGATCATGATTGGCGTTCTCATCGTCTTGTTGCTGATCGTATGGGGTGTTGGGGGCACTTATTTTTATTTGAACTATAAGGGTCAAAAACAGCTCAAGGAAAGCGAAGTACAGGATCGGGAAGGGACGTATATCACTTATCAAGGGAAAGAGTATCGGTATAATGACGATATGATCAATATCCTTTTTATGGGGATCGATAAAAAGGGTGGTATTGAAGAAGAGGTCGCGCCTGGTGTTCAAGGTCTGGCGGATTCGATCTTGCTCGTTTCTTTGGATACGACGAATGATAATTTGTTTATGTGGGCGATTCCGCGGGATACGATGGCTCAGCTAAGAAGAACGGATGAGGCGGGTAATTTTGCGGAACCTTTTGAAGATAAGATCACGCTTCAATATGGGTATGGAAATGGGGCTCAGGAAAGCTGCGAGCTGATGGAGGTGGCTGTTTCCAACTTGTTGTTCAAATTGCCTATTCAGCGTTATGTTTCGATCAATATGGATGCGGTTCCAATCGTGAATGATGCGGTTGGTGGAGTGAGCTTGACGGCTTTGGAAACGGTCGCCAATTCAAAGGGGATCTATTTTAATGAAGGAGACCAAGTTCATTTGATGGGTCAAGATGCCTTGAATTATATTCAAATTCGTGATATCAATCAGATTGGAAGCGCAATGGGACGTTTGAATCGTCAAAAACAGTATGTGGATGCTTTTTATCATCAAGCTTTGCAGGCTGTCAAACAAAACATTGGTCTCCCTGTTACCCTGTATAATGAATTAAAACCATATATGTATACGAATCTAACATTAGAGGATGTAACATATTTAGGAACGGAGTTTTTACAGACCCACTTTTCTATGGAGAATTTAAAGCAGATTCCTGGAGAAGCGGTTTATGATGAAAACTATCATGGGGGAAGGACGGTATTCCGGGTAAATTATGATGAGCTTCAAAAGGAGATCATCGATACGTATTATACGGAAGTGAAAGAGGATAATGAGGAATAAGGGGTTGTATTTTGTACCCCTTTTTTTATTTTCTCATATAGATTTATTCTTATATTTTATAATCATGCTTTTGTTTGAACTTGTCATAGAACATAACAATTTAGTTGAAATGCTTTTGAATTATGTATTATGGTTAATAAGAAAGAAGAAAGGTATTTATTATGAAGTCAATGGACCGTGAAGTAAATGAATTAGATTTTATAAATATAGTTTCCACAATAGGGGTTGTGTTTTTACATGTTAATAACTGTTTTTGGTCTTTTTCATCTACAGAAAGATATTGGGCAACAGCTAATGTGATTGAAAGTGTTTTTTATTTTGCGGTTCCTTTATTTTTTATGTTGTGTGGAGTTACTTTGATTGATTATAGATATAAGTATTCAACAAGAGACTATATTAAAAAACGATTTATAAAAGTTTTTATTCCTTATATTTTCTGGAGTATTATCGGTATTATATGGACACATCTTATATTCTCTACAAATCAGGGAGTGTTTAAGATATCTTTAAAAGAATTTATAAATTTATTACTTAGTGGTAATGGAATCAGATATTTTTGGTTCTTTATACCTTTGTTTATGATTTACATCTCAATCCCCTTTATAGCATTTCTAGAGCAGGATAAAAAACTAACAGTATTTAAGATTTATATCCTTTTTTATATAGTAATGAATGCTGCTCTTCCTTTTTTTAATAATGTGTTTCAGTTAGGCTTGAATTTGACTCAGTGGAGAATTCCGATTTTAGAAGGTTTTATGGTTTATCCTTTACTTGGATATGTGATCAACAATATTCAACTAACAAAAAGGTTTAGACATATAATTTATTTTATTGGCTTGTTTTCATTAATATTAATTATTTTTGGGACCTATTATGAATCAATTAAGATCAATGCAATCAATGAAATTTTCAAAGGTTATTTAAATTTACCATGCATTTTATATTCTTTATCAATGTTTTGCTTTTTAAGAGAAATATTTCCAAAAATTAAGAATAATAAAATGGTTTATTTATTTATAAAATGGTTACGTCCATATACATTTAGCATATTTTTAATTCACTTTTTCTTTTTAGATAGTATTGAACGTTTCCTAAGTATTGACCAGCGCTCTATTATATATCGATTAATAGGTCCATTTGTAGTGATAATATTATCGGTATGTTTTGCTTATATAATTCGATTGTTTAAATATGGTAAATTTATTCTCCCAAAATAATTTGATAAAATTTTGGAAATTTAATTATAGAATGGTTTAGATTATTTTAAATAATTTGTTTAGAGTTGTTTTTTTTAATGAAAACGAAATCTTGTTTTTATATGAATCAAAAGGAGAATTGAATGAAAGTAGTAATTTTAGCTGGTGGATTTGGAACGAGAATTAGTGAAGAGTCGTATTTGAAACCCAAACCGATGATTGAAATAGGCGAAAAACCGATTTTATGGCATATTATGAAGTACTTTTCGCATTTTGGTTTTAATGAGTTTATTATTTGTTTAGGATATAAAGCTCATAAAGTTAAAGAATTTTTTGATGATTATTATTTGTATACATCCGATATAGAATACGATTTTATTAATGGAGAAAAAAAAGTTCTTTCGAATACGGCTGAACCTTGGAAAGTAACATTAATTGATACTGGTCTTCATACTATGACTGGCGGAAGGTTAAAGAGAGTCAAAGATTATATTGGAGATGAGCCGTTTATCATGACTTATGGAGATGGTGTGGCAGATGTTGATCTTTTAGATTTGATTGATTTCCATAAAAAAGGGAATCGTTTAGCCACAATAACAGCTGTTCAACCTGGAGGTCGTTTTGGGGTGCTTGATTTAGCTAAAGATGGTCAAATCAAACGTTTTCGAGAGAAATCGGTAGAAGATGGTGGATGGATCAATGGTGGTTTTATGGTTCTAGAACCTCAGGTGCTTGATTATATTGATGGAGATAAAACGACATTTGAAAGAGAACCTTTAGAAACAATTGCTAGCGAAGGGAATCTAGATGCTTATAAACATTATGGATTTTGGCAATGTATGGATACGATGAAAGATAAACAGCAATTGGAAGAACTGTTTGAAAAAGGAGAAGCCCCATGGAAAGTTTGGCAGGATTAAAAAATTTTTATAAAGGAAAAAAAGTTCTTTTGACAGGACATACAGGATTCAAAGGATCTTGGTTATGTGCGATCCTTCATTATTTTGGTGCGCAAGTCGTTGGAGTTTCGTTAAAGCCAAATACTGTTCCTTCTCTTTATGAGGTTGGAAATATAGACTCTCTTGTTTATTCTTATATTTGTGATATTCGGAATTTAAAGGAATTACAGGAAATATTTGAAAGAGAACAACCGGAAATCGTTTTTCATTTGGCTGCTCAACCTATAGTGCTTGATTCATATACTGATCCTGTCTATACATATGAAACGAATGTGATGGGAACTGTTCATGTTTTGGAGTGTATTCGAAAAACATCAAGTGTGAAATCTTTTGTCAATGTTACGACTGATAAAGTCTATCAAAATAAAGAATGGGAATGGGGATATCGTGAAATTGATCGATTGAATGGATATGATCCATATTCGAACAGTAAATCATGTTCTGAATTAGTTACTGACTCATATACTAAGTCTTTCCTGAATGATTTAGGAATCATTGTTTCGACTGCTCGGGCTGGAAATGTGATTGGCGGAGGTGATTTTGCTAATTTCAGAATTATTCCAGATTGTGTGCGGGCCATGGAGGAAGGAAAGGAGATCGAAGTTCGAAATCCAAATTCCACTCGTCCGTATCAACATGTTTTGGAGCCCTTATTTGCATATTTAATGATTGCGCAATCCCAATATATGGATGCCGATAAAGCGGGAAATTACAATATTGGTCCTGATGAAACGGATTGTATCACAACTGGAGAATTGGCAACGATTTTCTGTGAAGAATGGAGAGATGGAGCTAAATGGCATGCGATTGATTATAACGCTCCACATGAAGCAAACTTTTTAAAATTGGACTGCTCAAAATTAAAAACCACGTTCGGGTGGAAGCCAAGATGGAATGTCAGAGAAGCGGTTCGAAAAACGGTAGAATGGTCTAAGTCGTATTTTGCAGGTGAAAATGTATTAGACACTATGCAAAAGCAGATTAAAGAATATATGAAGGAGGAATAATAAATGTTTAAGAATAAAACAGAACAGGAAGCAAGAGCGGAAATTCTTCAATTGGTTAGTGAGTATTGTGATGCTTTTCATAATCAAAATAAGGAATATCAGGAAGGAGATCGAATTCCTTATGCTTCTCGTGTTTATGATCATGATGAAATGGTCAACTTAG
Source organism: Dubosiella newyorkensis (assembly GCF_001945605.1). Taxonomy (GTDB): domain Bacteria; phylum Bacillota_I; class Bacilli_A; order Erysipelotrichales; family Erysipelotrichaceae; genus Dubosiella; species Dubosiella newyorkensis. The sequence continues at coordinate 48,053 of NZ_MPKA01000060.1, forward strand.
TCGATAGTTCCTTAGATTTCTGGTTGACTTCTGGTCGTTATACAGATGAATTCGAAAAGAAACTAGCAGAGTATTTAAATGTACGATTCTGTTCATTGGTCAATTCGGGATCAAGCGCAAACTTGCTTGCCTTCATGACGTTGACATCTCCTCTTTTGGGAGAGCGTCGTGTAAAACGCGGAGATGAAGTAATTACAGTTGCGGCAGGTTTTCCAACGACTGTGACTCCAATGATCCAATATGGAGCGGTGCCAGTTTTTGTTGACGTTACGATTCCTCAATACAACATTGATGTGACAAAGCTTGAAGAAGCGTTAAGTCCGAAAACAAAAGCGGTTATGATTGCCCATACCCTAGGAAATCCTTTTGATTTAAAGGCGGTAAAAGAATTCTGTAAAAAGAATAATTTATGGCTAATTGAAGATAACTGTGATGCTTTAGGATCTACTTATACGATCGATGGAGTAACCAAGCAAACTGGGACGATTGGCGATATCGGAACATCAAGTTTTTATCCACCACACCATATGACGATGGGTGAAGGTGGAGCTGTTTATACAAACAATCCGGTTTTAAATAAAATTGCCCGTTCTTTCCGGGACTGGGGAAGAGATTGCGTTTGTAATCCGGGACAAGATAATATGTGTGAACATCGGTTTGATCGTCAATATGGAGAGCTTCCATTAGGATATGACCATAAATATGTATATTCCCACTTTGGATATAACTTAAAAGCAACTGATATGCAGGCAGCAATTGGGTGTGCACAGCTTGAAAAATTTCCGTCTTTCGTTGAAAAAAGAAAAGAGAATTTTAGAAGAATGCGCTCTCAATTGGAAGGGCTTGAAGAATATTTGATTTTACCTGAAGCGGCTGAGAATTCTGATCCAAGTTGGTTTGGCTTTTTGATCACATGCAAAGAAGGCGTTGATCGTAATGCGCTCGTTCAATATATCGAAGATCATGGTGTGCAGACACGAATGCTTTTTGCAGGAAACTTAACCAAGCATCCTTGCTTTGATGAAATGCGTAAGAATAAAGAAGGATACCGTATTATTGGTGATTTGACAAATACCGATCGAATCATGAACGAATCGTTCTGGGTAGGATTGTATCCTGGCATGTCAGAAAAGAAAATCGATTACATGGCGAAAGTAATTAGAAACTATTTTGAAGAAAACTAACTTCAAAATAGTTTTCGTTTTGTAATGAGGAAATTTATGAAGAAACAAAAAGCTATTATTACCGGTGGGACCGGGATGATTGGAATTGCATTGATTCGATGTTTATTAACAAACGATATAGATGTAACTGTCATTGTAAATCCAAATTCCAATCGTCAATCCGTTTTAAACCAGTTTAACACGATTAAAATCGTACAAAAAGATATAAGTCATTTGAAAGAACTAGGTGATGTCTTACCTCATGATTATACGTACTTCTTCCACTTAGCGTGGATGGGGACATTTGGTGATTCTAGAAATGACATGTATCTGCAAACAAAAAATATTGAATATACTTTAGATGCAGTTAATTTAGCTAAGGCATTAGGATGTGAAGTGTTTTTAGGGACAGGATCTCAAGCTGAATATGGACCGGTAAAGGAAAAAATGAGTGCAGAAACTCCAACCAATCCTGTCACAGGATATGGAATCGCAAAATTATGTGCAAATAGAATGAGTCGGATATATGCTCAATCTCTAGGACTTCGCCATATATGGGTTAGAGTATTGAGTGTATTTGGTCCATACGATGGTCAGGGAACAATGGTTATGTCAGGGTTGAAGAATATGTTAGCCGGGCATGAAGGAAAATATACCAAAGGCGAACAAATGTGGGACTATCTTTATTGTGAGGATGCGGCTCAAGCGCTTTATAAGGCAGCAAAAAAAGGAAAAGACGGAAAAATCTATCCATTGGGAAGCGGTGAAGTAAAGCCTTTGAAAGAATATATTGAAATCATGAGGGATAATGTAGATCCCAATCTTTCATTAGATTTTGGCAGTGTTCCTTATTATCCTAATCAAGTCATGTATATGTGCGCTGATATTGAGGATTTAAAAAAAGATACTGGATTTGAGCCTGAACATACATTTGATGAAGGCATAAAAAAGACAATTCAATGGATCAAGGAAGGTGATTAAATGAAAAAAATCAGTGTTTTGGTTCCTTGTTATAACGAAGAAGAAAATGTCATACCAATGAGTGAGGCGTTGACAGTGTTGTTCAGAGAACAATTGCCTCAATATGATTATGAAGTTGTCTTCATTGACAACTGTTCGACAGATACAACTCGAGAAAAATTAAAAATGATATGTCGAGGGGATTCAAAAATCAAAGCAATATTAAACGCAAAAAATTTTGGCCAGTTTAATTCACCTTATTATGGCATGCTTCAAACGACAGGAGATTGTGTAATTTGTTTATGCTGTGATTTTCAAGATCCTGTTGAACTTATTCCAAAGTTTATAGAAGAATGGGAAAAGGGATATAAAATCGTTTGTGGTGTAAAAACACAAAGTGAAGAGAATAAATTCGTTCGCTTTTTAAGAACTTGTTATTATAAAGCAATCAAAAAAATGTCGGATGTAGAACAAATTGAACATTTTACAGGATTTGGTCTTTATGATCGCTCTTTCATTGAAGTTTTAAGGGATTTAAAAGATCCAACTCCATTTTTAAGAGGAATCGTTGCAGAATTGGGACCTAAAAGGAAAGATATTCCTTATACCCAAGCAAAACGCCGAGCCGGAAAAACTCATAATAACTGGTATAGTTTGTATGATGCTGCCATGTTGAGCTTTACATCGTATACAAAGATTGGATTGCGTATCGCTACTATCGGGGGCTTTATTATTTCGATGATCAGCTTTTTGATTGCGATCGTTTATCTCATTTTAAAGCTCATTCATTGGAATACATTCCAAGCGGGGATCGCACCGATTCTTTTAGGAATATTCTTCTTTGGATCATTGCAGCTTTTCTTTATTGGACTGGTTGGAGAATATATCATGAGTATGAACACTCGGATCATGAATCGACCTCTTGTGGTGGAAGAAGAGAGGCTGAACTTTTAAGGAGATGCTATGAAAGAACTAAGGATAAATTATAAATCAATAAGGCTTGGTTCTTTTCTGTATCTGTCTCTTCCTGTTGTGTTATTTTTTATAGGCTTTGTAAAATGGAACATTGCGCTTCCCGCGATTCTTTTTATTGGATGGATTGTTTTTAAGCTGGGAAGAGAAAAGGAAGACTCTCGATATGTAACGTTTAAAATAAATACTTTATTGATTGTTATTTTTATTTTTATTCTTTGGGCTTATTTTGGAGGACAAGGTGGATTATTTTATCAAACAAGTGATTGGAATGAACGAAATGCGATTTTTAGAGATTTGATTCAATTTGATTGGCCTGTTTACTATCCAAAAACAGATACGATGTTGACTTATTATATTGGTCATTGGCTTCCAGCAGCAGGTATGGGCAAAGTAATCAATATTTTATCTTCTAATCGTGTGCTCGCCTTTCAAATCGGAAATCTATTTCTTGCGTTATGGACTATTATCGGGGTTTTGTTTACTTACTTGTTGATGATAATTTATATTCAACCAAAATCAAAAAATTTAAAGTGGATTATTCTAGTCGTCTTTATTGGTTTCAGCGGTATGGATGTAATTGGATGTATTCTTGAAAAATGGAACTGGCAAACATTTATGGAATGGATGCATTTGGAATGGTGGTCGCCAGGCTATCAATTTAGTTCTAATACTACCGATCTTTTTTGGGTTTTTAATCAAGCTATACCAGCTTGGGTAGCAACCATGTTATTTTTGAATGAAAAATCTCCAAAACATTATGCATTCATCATTGGTTGTCTTTTGTTAGCGGCTACTTTTCCGGCAGTTGGCCTTGCGGTTTTGATGATTGGAAAATACATAGGCGATTTAATACGAGTGATTCATTCCAAATCGCAAAAAAATTTTTTAATAGAAACTTTATCTGTCTCTAATATTGGATCTGTTCTTCTTTTAGTTCCTACTATCCTTTCTTATTTATTGATGAATAGCGCTATTGGAAAGACGAAAGAGAATACTTATGTTTTGTCAGACCAGCTACATCTTACTTCAACAATGAAGGGATTGATAATCGTAATGAGTATTGTCGCATTGATTGGATTGATCTATATATGGATAAAAAGAAGAGAAGTGCAAAAACAAAAATCTTTAAGATTTATTTTAGGTTCATTAGTTTTGTTATTGCTTTTAATTGGGATGGTCATCACACATCCAGAGACTCGAAGAATTTATTTTGTTTTTTTGACTTTAGAATGTGGAATATATTGGCTTTGTTTAGCTCCAGATTTTGCAAACCGTTATTTATATTATTTAATCGCAGGAACTTTGTTAGTATTTCCTATGATTCATATAGGAACTTCCATTGATTTTTGTATGCGGGCATCTATTCCAAGTTTAATTATCTTGACCACTTTATGTGCCAAGAAAATATGTGACTGGATCTATAACGGAAAAAGATTTAATGGAATACAAAATGCAAGTACTATTTTACTCATAGGTTTTCTTTGTATAGGTAGCATTACACCTATCGTGGAAGTGGGAAGAGGAATTTACAAAGCAACGGAATCGGGGACAACAAGTCTTCAAGCAGATCAAATCAAGTCATTAAACAAATATCATGAGACAGGAAGAACCTACTATAACTTTGTGTCTGAAGATTATAAAAATAAGTTTTTTTATAAAAATTATGCAGTGTTGAGGTAGAAATGGAAGTGTAAAGTGAGGGAAATGATAAAAAAAGTGAATTGGCAAAAGCAGATAAAACAGTTATGGATCATTAATTTATTTTTTCTGATATTTTATATGAGTGCTATTTATAGTTCTAGTTGGAAAGTAGTAAGAGCCAATTGGATGATGTTAGAGGGAATTTTAATTATTGGAAGCATAGTTGCTTTATCTTATAAGCTAGGAAAATTTAAAATAGAAAAGAATTTCGAAATAGAAAAAATTATAAAAAAGAATTGGTTATTCTGCTTAATTTTTTTAGGAAGTATTCTTATTAGAATCTCTCAACTTACTGGTGGAATTATTTGGGATGCAGGTGAATATTATGGTCGACTAATTACTGCAACGGAAAAGTTTGACTTTTCGTTAACGGCTTTTTTGGATAATTTTAATTTAGCAAATCACCCTAATTATGGATATACCTTTTTCACAGGTATTGGAGAGTTTTTATTTCCTAGAAAAGTTTGGGGAGTGAATTTGGTAGTTTTAATTTTAACAGCATTTGCACTTGTTTTTTTATATAGAATATTTAACAAATATTTAAAACTAAATAAAACGACATCTTCTCTTTTGTGTGGTTTATTTAGCTTCTCACCATTAGTTCTTGGTACCAGTGGATACTATAATCCAGATTATGGAATTGCTTTATTTTTTATATTTATAATGTATTTTTTTCTCGAAAAAAAGTATATTTTATTTACATTTTGGAGTATTTGTTTTGTATTTACAAAAGAAGTTTCAGCGATTATATATTTTTTCTTTATTGTAGGCATTCTAATGGCGAAATTTCTCGAAAAAAAAGATGAAAAGGTTGGAAATAGTTTTTTTATCATCTTTAAGAATCCAGTTATATATATATCTATCATAGTTGGTTTGTTCTATCTTGGATATATGAAATATATTGGAGGAATAACTAAATGGAAACAAGTAGAGGGAGCTGGAAGTAATTTTACTTGGAATAACGATGGTTTTAATTGCTTTGGGTTTAATAGAGAATACGTAATCCTTAAGTTTCAGCAAATGTTTATTGAAAACTATAGATGGATTATTATTATCCTGGCTTTCTTTGGATGTTTACTGATTCTTCTCTTTAAAAAGAAATTGAATTTATCCGTCAATAAGTATTTACTTTTCAGTATTGTTTTAAGCTTACTTAGTTATATTTGCTTTAATTGTTTATATATTACATTTGCTTTAGTTCGTTATAATTATATATCTGATCTCTTAATTATTATAGTTTTAGGAATGATAATTAGTGAAATTTCAAAATTAAAGGCAAAAAACATTATAAATGGATCGCTGATAATGATTTGCGTTATTTTTTGTATAGAGAGTTTTGTAACGACAGATCCAATTTCTAAGGCTATTTATCCATTTGTGCCTACGAATTCTATTAGTATGATTTATCCCGGATACTTAGAAAAAGAAATTTATTATGGGGATAATTTAGTTTATAACAACCAATACTCTTTTCTTTCAAAAAGCTATAATCAATTTTTAAAAAATATAGAATATGATGAAAAGAAGATGGTGGCTTTTCCGGGGAACTTTGATGGTAGTCAGATAAACGGAAATGGCGAAATATATCAAGTAAACTGGGATAAAAAGAACTCAAGAAGAACGTTTGAGAATCTTTCTGATTCGGTAATTCCGATTAAAACGGAAAATTTGGAATCAATTCTTTCTATTAAAAAGAAAAAAGATATGCCAGAAGAAGTAGTAGTTCCTTTTATTCCTTACTTCTATTGGAATTTAGGTAAAAACGAAGTAAAAGAAGAAATGAAGAAAAATTATGAATTGATTTTAGAAGGAAAGACAGAAGGGATTCAAGGGAATATAGAATACCAATACTATAAAAAGAAATAGAGAAGAGAGAGGTAAATATGAACGAGTCAAAAACTTCTAAAAATGTAATCTATAATACCATAGGGACATTCTTTTATTTCTTTTGTCAATGGTTGACAACTATTCTTGTAGTCCGAATAAGTGGGTATAAAGATGCGGGTATTTTGTCGATTGTGATTTCTTTTACAAATATTTTTTATTTCATAGCTTTATTTGGCGTTCGAAATTTTCAAGTTACAGATATTAATCATGAGTTTACAGATCGGGATTATTTTGATTCGAGACATATTACATCTGGAATAGCTCTAATTCTTTTTGTGATTTCATTGTTTTGTATACGATTTAGTCATATAACAGTAATATGTTGTATTTTTTATATGATATTTAAAGTTTTTGAAGGATATACAGATGTGATTTTTGGGATTTGGCAAAATCATGATGGATATATTGAAATCTTGGTTTCCTATATTGGAAAAGGAATTTTAACGATTGCTGGTTTCTGTATTGGATTATATTTATTTAATTTGCCAATTGCGATTGCGATTCAAGCCCTTCTATATTTCTTATTTATTGCATTGTATGACGGGAATCAAATAAAGAAATTAGTAAATGATTTTGAAGTAAAGACAAATCAATCTAAAAAGATGCTAATTCCGTGCGTACCTTTAATGATTTATGGATTGATCGTACCTTATTTGAATTTTTTATCTCGATATGTGGTGGAATTAAAATTTGGAACAGAGATACTCGGTTATTACTCTTCTATCACAATGGTTTTTACCGTGATGAGTACATTAATGGGATCTATTTTTGTAACAGTACTTCCTAAAATCGCTTATTTATATCAGACAGGAAACTATAAAGAACTGAATAAGTTTATTTTGTTAGCAAACCTAGGAATTGTTGGATTTGGCGTTTTATGTGTAGGGTTAGGAATCGTATTGGGAAATTTCGTATTTTCTATTTTGTTTGGTAAGCAAATTCTTGATTATATGTATTTGTTAACACCAACAATTATTGCTTCTATAATCTTATCTTTAGTTTCTTTGACAAGCTCTATTATGATTTCTTTTCGAAAAAATCATTTAATGCTAATGATAAATATAATTGGTGTTGTATTGTGTACGTTGTTTATTTCATTTATAGTTGATTCTTTTAGCTTGGTCGGTGCTTTGTATGCATTGATTTTAAGTCTCGCTATTATATATATTATTTTATTTATAATTATTGAATTTGAGATCGCTAAAAAGAAAGGATACATCTAGTGAATTGTTTGAATTTAAGATCTATAGTAAAGAAAGGCGATTTATCTCTTAAAAAAAAGAAAGTTTTTTTTGGAATATTATTAGCTCTTTTTGTTATTCTTTATAATTTTATATGGATTGATAAAACATTTACAATGTCTGAAGGTTGGGCGCAATTCTATAACGGTTTACTTGATCAAGGAAAAATACCATATAGAGATTTTTATTTTCATCTGCCTCCTTTGAATTTATTGAATGATTATATCATATGGAAATTATCTTTTGGATACTTTATTATCTATCGAATGTGGAGATTGGCGGAGAGGATTCTAATTGTAGAGATAATGTATTATCTTTTAATTAAAAAAGTGAAACCTAGTATTGCTTTTGTAGGTTGTTTTATGGGTGCCGTATTTGGGAGTGCTACGGTATTTGATTTAGGAGGAGATTATAACCAACTTCAGCAATTGTTAATCGCTCTAATAGCCTATACTCTTATTAAATATATCGAGAATATAAAAATTCCGAAGAAGAAATATGGTTGGTGTATAGCAACAGGAATTATCGGCGGATTAATGTTTTTGACAAAACAACCATTAGTTTTAGCAAGTCTTGTTTGTTTTGGTATAATGATGGTTTTCTTATGGATTTTAAAAATTGATAAAAATATTTTCAGAACGATTTTTTTTGTGGTTTTAGGAGCATCTATACCGTTATGTATAGCAGGAGCATATCTTATTAATAATAATGCAATCCACGATTTTATTTATCAAGTTTTTCAAGATACTGGCTCTAAGGGATCGCTTTATGAAATTGTATTTGGAAGAATTTTAACGACTATAAAAAATAATATTTTTGGAATATTGAGTTTAATTTTTTGCATTCTTTCCTATTATATGTATATAAACCAGAATCAAATAAGAAAAAACTATGCATTCATGTTCGGAATTTTAGGAGGAATATTTGGAAGTTATTATATTTGGAATACAGGAGATGTAGCAAAAAGAGTTATATTGTTTTTTTTGTTAATGACACTTCTTGTTTCTTTTTTAACATTAAATAATATATAGATTATCCTAAATAATCCGCCTTTGCTCAAATGACTTGTTCAAATCATTTAACACTTAAACAATAAAGCGTTTCAATAATAAAGATAGATAGAAAGAAGTGTATCTCTATGAATCCAGCTT
>NZ_MPKA01000134.1 GCF_001945605.1 Dubosiella newyorkensis
AGGAATACCGATTGCCGATATCTGTTTTGAAGGAAACCGCAACGAATCTTTTTCGATGCGCGAGCTTGAGAAGACGCTGGAGAAGGATTTCGGGTTCAGCCGCTTTATCGTTTGTGCCGATGCCGCTTGTAGATGTCAAGTTAAAAATGTACAAATTCGATGAGATAAAAATGCTCAATTTTGTTTGAAAGATACTGAAGGATCTTTTCGATCCTTCTTTCGATTTTGACCAATTGCTTTATTCCTGTTCGGTGTGCGGCTTCTTCTTGATATGGTCTTTCATACGGTAAGACTTTCCGGTAATGGACACGACATGCGCATGATGCAGGATCCTGTCCAGGATCGCATTGGCCATAACGGGGTCCTGAAATATCTCGTCCCATTCGCCAAAGCCGATATTGGTTGTCAGTATCGTGCTTTTCTGTTCGTATCGTTTGTCGATCAGCTGAAAGAACAGTTTCGACTCTTCTTTTGTGATCGGCAGATACCCGATTTCGTCGATAATCAGCAGCTTGTACCGGCTGTAATTCTTCAAACGGTTTTCCAGCCGATTTTCTTCGTTGGCTTTTCTCAGCTGCTGGATGAGGTCGTGGCATTTGATGAAGTAGGTGCTGTTCCTCTTCTTGGCGGCTTCGATTCCCAGGCTCACGGCCA
>NZ_MPKA01000119.1 GCF_001945605.1 Dubosiella newyorkensis
TTCTTCAAACGGTTTTCCAGCCGATTTTCTTCGTTGGCTTTTCTCAGCTGCTGGATGAGGTCGTGGCATTTGATGAAGTAGGTGCTGTTCCTCTTCTTGGCGGCTTCGATTCCCAGGCTCACGGCCATATGGGTTTTTCCTACGCCGCTGTTTCCCAAAAACACGATGTTCTCTTTGTTTTCCAGAAACCGCAGGGTTGAGAAATCCATGATCTGTTCTTTGTTGATCGAGGGCTGGAAAGAAAAATCGAAATCTTTCAATTCCCGGCGATGGGGGAAGCCCGCCACCTTTACCATTGAATTGATCATATTGATCTCTTTCCGGTCGATCTCGTACTGGGTCAGTTTGTTGAGCGCTTCCACAAAGCTCAGGCTCTGGCCGCTGATCTGATCGAGCACTTCGTCGAGATGCTCGATCATCATATCCATCTTGAGATAGGTCAAATGGCTGACCAGTCTTTGATATTCGCTATTGGTCGTCGTTTCGTTCATCATACAGGTCTCCTATTGTTTTCAGGTTCTTTTTGGCGAGCTGGCGGATCTCTTCGCTGTCGTCTTTCAAAGCGTAGACGGTCAGCGCCGTGTAGTGCTCTTCCTGATAATTCCATTTTTTGTCCGCAATGGCATGAACGGCCGCAAGTTCTGTGTTATCAT
>NZ_MPKA01000120.1 GCF_001945605.1 Dubosiella newyorkensis
TCTTTCGCGCTCATCGTTTTCCTGAATGTCGTATTCAGAAAATCAAGCAGATCCGATCCGGAAGCCTCCTCTTCATCCTGGCTCAAGCAGATCAGGATCCCTTCCATCAGATCGTAATCTTTCTTTTCATACAACGGCTTCCCATACACATTCGCTTCTCTCATTCCATATCGATTGATCGTGTTGGCCGCATACAAAGGCGGATCCATGCAGATCCAGATCGAATACACCTTCTTGATTTCTTCATAATGGCTTTTGACAAACTCTCTCCCGTGCTGGCTCGAGATCATCCGCGCCATATAATAAACCATTCTTTTCGGGATCGGATAGCCTGGCGAAAACTTCCCCTGCGCTTCCACATTCACGATCACTTTCGTCAGCACCTCTTCCAGCGGAAGCCGCACATAAAACAAAAGATCGAATCGGACCGTTCCTTCTTCCATGTCCGTATCTTCGGTATTCATTCCATGAATATACGGATTCTTATTAGCAAGACGAACATTCGATATTTCAGGATCGTTCTCGATATACAACGATTCGATCTCCCGAACCGAATAGTCTTCGAATTCCGGAATCGTTTTTTTCACGATATAAGCCAGGATCGCCTTTTTGGAAAGCACCTTTTTGCAGGCCGCATCGAATGTCTTTTCTT
>NZ_MPKA01000121.1 GCF_001945605.1 Dubosiella newyorkensis
TATATATATTGCCTTTAATAAGCCAAACAAAGTCGATCAATGACTTGGTACGGGCGCTGATTGACCCATTTTTCGAATTCTTTGACCCTCGCACTGATTTCCTGCTTTGTATGAATGAATACATTGTTGATCACAGAGTTCTTCAGCCATTTCCATAATCCTTCGATCATATTCAGGTTTGGTGAATAAGGGGGCAGAAACATCAGCTCTAATTGCCCTTCGTGCTCCTCTAGAAACGGCTTGAGCAGTTTGGCATGATGGATCCTGGCATTATCCAGCACCAGGATGATCTTTCCTGTCGGATACAATTCCAGGATCTGTTCCAGAAATTCAAGAAAGACCTGGGCATCATATTTCTGCCTTTCGATCAGATGGATCTCTCCTGTGACATAATCCAATGTGCCGATCAGCTTTGCCCCTTCGTGTTTTCCGTACGTCGGGATCAGCCGCTGATGTCCCACAAGAAACCAGTTTTTCATGATGGCTTGATAATCACGTATCATGGATTCGTCTTCGAACAGAACATGAAGATCATCCTCTTCGGTTAGTTTTTTTTTACATCCTGGAAGTTTTCCTTGAATTGTTCCTGTTTTTCAGGGTCTGCTTTTGCCAGTACATAAGATGGGCAGGTCCAGCTCAGATGATTGCGAT
>NZ_MPKA01000122.1 GCF_001945605.1 Dubosiella newyorkensis
CCGTTCCATCCGATCCCGCTCTTTGGCCCGCTTTGCAGGCTCCAGTTTCTGCAGCTCTGTCTCGACATGGAAGATCTGTCCGATTCTTTCGAGCGCTCGATACGCTTCTGTTTCTTGGATGTTTTTTCCGCTGCTCGGAAGAGCCTCGAAAAACTTCCGGCGGACATGCGCCCAGCACAATGCTCGTTTTGTATTCTCGATCTGGCTGTAGCCTCCATATCCGTCGGTTACCAGAAATCCTTCAAAACCTTCCAGGAACGCTTTCGGATATCGGCTTCCTCTTCCGGGAGCGTATTGAAAGATCCGGATCGGCTTTCGAGAAACAGCCGCCGAGCTGTAGACCCACATCCACGATTTGGAAGTGTTCTTTCTCCCTTCTTCGCGGAGCACCTGGATCGGAGTCTCGTCGCAGTGGCACAGTTCTTCTTTCAGAAGATGTTCTCTCATCTTGAGAACGACAGGTTCAAGATAGAGTTCGGAGACCGCCAGGGTCCAGTTGGACATCGTTATCCGGCTTATGGAGAGACCCAGCCAGTTCAATTGCTTTTCCTGCCGTTTGTAGGGTACGCTTTTGACAAAACGCTCGTTGGCTACATGAGCGAGCGCTTCCGCGCTCGCAAAAGAATGCGGAATGACGGGAAGTGGATTTA
>NZ_MPKA01000107.1 GCF_001945605.1 Dubosiella newyorkensis
GTATTAATGGTGCATCCCTTAAACCTCTGAAAATTCAAGTGGTAGAATGTCATAAGAAGAACAATTTGAATTCCAGAATGAGGAGGAATGAAAAATGGCAAAGCAATATGACAAAGAATTTAAGGAACAGGTGATCCAATACGTGCTCGATCATCCGGACCTTGCCTACACCCAGATCGCGCAACAGTTCGGAGTCCACGATACAACCGTTGGAGGATGGGTAAAAAGCTATAAAGAGCATGACGATCAAGTCGTCGTAAGAGGATCCGGCAACTACAGCAGCGATGAAGCCAAAGAGATCGCTCATCTTAAAAAAGAGCTCAGAGACACGCAGGACGCACTGAATGTATTAAAAAAAGCGATCAGTATACTCGGCAAGTAACAGCTCGTATCCTCTATCGATCGGTTCGGGAATACAAAGAGAAACATCCCAAAGCATCGGTAGCGGGTATACTGGCAAAATTGGATAAGAGCACTTCCGGCTACTACAAGCATTTGAGATTCAAACCATCCAAGACAAAAGTCCGGCGGGAAAAAACAAAAAAAGCAATCGTCAAGATCTACAACGATTCGCACCAGCTGTATGGCTCGCCCAAGATCGCAGAGATCCTCCACAAGCATGGAATCAAAG
>NZ_MPKA01000123.1 GCF_001945605.1 Dubosiella newyorkensis
TGATCCATTCTCTCTTGATCAGTGAATGAAAGCTTTCGATGCAGGCGTTGTCCCATGGATTGCCTTTTCTCGAATACGATCTTTCCATTCCTTCTGTCTTGTTTTTGTATTCTTCGCTTGTGTACTGGACTCCTTGATCGCTGTGGATCACCAATGGCTTTTTGATTCCTCGTCTTCTTTTGGCTATTTCTATACACTCCAGAACTTTTGCGGCTTCCATATTTCGAGTCATCACCCACCCGACTATTTTTCTGGAATACAGATCCATCACGCTGGTCAGATAGACAAATCCTTCCTCTGTCCAGATATAGGTGATATCGGTACACCATACACTGTCGGGATCTTTTGGATTGAATTGTCTTTTCAGAAGATTGTGAAGTTTTCGATCATTCCCTTTAGATATGGTCGTTTTTATCTTGTGTTTCAGATATTTCGGTTTGATATTGGCTTCTTTCATAATCGAATAGACATACTTCTGGCATCCTTGGATCCCTTTCTTGTGCAGGATCTCTGCGATCTTGGGCGAGCCATACAGCTGGTGCGAATCGTTGTAGATCTTGACGATTGCTTTTTTTGTTTTTTCCCGTCGGACTTTTGTCTTGGATGGTTTTGATCTTAAATACTTGTAGT
>NZ_MPKA01000124.1 GCF_001945605.1 Dubosiella newyorkensis
TGATCCATTCTCTCTTGATCAGTGAATGAAAGCTTTCGATGCAGGCGTTGTCCCATGGATTGCCTTTTCTCGAATACGATCTTTCCATTCCTTCTGTCTTGTTTTTGTATTCTTCGCTTGTGTACTGCACTCCTCGATCGCTGTGGATCACCAATGGCTTTTTGATTCCTCGTCTTCTTTTGGCTATTTCTATACACTCCAGAACTTTTGCGGCTTCCATATTTCGAGTCATCACCCATCCCACTATTTTTCTGGAATACAGGTCCATCACGCTGGTCAGATAGACAAATCCTTCTTCTGTCCAGATGTAGGTGATATCAGTACACCATACACTGTCGGGATCTTTTGGATTGAATTGTCTTTTCAGAAGATTGTGAAGTTTTCGATCATTCCCTTTAGATATGGTCGTTTTTATCTTGTGTTTCAGATATTTCGGTTTGATATTGGCTTCTTTCATGATCGAATAGACATACTTCTGGCATCCTTTGATTCCATGCTTGTGGAGGATCTCTGCGATCTTGGGCGAGCCATACAGCTGGTGCGAATCGTTGTAGATCTTGACGATTGCTTTTTTTGTTTTTTCCCGCCGGACTTTTGTCTTGGATGGTTTGAATCTCAAATGCTTGTAGT
>NZ_MPKA01000115.1 GCF_001945605.1 Dubosiella newyorkensis
AAAAGAAAGATTACGATCTGATGGAAGGGATCCTGATCTGCTTGAGCCAGGATGAAGAGGAGGCTTCCGGATCGGATCTGCTTGATTTTCTGAATACGACATTCAGGAAAACGATGAGCGCGAAAGAAAAGAGAAAGATCTTGGAAGAAAAGTATTCGATCCCATTTGATCAAGAACTAGAAGAGGAGATGGAAACGATGGATGGAGCATTCAGCAGCGCGTACAAGAGCAGTTTGGAAAGAAAAGGAATGAAGCGAGGAAAGATGCAAGGAATCGAACAAGAAAAAAGAGAAACAATCCAGGCTCTATTCCAAATGAATCGTTTTTCGCTTCAAGAAATCGCAACGATCGCAAGATGTCCGATTGAAAAGATTCTAGAGATCCAAGAAGAATTAGAACAATAAAAATAACAGTCTGGTAAGTGACCGGGCTGTTATTTTTATGGCTTTTGTTCTGGAGAATTGGTGTGCAAGTTCCAGCATGAATCGTAAGCGGGAATTAAAACAGCGGGTAGCAGCCTGATGAAAGTTAAAGTAGAGTAACCACAGGAGGTGGCTACCCTATGGAAACGAATACCACTGCTCATAATGAAGATCTTGTATTTACCGAGATTCCTTTTCCAAAAA
>NZ_MPKA01000055.1 GCF_001945605.1 Dubosiella newyorkensis
TAGCGCTCAACAACAGATAATTTAAAATCTATAGTGTATTTTGATTTTCTTCCCATATAAAAAGCCCCCTAATAGGACCTCCAAATTTAGTTGTTTGGCGTGTCTACTATTAGGGGAGCTTATCAATTCGTCCCTTCTTTTATATTTAGGTAGAAAAGAAGTATAGAATTCGCCCAGCCGGTCTCTTGGGATCTTTACAGTGATCGATCCGAATTTCGTATCGATCTTTCTGGAATAGCTTCCGTTTCGGCAGTTGGCATTATCCGAACGGGCATACTTTTCATAATCGAGAAAAGCCGTCAGTTCATAAGCCATAATGTCATTGACCGTATTTTCAAGAGAAGAGCGGAAGTATTCCAGCATGAACTGCTCTAAAGCAGGCAAATTATTTTCATTTACGAATAGAGTTTTGACGATATCTGTAGTAATATCAAACATGGGAAATGTCCTTTCTAGTATTTGTTTGGTCGAACTAATCTTACTAAGGATATTTCCTTTTTTCTATTCTATTTAGGAAACAAATCTACCTATTTACACAAAATATTTTACACTCTCAGGGATCATGATGATAATTAGTGTATTAACACAAGTTTTTATATTTTATATTGGAGGATTACTTATTTTAAATAAGAAATTATCTATAGGAATATTGATTATTATATTGAATTATTATTCATCCTTATTAGATAGTATTCAAATTTTAATAGAATTTGGAAAAGAATACCTAAGTGCAGAAGCAAGTTATGATAGATTGAAGAAAAGTGTAAAGGATAGTTTTTTAAGAAAAAAGATAACAAAAAAAAGTGTAAAAAAGATAGAATTTCAAAATGTTTCTTTTGAATATGAGAAAAACCATAAATTGTTTGACATATCAATGACATTAGAAAAAAATAGAATATACCAGCTAAGTGGAAATAATGGAAAAGGAAAATCAACATTTATATTTTTGATGTGTGGATTATTTAAAGATGAATACCATGGTGTAATATTATATGATTCGTTAGAACAAAAAGAATTGAATATAGAGAAGATGAATGAATATATGATCTCAATATGTGAACAAGATCCTTATTTGTTTGATGGAACGATTAATGAAAACTTGTGTTGTAAAACAAAAAAAGAAAAAAGAGCTGACTTGAGAAGATTATTAATAGATTTCGGGTTATTTGACAAAATAAATTCATTAGATAATAAATTTGAAACTCAAATTTCATCATTAAATACCATTCTTTCTGGTGGAGAAAAACAAAAAATAGCGATTATCAGAACATTAATATCTGATGGGGATGTATTGATTTTTGATGAACCATTATCTGCTTTAGATAAAAAAAGTAAAATTGTATTTCAAGAGGAAATAAGTAAAATAAAGGATAAAATAGTAATAATTATAAGTCATGAAGAATTAAAGAAAATTAAAAAGAATATAGTCTTGATTAAGTTGGCACCTAAAGAAGAAAATGAAATTTAAAAACATTAAATTATCTTAAAAAATGTATTTTCTTGGATTTTTGTTCTGGCAGTTTGGGACGCTCGCCCTTGGATTTTGTTCCTCTATGATTTCCAACGATGCTCGTTTGGTAATTCTCGAACTTGAAATGCAGAGCAGGTATCCTGTGCAATTGCTTGCTTTGTGCGAATGATTGCCAATCTGATCCTGAATCTCGTAATCGTTGCGGTACTGGTCATTGTGTTTTTTTTCATTCTCAAAAATCAATAAAATTGCGGTTGAAATCGCCTTGAACGGGCATCAACCGCAATTTTCCTCTCGAACCATTTTATAACCAACCCCAAAATTCGTCTCAATGAAACGATGATCCAGCTTCTTGCGAAGCATCGTCATATACACCCGAAGATTGCTCATATCCGATTCAAAGGTGCTATTCCAGATCTGTTTGGTGATGTAGTTGCGCGTGAGCACCTTGCCTGGATTTTTAGAAAACAAAACGATCAACCGATACTCCAAAGGCGTTAAATGCAGACGCTTATGATCTAAATACACTTCTTGTTCTTCATAGTGGATCTCCAGTCCCCCATTGACAAATATGGTTTGGGCCGGAATCACTCCGCTCTGCTCCATCCTTCGAGAAATGACCCGGATCCTAGCCAACAATTCCTCCACCGAAAACGGCTTGGTTAAATAATCGTCAGCGCCAAGATCAAGCGCTTCGATCTTATCTGTATCTTCGCTGCGCGCAGAAAGAACAAGAATCGGCGTCTGTGCGAACTCGCGAATCTTACGAATGATCTCTTTTCCATCAAGATCCGGCTTTTCACTCAAAAAAAGACGGAGCGCTTCCTTTCCATTTCTTGCTTGGATCATCGGATATTCCGAAATCTCAAAAAGCGTTTTTAAAAGACTCGCCATCTGCGCGTCATCTTCAATACTTAAAATCAGAGGTTTCATATTCTTCTCCTACAGCAGGCAATTCAATATGGAAGCAGGTGCCTGGATCCCTGTTGAGGCATGTGATCGTCCCATGATGCGCTTCCACGATACTTTTCACTAAAGAAAGACCAAGACCCATGCTTCGGCTTCCATCCGCGAATACACTCGATTTTTGAGCGAAAGGCTCGAACAAACACACCCTTTGCTTATCATCGATTCCAGGACCTTCATCGATCACATCCACGACAACCCTTTCTTCTTTCTTCATTCCTTGGATCTGGATCGGCGTGCCCTCAGGCGTATGCAAGATCGCGTTGTTGATCAAGTTCATCATCACCTGCACCATGAGCCGCCCATCCAAAAAACCAACACAATCCGGACCGATCTCGATTTGAAGCGGATGCTTCTTCACATTCAAATTGACATGCGCCAAAGCCTGATGGACGACCTCATCAAGATCGACCATCTCTTTGTCCAACCGAACCTCATCATGATCCAATCGGCTCAGCAACAACAAATTCTCCACCGTATCCTTCAGCCAGCTCGCCTCTTCAGAAATACTCTTCGCCAATCTGCTTTGTTGAACTTGAGAAAGTTCGCAACAAGAAAGAAGATCCGCGCTCGCCTTGATCGTTGTCAAAGGCGTTCGCAAATCATGACTGATCGAACGAAGCAAGCTCGCTTTGAGCTGCTGCTGATGCGCCAGCCAAGCCGCCTCTTCCTTTTCTTTGGCGATCTCGATGTTTTCAAACGCCAAAGCCGCCTGATTCAACAAAGAAAGGAGCACAATATTTTGATTTGGCGACAAAGGGCCATTTTTCATATCGATCCCGAGCACACCAAAGATCTTTTTCTCGCGCCGGATCGCCAAATAAAGACCCCGCGCCCCCGAAAGCGTATCCGTTCCCGCGCCCGCGCGCCGATTGTTTTTCAGAGTCCATAAAGCGACCGCTTGCTCCTTCGTATTCAAGAAAGGACCTGGGTCCTTCGAAAAGACAGGCTTGGCCAGCGAGTCCTGCGCATTCGGATACAAAACGACAGGCCGATCCATAAAATCGCCAATCTCTTGAACAAGATAATTTTCTATAGCGCTTCTCGTAACCAAACTCTGCAGCTTCTGGGACGCTTGATATAATAGCGCATTTTGCAAGGCCGCCTCTTCAGAAATGCTCGCCTGTGCCCGCAAACGGATCGAAAGCTTAGAAACAAGAAGCGAAAGAATGAGCATGACCCCAAAAACAACTAAATAGCCTCGATCGAACATGATCAAAGAAGAAACAGGATGCGCGAAACGATACCCAAAAATAAAGACACACAAACCCCACGAAAAAAGGGCCTGCAACCAATGACGAGCAAACAAAGCACAAAGAAAATCTGCCAAAATAAAGATTGCCAACAAATTGGCCTGCGAAAAACCAAAAGCCTCGAGAACGATCGCGATCGCTACCGCACAAACCAGCACCCCCAACAACAAGCCGATTCCATCCAAAAACGGATTCGTATGACCTTTGTTTGAACGAGTGAGCGAATACGATGGAGACACGTCGGGATCGGGCAAAATAAAGATCTGCGCCTGCGGAGCGCTCGCCGCCAACTTTTCCGCAAACGAGCGACGACCAAACGCGCTTTTTCTCCCTTGCCTTCCGATCACGATCTTGCTTACGCGCATCGAATTGGCAAACGAACCAATCTCTTTCGCAATATCTTCCCCATATACAGATTCAACGCTAGCACCCAGCCGATCCGCCAATCGAATGTTCTCCTGAAGTCTGGCCTTATCTTCGTCGCTCATCTCTAAATGCTCTGGACCTTGAATATACAAAGCTAAAAAATTCGCGTCAAAAGCGCGCGCCATCTCGCTAGCCGAGCGGATGATCCTCGCATTGGAAGGAGAAGGAGAAAGACAAACAAGCACTTGTTCTTGCACATCCGGCACGCTCTTTTTTAACGCCAGCCGGCTCGCGCATCTTCGCAATGCGATCTCGCGCAAAGCCATCAAATGATCAAACGTGAAGAAATTTTCGCTCGCCAAACGCGCCTGCTCTTTCGCGTAGATCTTTCCTTCATGGAGCCGTTCGAGAAGATCGCTGATCTCCAAATCGATCAACTCGATCTGATCGGCTAGATCGAAGACATCATCGGGAATCCTTTCTTGAACGAGGATTCCCGTAATCGAAGCCACCTTATCGTGCAGACTTTCCAAATGCTGCACATTCAAAGTCGTATACACATCAATACCATGCACCAACAATTCGCGAATGTCTTTATATCGCTTTGCGTGGCGGCTTCCTTTCGCATTGGTATGCGCCAACTCATCTACCAACACAAGCTGGGGCGCGCGATGTAAGATCGCGTCAAGATCCATCTCTTTTTGCTCGATCCCTTTATATTCGATCGTTCGCGTGCTAACGGTTTCTAGACCTTTCGCCTTGTTCATCGTCTCCGGCCGATCGTGCGGTTCAAGATAACCGATCACGACATCGACTCCTTTTTTTTGAGCGCTTTGTCCTGCATCAAGCATGGCCCACGTTTTCCCGGTCCCAGCCGCGTAGCCAAAAAAGATCTTCAATTTTCCGCGATGACTCAACGCATCGCCGCTTGTCGTTTGGTTCATTGACGTATCCTCTTCCTAACAGCATGGAAAGCCGCGCTTATTGGAGCGCAGCTTTTTGTTGGTCAAGAGCTAGATTCACTTCTATGACGTTCACTGTTTTTTCTTCCAAAAGGGAAGGATTGATGTTGTTTTCGATGATCTGCTTCACTTTTTCTTCGCTCAACCTAGAAGCTTTTGCGATCCGAGGCGCTTGCCATAAAGCGGCCGATAAAGAAAGATCCGGATCATAGCCTGAAGCGCTAAATGTGACAAGCTCTTGAGGGATCTCTTTCGACGCGTCCGGATTCGAAAGCTCTATATACTTTGTCCAAGCCTCTTTTTCTTTTAAATACTCTGGATCGGCAGGATCGTTGTTGGCAGGAACTCCGATAAGAGTCCAAGAGCCATCGGTTTGCTGGATCGCTTGTTTCTTTTGCCGTCTTCCCCATAAGTGGCTTGGATCCTTGTAGTTTTCTCCAGCCAATAGGCTCGTCTTGCCATTTTGTGTAGCTACAAAGGAGCCAGCCGCTTTATCTGGAAAGAAAAGCTGGCTGATCCCCCATAAAGAAAACGAATAAAGAAAGCCTAAGACAAGAGTCGAGGCAATGAGCACCTTCAAAGAAGGAATGAATGCTTTGATATATGTTTTCATAAATGAATATTCCTTATCCTATAAATAGAGTGATGATCATGTCAATTAACTTGATT
Source organism: Dubosiella newyorkensis (assembly GCF_001945605.1). Lineage (GTDB taxonomy): Bacteria > Bacillota_I > Bacilli_A > Erysipelotrichales > Erysipelotrichaceae > Dubosiella > Dubosiella newyorkensis. The sequence continues at coordinate 5,688 of NZ_MPKA01000055.1, forward strand.
CCAATAAATGGCGTGATGATCCCGCCAAGCCCATATACGAGCAAATTTTGCGCTAATAGCTTGTTGGCAGGCAGCTCTCGATATTTGACTCCTTTTAAAGCGAGCGGTATAAGAGCGACGATGATCAACGCGTTAAAGAGTACAGCCGATAAGATCGCCGACTCGGAAGAGTGTAGATGCATGATATTCAAGACCTCGAGTCCTGGATAGATCGTTGTAAAAAGCGCAGGAATGATCGCGAAATACTTAGCCGCATCATTGGCAATCGAAAAGGTCGTTAAAGCGCCTCGCGTCATGAGCAGCTGCTTGCCGATCTTGACGATCTGGATCAGCTTTGTTGGAGAAGAATCGAGATCGACCATATTTCCAGCCTCTTTGGCGGCTTGTGTTCCAGTATTCATCGCCACCGCGACATCGGCTTGCGCAAGGGCTGGCGCATCGTTTGTCCCATCGCCCGTCATCGCGACAAGATGGCCTTTCTTTTGATAGTCTTTGATCATCGCAAGCTTTCCTTCCGGTGTGGCTTGGGCTAGAAAATCATCGACACCCGCTTCAGCGGCGATCGCAGCCGCCGTCAAAGGATTGTCGCCTGTGATCATGATCGTTTTGATTCCCATCTTTCGCATGTCCTCGAATTTTTCTTGGACCCCTTCTTTGATAATATCTTTAAGATGGATCACGCCTAGCACTCGTTCGTTTTCGAGCACGACAAGAGGCGTTCCCCCCGAGCGCGCGATCTTCTCCACGAGTTTATCGGTTTCCTTTGGCCAGGCGATCTTATTTTTTTGAACAAACGCTTTGACAGAATCAGCCGCCCCTTTGCGAATTTGATAGGAACCGAATAAAACACCGCTCATCCGCGTCATCGCGCTGAATGGAATAAATTCCATCGCAGCATCTTTTTCACGCTCGATCTGATATCGTTCTTTGGCCAGCTGCAGCACGCTTCTTCCTTCTGGGGTATCATCGGCAAGCGAAGAAAGCGTGGCCGCTAAAGCGAGCTCTCTTTCCTCCACACCTTCCACTGGAAGAAAAGCGACCGCTTGCCGATTGCCAAGCGTGATCGTTCCCGTTTTATCTAAAAGCAAAACGTCGACATCGCCTGCCGCTTCGATCGCTCTTCCGCTCATCGCCAAGACATTTTCTTGATTGAGGCGGCTCATTCCCGCGATCCCGATAGCCGAAAGAAGCGCGCCGATCGTCGTGGGAGCCAAGCATACCAAAAGGGCGATCAAAGTCGTGATGCTCGTAGGATTCGGGATCCCTTGTTCTTGGGCCGCAAATTCCGAAAACCCATACATGGCTAAAACCACAAGAATAAAAATCAAAGTCAAAGCGAGCAGGAAGATCTGAAGAGCGATCTCGTTGGGCGTCTTTTTTCGAGAGGCGCCTTCGACCATCGCGATCATCTTATCTAGAAAGCCTTCCCCCGCTTCCTGGCTGATTTGAACGACGATCGAATCGGAAAGGACCCTCGTTCCTCCGCTTACAGCGCTTCGATCGCCGCCCGCTTCGCGAATGACAGGCGCCGATTCGCCTGTAATCGCGCTTTCATCGATGGAAGCCGCCCCTTCGATCACATCGCCATCGGCAGGAATGAGCATTCCAGCCTCAACAAGGACTAGATCGCCTTTATGCAGCTGAGTCGAATTGACTTTTGTGATGGTCTCTTTCGTTTCGATCGATTCGATCCGAAACGCTTCGATATCTTTTTTCGCTTTCCGTAAAGAATCGGCTTGCGCTTTTCCTCGCCCTTCCGCGATCGCTTCCGCAAAATTGGCAAACAAGCACGTGAACCACAACAAAAGGGCGATCGTCAACGTATACATCGAGTGGGTATTGGCAAAGCCTAACCAGCCAGCCAAGTAGATCAGTGTGACCGCGATCGCGGAAAGATAGACTAAAAACATCACTGGATTTTGGATCTGGGTCCTTGGATCCAGTTTTTTAAACGAGTCGAAGACCGCTCGTTTGATCATTGTCGAATTCATATGCATCACCTATCCTAAAAATTGAGCGATCGGACCGAGCGCCAGGGCCGGAAAGAAGCTCAAAGCTCCAATAAGAAGCACGACTACGATCAATAAGAACACAAAAAGAGAAGAATCTGTTTTTAAGACACCAGCGCTTAGAGCCACCTTTTTTTTCATCCCTAAACTTCCAGCCATCGCAAGCGTGGCAAAGATCGGCACATAACGGGCTAGAAGCATGATCACGCCGCCTACGCCATTAAAGAGCGCTTCACTCATTACGAATCCGCCCATCGCGCTTCCATTGTTGGCGCCTTGCGAAGTAAAGGCGTAAAGGATCTGTGAAAACCCGTGGGCGCCTTGTTCGATTCCGGCTGGCGGACAGAGAGAAAAGAGGGCGGAGCCAAGCAAAATACAAACTGGGGTGGCCAAACAAAGGATAAGCGCCCGCTTCATTTCATAGGGTTCGATTTTTTTCTGTAAAAACTCGGGCGTCCGTCCGACCATTAGTCCGGCAATGAACACGCTCAATACGATAAAGGCGATCATTCCATAGAGTCCAGAACCGACTCCGCCAAAAACCACTTCGCCCACTTGCATCAAGATCATGCAGATCATCGAACTCATAGGGGTCATTGAATTCAAGGCGCTATTGACAGAACCATTGGAGGCGGCTGTCGTGCTGATCGACCAGAAGGCGCTTTGCGCGATCCCCAAGCGCGCTTCTTTGCCTTCCATGTTCATGGCTTGCATTTCTGGGATCATGCCAAAAAGCAAGGCGAGCACAAATAAGATCAGCATGGCCGCAAAGATCGCCCATCCTTGCTTGTTGTTTTTGATCATAAAACCAAACGAGAAACAGAGCGCCATAGGCAAAAGCAGGATCAAGACGTTTTCGACAATGTTTGTCAATGGAGTCGGGTTTTCATACGGATTGGCGGCGTTTGCGGCGCTTATCCCCCCTCCATTCGTTCCGCTTTGTTTGATGGCGATTTGAGAAGCCGCCAAGCCGGAAGGAATGTTTTGTTGGGTAAGGATGGTGGCGTCCTTGACTTCTTGCCCATCAAGATAGACGATGTCCTCTTGGATCGTGGCGTCTTCTAAAAGCTGGCCGGAAGAATCGATCGCGACTGCCTCTAGCAGTGCGGAGGATGCCTGATTTTCTAGATTCATCGGCACGCCTTGCGCGCCAAGAATGAGCGCGGCCACCAAGTTGAGCGGCAATAAAATATAAACGAGACATCCGATCAAATCTTGCCAAAAGTTGCCTAAAGCGCTCGTTTCTTTGTTGATCAAGCCGCGGATCAAAACGAAGACGACGCAGATGCCGATGGCGGCGGAAATAAAGTTTTGAACGCTCATTCCGGCCGCTTGCGTGATCCAGTTCAAAGAAGTTTGGGGATCATACGATTGCCAGTTCGTGTTGGTGATAAACGAACACGTGGTATTGAAGGCCATCCAAGCTTCCATCCCATTGGCAAGAAGGATGAGGAACAAGACGATAAACGAGAGGAGCGAGAAAACCAAGATCGAAGCGAAGTATTGCTTCCAATTCATTTCTCTTGAAGAAATGTGCAGGAACTTTAAGATCTTATGTTCGCTTTTTTGAATGAAGGGGATCTCTTGGTTCATGACCTTCTTGCACCATTCGCCCATCGGAATGGCTAAAAGGATCGCTGAAAGTAAAATGACGATACAAGACAACATATCTTATTCTCCTTAACTACAGGAATAGTTATATAAAAAATGGTATAAAACGGGTGTTAAAGTTTTGGGGGGAAGTGTTAAAAAAGTGTTAAAAAAAGTGTATATTGAATCTATGCGAAATTTTAGAATGAAAACTTTATGGATCACCCTGACTTTATTTTCGATGTTTTTTGGCGCGGGCAACTTGATCTTCGCCCCCTTTTTAGGCAAAGAGGCGGGAAGTCAAAGCGCGCTTGCTTTGCTTGGCTTTTTGTGCACGGCTGTTCTCATGCCGATCATCACGATCTTAGTGCTTTCTAAGTTCAAGGATGGCTATTCTATGCTTGCGAGGATCTCGAAGCCGTTCGCGCTCTTTTTTATTGGCTTGATCTATTTGCTGATCGGGCCATGCATCGCCATCCCAAGGACCGCGACGACAAGCTACGAGATGCTTGGCTGGCTCCTTCCTGCCAATATCTGGAGCCAGCTCTTGTATTCGGCTATCTTTTTTATGGGAGCTTACTTTGTGGCCTTGCATCCGAGCCATTTGAAGGATGTGCTTGGAAAATGGCTCTCTCCGATCTTGCTTGTTCTTGTGGTCGTTTTATGCGCCTCAGCCTTGTTCTCTCCTTCTCAGATCGCTTCGCCTTCTTTAGAGTATTTGAATCATTCCTTTGCTAAAGGGATCAAAGAAGGGTATCAAACGATGGATATTTTGGCGGCGTATTGTTTTGGGAATGTGATCTTGCTCAATATTCAAAGCGAAGGAATCGTAAAAAAACAAGAAGTGCGAAAGACGCTGCTCTTTGCTTCCGTTGGAGCGGGCGTGCTGCTGGCTGGCTTGTATTCTTTGTTGGCGATGAGCGGAATGCTTCACTCCTACGATTTGCGCGCCTGTACGAATGGGGCGCAGATCTTGACTGAGCTAGCGGGGCGATCGTTTGGATTGTTTGGCAATGTGCTCGTGAGTTTGATTTTCTTGATCGCTTGCTTCAATGTGTGTTCTGGACTATTGAGCTGTGTTTCTAGCTATTTTGCCCAACGGATCCCATCTTGCTCTTACCGGGCATGGTTGATTCTTTTCACGTTGTTCAGCGCGGCGCTTTCGATCTTTGGTTTAGACTCGATCCTTGCGATTTCCGCTCCGATCTTAAATGTGCTATGTCCGATCGCGATCTTTTTTGTGCTTTATGGAATCGTTCAAAAACCTTGACCACGGATGTGGTCCTTTTTTGTATAATGAGAAGTATGAAGAAACCACTCATTTTAGCGTTGCTGTCCTTGCTTATAGCAAGATGCTCCTTCCAAAAAGAAACGAAAATCATCGTCGAGAAAAGAGAGCGAGAACCAAAAGCGGAAATAAAGGAAGAAATTATAGAAGAAGCAAAGGAAGAAATAAAAGAAGAAGATCTATCTTCGATCTTGCTCGTTAATAAAGAGCACGGTCTTGCCCCCTCCTATGCGCCAGGAGAAGATCCGATCGCCAAAGAGGCGCTGCTCGCTTTGCTTTCTCAAATGCAAAACGAAGGATTGAATGTGTCCGATCGATACAGCGGCTTTCGCTCCTACGAATATCAAAGCGAATTGTACGCGGATTATGTAATGCAATATGGCCAGGAGGAGGCGGATCGGTTTTCCGCTAGACCGGGTTTTTCGGAACATCAAACTGGGTTGGCTTTTGATTTGATGCATGAAGACGGCACGCTTTTGACAAATCCTTTGGAAGCTAGCTGGCTCGAAGAGCATGCGGCGGAATATGGCTTTATCGTGCGCTATCCAGAAGGGAAAGAAGAGATCACAGGCTATATGGCGGAGCCTTGGCATATTCGATACATTGGAGAGGAAGCGATCCAGATCCGAGATTCCGGGTTGACGTTGGAAGAATATATCAATCTACCATGATATATTTTTATCAATTCCTAGTAAACCTATAAAATTTATAGGAAAAAGTTGGGTATTGTTCTTTTCTTTCGATTTTCGATTCGCTATACTAAGGGCATGAATCAGAAAAGTGACAAAGAACGGCTGAAAACGCTGTACGATCAAGTGGATGATTATTTCATCAAAACGTATATGGATCTAGAAAATGAGGAAAAACTAGAACAAAAGATCCGCGTTTTAGAGCAGCTGATCGCAGGCAAAAAGCCCCCTGAAATTGAAGAGTACGACGATGTGCTCGATGCGTATCCAAAAGAAGAAAGTTTTGTATTGGAATCACTTGATGATGTTTTAAAAAATCTATAGGAGGAAGGATCATGAAAGTCTATCACAACATTCTAGAACTTGTAGGAAACACCCCTTTAGTCGAACTTTCCAAGCTAGACAAAGAAGAAGGCGCGAAAGCGACCGTATACGCGAAAATCGAAGCGTTCAACCCGGCAGGCAGCGCTAAAGATCGGATCGCTCTCAATATGATCGAGACTGCCGAAAAAGAAGGAAAGATCAAACCGGGCGCTACGATCATTGAACCAACAAGCGGAAATACAGGAATTGGACTCGCGCTCGTATGCGCGCAAAAAGGCTATCATTTGATCTTGACGATGCCAGAAACGATGAGCGTCGAGCGAAGAAATTTGATCAAAGCGTATGGCGCGAAAGTCGAATTGACAGAAGGCTCTAAAGGAATGAAGGGCGCGATCGCGAAAGCCGAAGAGCTTGCCAAAGAAATTCCAGGATCCTTTATTCCTAGCCAATTTAGCAATCCGGCCAATCCACAAAAGCATTATGAAACGACAGGACCAGAAATCTGGAACGACACGGATGGCAAAGTGGATATTTTTGTGGCTGGCGTAGGAACTGGCGGAACCTTGAGCGGAGTCGGAAAGTATTTGAAAGAGAAAAATCCAAATGTTGAAGTCGTTGCGGTAGAGCCTGAAGAATCGCCGCTGCTTTCCAAAGGCCATGCTGGTCCGCATAAGATCCAAGGAATCGCGGCTGGTTTTGTTCCAGAAACACTAGATACTTCTATTTATAATAAAGTCATGACGGTTTCAAGTCAGCAAGCTTTTGAAATGGGAAGAAAGCTTGCGCGAGAAGAAGGCCTTTTAGTCGGGATCTCTTCGGGAGCGGCAGCTTACGCCGCTCTAGAGCTTGCCAAAGAGCCACAGAACGCAGGAAAGATCATCGTTGTTTTGCTTCCAGACACAGGCGAGAGATATTTATCGACCCAAATGTTCAGTGAATAGATTTAGATCGGAAAAGGAGGAGATTTGCGAATCTCTTCCTTTTTTTTGGTAAAAAACAATAAAAAACAATATTAATACTGTTGAAATCAATAATAAATCATGTATAATGAAGGTGTAAAGAAAAGGAGAACAATATGTTGAACGATCGCGAAATCAGTATTCGTATTCAAACATTAAAAGATAAAATGCTCTCATCGCCACGATACGCATCGATCGAGCAAGCTCGGATCATCACACGCGTCTATCAAGAAAATGAAGAGCTATCTGTTCCTTTAAAGCGGGCATTGTCTTTAAAGGCGGCTTTAGAAGAAATTGAAATTGGCTTCGAACCAGAAGAGCTCATCGTCGGAAACCGCACGAAGGGTGTCCGGTATGGTGTCGTTTTTCCTGAATCGGGCTGTTCGTGGATCGATCGTGAATTCGAAACGCTCCCGACACGTCCGCAAGACCGCTTCCAAGTGCATCCTGAAGATATCCAAGAGTTTCGAGAAACGATCTATCCATACTGGAAAGGAAGAAGCATGGAAGATATCATCCGGGCCAAAGATGGAAAGCATATTGACGCGATCGCCAAAGTCGTCAAGATCAACCAAAAAGATCATGCGCAAGGCCACATTTGTCCCGACACGAAGCTCTGGCTAGAGCTAGGTCCACAAGGCTTGAAAGAAAAAGCCGAACAAATGCTGCAAAAAGAAGGTCTTTCCAACGATCAAAAAGAATTCTATCAAAGCGTGATCCTCGTCATGGAAGGCGCAAAGACATTCATGAATCGGTATGGAGAGATGATCATGGCAAGCGATCGAGATCCAAAATTAACGCAAGTCGCTGAAAACTGCTTCGCGTTGGCTAAACGCCCGGCGCAAAGCTTCCATGAAGCTGTCCAATCGGTTTGGTTCTTGTTCACGATTTTGCATATGGAATCCAACGCGTCTTCATTTTCGCCAGGAAGAATGGATCAATACTTATATCCGTACTATAAAAAGGATATAGAATCCGGTGCTCTTACCCAAGAAGAAGCGCTCGAGATCATTGAAGCGCTTTGGCTCAAGTTCAATCAAATCGTTTATTTAAGAAACGCGCATTCCGCTAAATACTTCGCCGGCTTCCCGATCGGATTCAATATCGCGATTGGCGGAGTCGATCCAGAGGGCAATGACACATTCAACGACTTGTCGTTCTTGTTTTTACAGGCACAATATGATCTAGGATTGCCACAGCCAAACTTAAGTGTCCGTCTCAATAAGCATTCCTCTTCCGCCTTGATGCAAGCCGCGATCGATGTGGTCGCTAAAGGGTCGGGAATGCCTCAATTCTTTAATGACGAAGCGATCATTGAACCGATGCATCACGATCTTGGGATTGATTTAAAAGATGCGCGCGATTATGCGATCGTTGGCTGCGTGGAACTGACGACTCATGGAAACAATTTAGGCTGGTCGGACGCGGCCATGTTCAACTTGAACAAAGCGCTCGAGCTGACCTTGAATCATGGCGTTTGTTTATTGACGGGCGAGAAGATCGGCTTGGATCTAGGTGGCTTGGACACGTACGCTTCCTATGAAGAATTAGAAGACGCCTTCCAAAAACAAATCGATTATTTTATTGACGAAATGATGAAAGCCGAAGTCGTTGTGGAGCAAGCGCATCAAGATTGTCTGCCGACCGCTTTCTTGTCGAGTGTAATCGATGATTGCCTAGTCGCAGGAAAAGATGTGACCAAAGGCGGAGCGAAATATAATTTGTCCGGTATCCAAATGATCCAAGTCGCCAATTTGGCTGACTCTTTGGCCGCTGTGAAACAACTTGTATATGAAGAGAAAAAAGTCGATCCTAACGATCTGCTTAGAGCGCTTCGCAACGATTTCGAAGGCGATCTTGTCTTGCAGACGATGCTTTTGAGAAAAGTGCCAAAATATGGCAACGATGTCGAGTGGGTGGATGAGATCGGCGCCAAGTGGGCAGGTTATTTCCGCGAAAAGATGAAGGAATATACAAATTATCGAGGAGGGCCGTTCCATACTGGCATGTATACCGTCTCGGCCCACGTTCCGATGGGAGAAAACGTAGGGGCCTCGTGCGATGGTCGAAAAGCAGGAACTCCGCTTGCCGATGGAGGCATGTCGCCTGTCTATGGACGCGACTTGAAAGGGCCGACAGCTGTCTTGAAATCAGTATCCCGGATGAAAGATTCGTATACGACCAATGGAGGTTTATTGAACATGAAGTTTCTTCCTTCGTTCTTTGAAACAGCGGAAGGAAAAAAGAAATTTGAAACGTTCCTGCGCGCTTTCGTGGATCTAGAGATCCCGCACATCCAGTTCAATGTAGTTAATCGGGATGAGCTTCTCGACGCCAAGATCCATCCAGAAAAGCATGCGTCTTTGACGATCCGGGTGGCTGGATATACTGCTTATTTTGTCGAGTTGGCTGGTGAATTACAGGATGAGATCATCGAGCGGACGAGCTATGCAGGCATCTAAAGGACTTGTTTTTGATATCAAGCGCTTCGCGATGCATGATGGAGCTGGCATTCGAACGACTCTCTTTTTGAAAGGCTGTCCGCTACGGTGCAGGTGGTGTCAAAATCCGGAAGGACTTGATCCCAAGCAAGAGCTGATCTATTTTAAAAGACATTGTATCCATTGTGGAGCGTGCGCGAAAGAGGATAGGGGAATCGTTTTTCAAGGAGGCTGTCCACATGTCCTCGATCGAAAATCAAATCATGATCGAGCTCTCGAAGCTTGTCCTGCCCAAGCGCTTCAATACGATGCTCGATATTATACGGTGGAAGAAGTTTTGAAAGAAGTCAAAAAAGATGAAGTGTTTTTTCAACAAGAGGGCGGTTTGACGATCTCTGGTGGAGAACCCTTCATGCAAGTCGATTTTTTAGAAGAATTGTTGAAGAGATGTCAACAAGAAGGGATCCATACGACGATCGAATCGAGCTTCTATACATCGAAAGACAACATGAAGCGAGTGCTCCCTTATTTAGATGCGATCTATTGTGATTTAAAGATCCTGGATCCAAAGCTGCATCAAGAAGCGACTGGGGTCGACAATCGCATCATTTTAGAAAATATTCAGCTTCTTTTAGAGAGCCAAAAGGCGGTTACGATTCGGACGCCTTTGATCCCGGGATGGAGCGGAACGGACGAGAATATCGCCAAGATCGCCCAGTTTTTAAGCGGAATTTCAAGCGATGTGAAGTATGAGCTTCTCAACTACAATCCGCTGGCGTCTTCTAAATATCATTTATATGAACGAAACTATGGGATCGATCCAAACGCGAAGGCGTATACAAAAGAAGAAATGGATCATTTTCGAACTATCGCTAAAGAAAATGGAATTAAAAATCTCGTGATCGAGTAGAGGAGGATATTATGGAATTCATTATTGATACGATCGATTTAGAGGAAATCAAGGACGCGATCGAACATATGCCCATCGTTGGCGTGACAAGCAATCCAAGCATCGTCAAAAACACGCATCCGCAAAAGTTTTATGATCACATGCGCGAAATCCGCAACATTATTGGCCAAGATCGTTCGCTCCATATTCAAGTCACTGCGAAAAAAGCGGAAGATATGGTCAAAGAAGCGCATAAGATCCACGAAGAGATCGATGATGCTGTCTATATCAAGGTGCCCGTTTCTTATGAAGGCTTAAAAGCGATCAAAATGCTGAAGAAGGAAGGGTGTCCGATCACAGCGACAGCGATCTATGATGAGATGCAAGCGATGATGGCTCTAGCTGCCGGAGCGGATTATTTGGCTCCTTATGTCAACCGTATCGGAAATCTAGGCAATGATCCGTATCAATTGATCGCCAACGTATCCACTCGGATCGATCATGATCAATATCCGACCAAGATCGTGGCGGCAAGCTTTAAAGGCGTGCAGCAGATCAGAGACGCACTTGACGCGGGCGCGCAAGCCGTTACGGCGCCTGTGGCGATCTTGAAGCAGATCTTCAAAAATCCAAGCATCGATAAAGCGGTGGATGATTTCAACGCAGATTGGTATTCGATGTATGGAGAAGGCAACAGCTTGCTCGAAGTCGAATAAATCAAAAAGCTCGGAGAGATCCGAGCTTTTTTAAATGATGTAGTTGTCGATATTAGATTCAAATTCACGATCGAGAAGATCTTGGATCGTGATCGATTTCAAATACTCCTGAACGACTTTGTTCAAGCCCTCCCAGACCCAGAGCGTCGAACATTCGCTTCTTCGAGGGCATGGATTCTCCTTTTGATTCAAACATGCCACAGGACTCATGCACTCTTCTGTCGCTTCTAGGATCTGCCAAACCGTAATCTCTTTGGCTGGCTTATTCAATTGATAGCCGCCTTGAAAACCGCGATTGGATTTTAAAAATTTGGCTTGGTTCAAAGCGATCACGATTTGCTCGAGATATTTTTTAGAGATCCCTTGTCGCTTGGCGATATCTTTTAAGGTAATGTAGCCTTGACTTTGATGTTCCGCTAGATCTAACAACATTCGTAACGCGTATCGACCTTTGGTCGAAATTTTCATGATATCACTCCTAGTCTAGGTATTTATTTATTTCGTGTTGGTTTACTAATATGATCACGCCCTCCACCATGAGGCAGATCCCAACGAGCTGCAAGATAAACTTCATCGTTTGGATCGGACGTAGCAATAGAATTATACCACCAATCAGTATTACGAGCGAAATAATAAATGCATAGATCCAGTTATCATAGCCATGCGAACGGAGCGTGAATGATTTTTGCATCTGCATGGCGGAGTTCAAGATCAAGATCACTCCACACAATACGGGAAGGATCGCGATCAAGGATTGCGGGGAGATCAAAAAGAATAAGCCAAACAGCGCGCTCAAGACCCCGAAAATAAGGGTCGAAGTGCTGGCGAACTGCTTTTTGGCAAAATACAAATACAATTGATAGGCTCCATACAATAAAAGAACGCCGCCAATGATCCGAGTCGCTGTAAATAAGATCGATTTATTAAAAAAGCAAAGAATGAATCCGAATACGATATAAACAAGAGCGAATATACGCGTTTGAGATTCTGTTTGTTTAAAAAATGAATTCATGATTTCTCTCCTATTCTGCTCTTATTATACTAGTCGGTTTTTTGTTTGGCTGTTTTGATGCAATGTAAGCACGAGTCTTCATTCTAAAAAAATATTTGGTATCATAGAAGCGACAAACATGAGGAGGTCAAAGTATGAAATGTGCAATCATTATGGATAATGGATTTGAAGAATTAGAAGCGATGGGACCAATCGCCCTATTGAGAAGAGGAGGCGTCGATGTAGATCTTGTCAGCGTTCACGACGATCATGTCACTGGCCGTTTTGGGGTGACCTACTCGAAAACGACGCCAATGAAGGACTATGATTTTGACGCGATCGATTGTCTGATCATTCCAGGAGGCGCCCACGCGAAAAAGCTGGAGGCCAATCCGGACGTTCTTGAACTGATCAAAAAAGTCGCCAATGATGATTCGAAAGTGCTCGCAGCGATCTGCGCCGCGCCAACGATCTTAGGAAAACTTGGCCTTTTGAAAGGGAAAGACTACACATGCTTTAAAAGCATGAATGAAGATTTTGGCGGCAACTATCATTATCAATATGTTGTCGAGGATGGAAATCTCATTACGGGAATCTCTGCTTCGGCGGCTGAAGAATTTGGATTCGCGATCTTAGAAAAACTGACGGGCAAAGAGCATACCGACGAAGTCAAAGCTTCCATTTATTATGACGCCGCTCACTAGTTATATTGCCTCGGGCCAAACAGAAGAAAAAGGACGGATCGGGCTTGAGATCGAACACTTTGTGCTCAATGATGAAACAGGAGCCCCTATGCCGTATCTAGAGCTGGTCAAGCTGCTCGAATTTTTGAAAGAGAGCTATGAAGAAGCGGTGTATGAAGAAGATCATTTGATCGCGCTAGAGTCGAATACGACATTGATCACTTTAGAGCCAGGCTGCCAGCTGGAGCTTTCTTTTCGTTGCAGCGCAAACCTAGAACACATCAAAACATGGTATGAGGAAGCGGTCGAGCCCATTCAAAACTATTTGCATAGGCAAGGTTATGCGCTCGTCTACTCGGGCGGCTTGCCTAATTATTCGATCGACAAAGTCCAACGGATCCCGAAAGAGCGCTATGCGCTCATGGAAAAATGGTTCGAAACCTCAGGGAAAAGAGGAAAAGAAATGATGAAGGGAACCGCGTCGATCCATCTTTCGATCGATTATGAAAATGAAGAAGATTTTATCTGCAAATATCGCGTGGCGAATTATCTTCATTATTTGTTCAACTTTATCACTTCGAATACTCCGATCTATCAAGGGGTTGAAAATGGAGATGTTCTTTTGCGCTCTTCGATTTGGGAAGGAACAGATCCTGAGCGGTGCGGGTTCATGCCAAACACCTTCGATCCAGATTTTGGCTATTTTCAATACGCCAACTGGCTCGAAAAAATGCCTTTGATCGTCCTCAACGACGGAACAGAGTGCAAAAGCGCTGGCCAAAGCAAGGTTTTCGAAGTCGCGAAAACGTATGGTTATTCTTCGAAGATGATCGCCCATTATTTGTCGATGGTTTTTCCATTTATCCGCGTCAAAAAATTCATCGAGATCCGTTCAGCGGATGCGATGCCCGAACCGTATATGATGGCGTATTGCGCGCTGATCAAAGGGTTGTTTTACGATCCGTCCGTGATCGAGCATTATTGGAAGCTTTCTCAAGGAACGAGTGTTTCCAAATTGGAAGCGTATGGAGAAAAGATCCGACAAGATGGATGGAGCGCGAAAGTCTATGGCTCTAGTTTGTCGAGTGTCCTTGAAGATCTTGTGAGGCGTGCCGAGCAAAGTCTTGATCAAGATGAGCTTGCGATGCTGGCGCCATTGAAAAAGTGTATCTATGAGAAAAAGCACATTTACGAAAGCGAGGGCCTCGAATGAATTACGATCCTATTTTTAAACGCTATATCGATGATCATTTTGTCGAAAGCAAAGAGAGCGCTCTAGAGATCACGATGGCGATCCAAAAGAGCGAATTGAACGCGGGAAATGGAAACTATACGCGAACCCTGCATGTGCCACGGTTCTTTTCGCCCTATGACAAGGAGCGGTTTTCAAAAATCACAGAAATGACGTACGGGATCTTTTCGAAGGTGATCGAAGCCTATAAAAAGGATACGCAGATTCGCGAGCTTTTTCCTTTTTCAAAAGAACTCGAGGAGCTGATCTTGCTCGATCCAGGCTATCCGGTCCCGATCCCAATTTGCAGGATCGATATTTTTTACGATGAAACGACCAAGAATTTTCATTTTTGCGAATTCAATACCGATGGGACGAGCGCGATGAACGAGAATTATCGTCTTACCGAGCTTTTAAAGCTGAACAACGCGTATGAAGCGATTCATCCCGATGTGGAAGTGATGGAGCTGATGGAAAGCTGGATCGACGCGTTTTTATTGACGTACGATTCCAGTCCAAACGCCAAAGAAGATCCGAAGATTGCGATCGTCGACTTTTTGGAAAACGCGTATTTGAGCGAGTTGTACCAATTCGAGGAGCGATTCAAAAAACGCGGTTTCCAATGCGAGGTGGTCGATATTCGAGATCTTCGCTTTGATGGCGAGCGTCTCTATAATCAAAAGAGCGGGATGCCGATCGATGTGATCTATCGAAGGGCGGTCACCAAAGATGTTATGGAACATTATGGGGAAGTGCAAGATTTTATCCAAGCACTCAAGCAAGGAGCGATCGTGCTGATCGGCGCCTTCCAAACGCAGCTCGTTCACCATAAATGTATCAATCAAGTGCTTTTCGAAGCGAAGATGCAAAGCTATTTTACGCAAGAAGAGATCCGATTCATTGAAGAGCATGTGCCTCAAACGCTCGATCTAGATCAAAAGACGGCGGAAATGATCGAAGGGCAAAAAGATCGCTGGATCATCAAGCCGAAAGATTCGTATGCTGCCAAAGGGGTCTGGGCTGGCGTGGATCTTGATGAAAAGCGATGGAGGAAGGTCATCTTTGATTTTGTGGATCAAAACTATATCGTGCAACAATACATTCCGCCTTATAAAACGGAAAATATCGATTTGGTCAACTATAACGAATGGGGCATGTATTCAAACTTGACGGGCCTGTATGTCTATAATGGCTTGTTTGCGGGCGTCTATTCGCGTATGTCGGATTCTGGTATCATTTCGACACAGTATAACGAAAAAACGGTAGCGACATTGTTTACGAAAGAATAGAAAAAGGACTGCAAATGGCAGTCCTTTTCTTTATAGCATATCTTTTGGTTCTTCGCTTGTTTCGTTGAGCCAGTGGAGCTTGGAAAATACAAAGAAGAGCAAGCTCAAAAGCATGGCGACGATGGCGGCCAAGACCATTCCGGTCAAGGCGATATTTCCGATCTGGATCGTGATTCCCGAAAGACCAGCCACAAAGACAACGGAAGTCAAAACCATGTTGACGCTGTTGGCGTAGTCTACATGTTCATCGACAAGGATCCTCAATCCGCTAACACCGATCATTCCATACAACAAGAAGGAGATCCCGCCGATCACAGGGCTAGGGATCGTTTCGATCAAGGCGGCAAGTGGTCCAATGAACGAGCAGATGATCGACATGATCGCAGCGCCCACAATGACTTGGACGCTATAGACGCCCGTAAGAGCCATGACACCGATGTTTTCTCCATAGGTCGTCGTTGGGACAGAGCCTAAGAATCCGGAGATCATTGTCGAGAAGTTGTCGCCAAACAAAGTGCGGTCGAGTCCAGGATCCTTGATCAGATCGCGTCCTACGATTTGGCTCGTCACGACTTGGTGTCCAATGTGTTCGGACATGATCACGAGGATGACTGGCAAGATCATCAAGATCGCGTTGATATTGAATTGGGGCATCGTGAAGTTTGGAAGCGCGAAAAGTGGAGCTTCGAGCACAGGAGTAAAATCGACCATACCTAAGAAGACGGCGCTGATATATCCAGCCACAACGGCGACCAAGATCGGGATGATGGCCCAAAATTTACGGAAGCACACGCTGCCGATCACAGCCACACTAAGAGTGATCAAGAAGACGATCGCGTTTTTCGGGTCGATCACCGGTTCAAGAAGTCCGGCCGTGCTTGCCGCCGAACCAGAAAGCTCGAGTCCGATCAGAGCGACAACAGGCCCCATGGCAGCGGGAGGAAGAACGACATCGATCCATTTGACACCAAATTTTTTGATGACAAAGGAGAGGACGCATCCAAGGAATCCGACGGCGATAAATCCACCTAAAGCGTAAGGATAGCCAAATTGGGCGATCACGATATTGGCAGGCGCCAAAAACGCGAAGCTCGATCCGAGATAGGCTGGCGCTTTTCCTTTTGTGATAAATATAAACAGCAATGTGCCGATCCCATTCATGAGCAATACGATCGCTGGATTGATCCCGAACAAGAATGGAACGAGTACAGTGGCTCCAAACATCGCGAATAGATGCTGGACACTGAGCGGCAATAGCATTTTTAATGGAACTTTTTCTTCGATTTGAATGATTCTTTTTGCCATACTGGCCTCTCTTTCTATTATCCTAACATTTATAACATTATCTTTTGTCGCATACAAGAAAACATTTTGAATTTTTAAGGAAACGTATTATAATATCAAAGGAAATGCGCTCGTAGCTCAGTTGGATAGAGTATCAGATTCCGATTCTGAGGGTCGTAGGTTCGAGCCCTATCGAGCGCGCCATTTTGACCTTGATGGACTTTTCGAAAGAGAGGTCCTTTTTTTTACGCTAAATAGTGATCTTCGTCGCTTTCTTTATGGACGCATTCAATTTGATTGGTGAGGGAATCGTAGTAAAAGATCTTATTGCTGAGAAAATCGCGCTCACTTGTGATTTCCTTATTGGCCGCTAAAAGCGTTTGGCGCATTCTTTTGATCCCCGGCTTGAAAGAGCGGGGAACGAGCATGATGTCGTTGATCGAACTAGGCAAGAGATAGAAGTTTTCGTTGAGCTTTTGAGCGATCGAAGCAAGAAGAGAAGGGACAAGGATCACGCTTGCGCCATTGTAGTAATTGATCGTGGATAAGGCGTAGATCGTGTTGGTCGGAAGAGAAGAGAAAGAGATTTTATTTGTGTATGTTGGATCGCGTGGGTCGAGGAGCAAGACGTGTTCTTGTTTTAAATTGATCATCGCTTGTTCATAGAGCTGTTCTTTATCGATGTTCCAAGTATCCAAGAGTCGCTGATCGATCGGGGTGGAGCAGAATTCTTTTTCGCTTTTCCAAAAACCAACACGCGCGTTCGCGTGCAGTCCTTGGCAGACTGGAAATTGGATCCAGCTCGGATCGGCTTCTTGATTGTAGTCGGGATCACGAAGACGAAGGAAGATCTTGTTTTTGATGGCGGAATAGGAAGTCAGTGAATTTGGAAAGTCGAGCACGGGATCCGGATCTTGGATCAGCTGGAAATAAGGTTCTAAGACTTTTTTTAAGAAGCGATCGATTTCTTGTTCGCTTTTTGGCTCGGAAAAGTAGATCTTGTCGATCGTGACGGCAAGACCGATTTCTTGGGTGGGATGTTGAAGATAGAGCTTTGTGGTCAAAATATCGTTTTCGCTGATTTCTTCATGAAAGCTAAGGACCGGCTTGATGGATGGATCGATCTTGAATTGATCGAGTCGCTGCTGGAATTGACTGGAAAGCTGTTCTAGATTGATTTTCATTCTATGGATTCTCCTTTAAAGTCTTCTTTCGGATGAACAGTACCTAAAAAAGGAGCAATGGAAAAGGATGGAATAAAAGGATACGTGTTAGGAAAGAAGAATATACTCAATCTATCAGATCGTTTTTGATTTGTAAACGGAAAGAGAAGAAAAAAGATGCTATACTGATTTTGTTTGGAGGAATGAAAATGGACGCGATATTGTTTGATGTGGATGGAACGATTTTAGATTCTTTGGGAGTGTGGAACGAAGTCGTGCAAGCGATCTATGATGCAAATCAAATTGATTCGAATGTCGAAGAGGATATGAAACGATATCATTCTTTGAAGGCTTCGGAAGCGTTTGCGTGGATCCACGCGCATTGGCACACGAAGATGGATGAAAAAGATATGGAAGAGTTGGCCGACACGATCTTAGAGCGAGCGTATACGAAGACGATCCAACCGATGCCTGGGGCGGTCGAATTCATCAAGCTCGCCAAGAAAAAAGGATATCGATTGGGTGTGGTGACTTCTTCGCCCTTGCGTTTGGTCAAGCCTTGCTTTCAGCGGTTAGGGATCTTTGAAGACTTTGATGGGATCGAGAGCGCGGAAGATCTTGGCTTGAGCAAAAGAAATCCAGAAATCTTTGAACGCGCTTTGAAGGCGCTTCATGTACGAGCGAAAGGCACGTACTATTTTGAAGATAGTCGTTACGCGTTGGATACCGCGGATAGTCTTGGTATCGTAGGGATCGGCGTCCGCTCGAAAGGAGAAAAGTATCCGGATCGTGTGGCGATCGATGACTTTTTCGAGCTGTTACCTCTTCTTCAAAGTAACAAAAGCCTGATTTCTTCGATAAAGTGATATGATACGCGTAGGAGGGTTTGTGTTATGCCTTGTACAACAATTTTAGTCGGAAAAGACGCTTCTTATGACGGATCTTGCATCATGGCGCGAAACGATGATGCCGGAGCGGGTCATTTTACACCTAAGAAATTTGTGGTGATCCAGCCATCCGAGCAGCCAATCGAATATGAGTCGGTGCTTTCTCACGTAAAGATCGAGCTTCCTAAGGATCCGATGCGCTATACAGCGGTCCCGAATATCGACAATGAAAAAGGGATTTGGGCTGCTTGCGGAATTAACGAAGCGGGCGTAGGAATGAGCGCGACCGAGACGATCACTTCCAACCCGCGGGTCTTGGGAGCGGATCCTCTTGTCGTCTACGATCCAGATACGAATACGCCTGGCGGGATCGGCGAAGAAGATCTTGTATATATCACTTTGCCTTATATTCATAGTGCTCGCGAGGGCGTGGAACGATTAGGAAAGCTTCTAGAACAATATGGAACGTATGAAATGAATGGCATTGGCTTTTCGGATACGAAAGAAGTCTGGTGGCTTGAATCGATTGGCGGACATCATTGGATGGCGCGTCGTGTGCCAGATGATGCCTATGTCGCTATGCCAAATCAGCTAGGAATCGACTATTTTGATTTCGAGGACGCGTATGGAAAAAAAGAAAATTTCATGTGTTCAGCGGATCTGAAGGATTTCACGCTTCGTTGGAATTTGGATCTTACATTAGAAGGGCCATTTGATCCTAGAGCGGCGTTTGGCTCGCATGATGATGCCGATCATGTCTACAACACGCCTCGGGCTTGGTATATCGAACGTTATTTGAATCCGAACACGTTTGTATGGGATGGAGAAGATCCTGACTTTTCGCCTCGAAGCGACGACATTCCTTGGTGTCTCGTTCCTGAAAAGAAGATCACGATCGAGGACGTAAAATATTTGTTGTCGAGCCACTATCAAGGAACGCCATATGATCCGTATATGAGTTATGGTGATCGTTCGATGGCAGGAGCGTATCGTTCGATCGGCGTGAACCGGACGAGCTTTTTAGGCATTATTCAAAACCGGCCGCACGCTAAGGCGTTAGAGTGGATCTCGTTTGGCGCGAATCCATTCAATATTTCGGTTCCATTCTATGTGGATGTGGATCAAACTCCAGAATATGTTTCGAACACGACAGCCTCTGTGGATACAAACAACTTCTATTGGGTCTCCCGCCTGATCGAGGCGATGGCCGATGCAAGTTATAAAGAATCGTTGAATATCATCGAGCGCTATCAAAATGCGGCTTTTGCCAAGGGGCACGAGATCATCAATCGTTACGATGCCTTGATCTCCAAAGAAACAGATCCAAAAGCAAAAGAAAGCTTGTGCGCGAAAGCGAACCAAGAATTGGCGGACATGGCGCAAAAACTTTCCACTAAGACGCTGGATCAAGTGCTTTATCAGCTCAGCTGCAATATGAAAAACGCCTACGCGAGAAGCGATGCGTAACAGAAATAAAGACTGTTGAATTTTTGACAGTCTTTTTTGATGTTTTGTGGTACAATTTGAGGGACTTGTCGCCATAGCTCAGCTGGATAGAGCAACCGCCTCCTAAGCGGTAGGTCGGAGGTTCAAATCCTCTTGGCGACGCCATAGATCATAACGCGATGAGGGATTCATCGCTTTTTTATTGCCTCTTAGCGCACATAATGGGCCACATACACAGGACTGGTTGTTTCTTTTTTGTTTTGTGCTATAACAAAAGCATGAAGATTCATGTGATAGTGGATGATTCGCTCGAAGAAACAGAAGTCTTCATTAAAACGCCAAAACTCGACCAAGAGATCTTGGCAATTGAAAGGGAACTTCGAAGGTCGCAGCGTACATTGCCTTTATATAAAGACAATACAGAATATTTTCTCCATGTGCACGAGATCTTGTTTTTCGAGACCGACGCAAGAGAAGTCATTGCTCATACCAAAGATGATATGTATTATACAGATCTTCGTCTTTATGAGCTTGAGGAAAGATTGCCATCTTCTTTCTTGCGGATCTCAAAGTCGGCGATCGTCAATGTGAAAAAAATATTCGCGCTGACGCGCAGCGTCTCATCGTGTTTAGTTCAATTCCAAGATACGTATAAACATGTATATGCGTCGCGCAGCTACTATAAAACGTTAAAAGCGAGAATGGATGAGGAAAAGGGGGATCTAGAATGAACGAAAATTCGAATCGCAATTGGATATGGGGTGTCTTTTTCATTGTATGCGCCGTTTTAGTGATCTTGAATGGCTTTGGGATCTTGAATTTAGCCAAGTTTTTATGGAAGATCCTTTTCACGCTCTTCTTTTTGATGGTCTATGCGGAATGCAAAAAGAAAAACGATGTGAGCGGAAAAGTGATTTGTTTAGCGATCTTGTTCGTGATGTGGCGAAACGTGATCGGCTTAGGCTTTATTTCGCTCGGGTCGATCATCATCTCTGTCATTCTTTTATTGATCGGACTTTCATTTTTGAATAAGCCCGAACATCCAAACATGGGAAAGGAAGAAGTGCTCATCGATGAAAATACGGACAATATCGTTCATTTAAAAGGAGCGTTCAATACCTCGAGCCATTATTTACGCGGACAATCGGTCGAATCGGTCTATCTCACGCCTTCGTTTTGCTCAATGAGCGTCTATTTCGATCAGCTCGGCCTGCAAAAAGAAGAGATCGACGTTATTCTTGATTGTGGATTTTGCGATCTAAAATTGTATATCCCTAAAAAATGGGGCGTTCGCAATGAAGCGAAAACACTTTTTGGTTCTATTCAAACCCAAGGAATGGCGCTTCCGCAAAATGAGCATGTTATCGTTCTGAAAGGAGAGGTCAATTTTGCCAGCGTCCACATCATCCGCATCTAAGAAAAGGATGCGTTGGGGAATTCTCGGTGCTGGAAATATCGCTCACCGATTCATGGAAAGCATCGCCCATCATCTAGATTGCCGCGTCTTGAAGGTGAGCGCCCGCAATGAGGCTAAAGCGATCGCCTTTACCAAACAATACAACATTCCGATGTACACGCTTATACAAGAAGAGCTCTTCAACGATCCAGCGATCGACGCGCTCTATGTCGCTTTGCCCCATAAATTCCATAAAGAAACGATCATCAAGGCCTTGAAAGCAGGCAAGGCCGTACTTTGCGAAAAACCGCTGTCATTAAACGAAGCGGATGTTCAAGAAATCATACAAGTCCAAAACGAAACGGGGCTCTTATGCATGGAGGCCATGAAAACCCGTTTTACACCTGCCTATAAAGCGATGAAAAAGGAAGCGTCCTCTCTCGGTTCGCTTCATCTCATAGAAACGATATGGGATCTGAACGAACAAATTTCTCCATCTTCGTATTTTTGGGATGTGGAACAAGGGGGCATCTTGCTCGATTGTGGTATTTATGGAGTCGGCTTGATCCAGGATATGATGAAAGAAGATGTCGAACAGATTCAGACCGATCAAATCATTGAAAATGGTGTCGACATCTATACGCGTTCGGTTTTAACGTATCCTTCTTGTCAAGCGAGCGTAGAATGCGCGATCGATCGAACGGAGCCGATCTTTGCCCGTCTCACCTTT
Organism: Dubosiella newyorkensis; assembly: GCF_001945605.1. Lineage (GTDB taxonomy): Bacteria > Bacillota_I > Bacilli_A > Erysipelotrichales > Erysipelotrichaceae > Dubosiella > Dubosiella newyorkensis. Next base: position 27,693 of record NZ_MPKA01000055.1, read on the forward strand.
GAACATGGCGTGATCACGATCCCGAATTTTCATCGGATGGAAAACTACATCGTTGAAAAAGAAGGAAAGGTGTTTGAAAGAAAGATTCCTTATGAAGTCGATGACTTTTATGGAGAAATCGACCACTTCGTTAAATTATGGCAAGAAAAAAGCACGATGAGTCTAGTCATGCCCCTCCAAGACTCTTTGGATTGCGCTTTCTTGATCGATCAAATCAAACGAGCCGCTTCGTGAAGTCAATTTTCGAATTGACTTCTTTTTTTTGTGATAGCGCTTTCATAGCGAATCTGCTATTTTAATGGTGAGAGGGAGGTTGAACATGAATAAACTAGTGATTGATGTTGGAGGTACTTTTATTAAATACGCCATCATGGATATGGAGGCGAATATTTTATCAAAAGGTTCCGTTCCAACACCAATGGATTCTCGCGAACACTTTTTGAATGTGTTGGCGGATCTGTTTGAAGAAGCGCTGCCCGATGTGGATGGGATCGCGATTTCGCTGCCAGGCAATATTGATTCCTCGACTGGCTATGTCTATACGCCAGGATCTCTTTGGTATAACGCCAACACGAATGTCGCTCAAGATCTTCGTGCTCTGATTTTCGATCGAACGGGAAAAGATGTTCCTGTTGCGATCGAAAACGATGGAAAATCAGCCGCTTTAGCCGAGCTTTGGAAAGGAAATCTTGCAGGGTGCGATTCGGGTGTCGTCATGATATTGGGAACTGGAATTGGTGGAGGAATCATTTTAGATGGTAAGATCGTCAAAGGGAAAAATTTTTTTGCGGGCGAGCTTTCTTTCTTGATGAAAGATGTTTCAAAAAAAGGGTTCGATGAATGTCTAGCTCATGCGTGCAGCACGAGCGCTTTGACGAAAAAATGTGCGGTCGCTAAGAAGATAGAAGAAAGCGAAGTCGATGGATTCAAAGTGTTTGAATGGCTCGAGCAAGAGGATCCAGCGATCCATGAAGTCTTTAACGAAGTCGTCGACGCGATCGCGGGCACGATCTACAATATGACCTGTATTTTAAATCCAGAACGCGTATTGATCGGGGGCGGGATCTCTAAACAGCCTCGCTTGATCGAAGCGATCAAAGAGAAGACAAACACGTATTATGACTCGGTTCCAGTGCCTATGCCTCGTACCGAAGTCAATGTGTGCAAGCATTTCAACGACTCAAATTTGATTGGCGCGCTCTATAATTATTCTCTGCTTTATGAATAGAAATAATGTCTTAGTTTTTTCGAGCATTTTGTTTCATTAGTTTTCATCTTTTCGTTTAAATGGAACTCGCTTACGAATCAATTTATAAGTAATTTTTTGGTGAAAACGCTTTACACCTAAAGTTGCCCTGAGTAAAATAAAGATACAAAAAGTTTACTGGAGTAAGAAGAAAAGAGGAACTATAGAATGGATACTAAACTTGATATGATGTCTTTCTCGATTCTGCGGAATGCTAGACGCGCTAAGAATTTAGCCTACAAAGCTTTAAAGCAAATGAAGGCCGGGAACCTTGATGAAGCTAGAGAGCTGATCGCTCAAAGCGATGAAGCGACGATCGAAGCGCAGAAAGCAGAAAGCGATCTTCTTGATTTCGTACAGGGAAACGAAAAAGAAGTCGAAACTTGGGTAGAGCATTCACAAGATCATTTGATGAGTTCTTTGATCGCTACAGAAACGGTTAAAGAAATGATCGAAATGTATGAAGGGAATTTAGCAGTCCAAGCCTAACTGGATCCATCGATTTCGAGCTTGCTCGAGGGGGAAAAGAGCAGAGCCGCAAACGATGGGATAAGCCTTTGGGATGGCTTATCATACTTGGAAAAGCGAACATCAAAACGATTGAAGAAGGTGTGGGACACCTTCTTTTTTTGCGAAAATGACTGGAAAACGTTTTCATTCTTTTCAAAATTGATTAAAATAAAATCGAATAGGAATGAAAGGGGGAGTTTTATGAGTCATTTTCCAAATGGCTTTTTATGGGGCGGCGCCACGGCTGCCAATCAATATGAAGGGGGATGGAATGAAGGAGGAAGAGGGCCTTCTTTGAGCGATGTAACGACAGGTGGGAGCGTCAATTCGCCAAGAATGATCACATGGATCGATAAATATGGAAGTCCGCACGCTTCGCCTTCGCATGGCTTCATCCTTCCAGAAGGCGCCTCGTACGCAGTCTTGGAGGACTATTATTATCCCAATCATAAAGCGACAGACTTCTATCATCATTGGAAAGAGGATATCGCGCTCTTTGCGGAAATGGGATTCAAAGTCTTCCGAATGTCGATTTCTTGGTCGAGGCTGTATCCAACGGGAATGGAAGACGAGCCCAACCAAGAAGGGGTCGAGTTTTATCGCCAAGTATTTCAAGAATTGAAGGCGCATGGCATCGAGCCGCTTGTCACGATCTGGCATTTTGACACGCCGCTTTATTTAGAAGAACAAAAAAATGGATGGAACAACCGCGAACTAGTCGATTTATACGTGAAATTCGCCAAAACATGCTTTGAAGAATATAAGGGACTCGTCAAATATTGGCTTACATTCAATGAGATCAACAATACGGTCATGTTCTTGGATATGTTTGGAAATGTGGCAAACGACGAAGCGTTCCAAAGAGCGTATTTGCAGCTGCATCATCAATTTCTAGCGAGCGCGAAGGCTGTAAAGCTCGCCCACGAGATCGATCCTGAATACAAGCTTGGCTGCATGATTTGCGGAATCGCCTTCTATCCAGCGACAAACGATCCAAATGACATTTTATTGAATCGGAATTTATGGGAAAAAAATATTTTCTATTGTTCCGATGTGCAATGCAAAGGGGAATATCCTCGCTTTGCCAAGCGGTTGTGGAAAGAACATGATGTAGATCTAGCCATTAGCGAAGAGGATCGCAAGATCTTAAAAGAGGGCACAGTCGATTTTTATACGTTCTCGTATTATATGTCCAACAGCATCACGACCCACCAAGCAGAAGACAAAGCGGGAGGAAATGGTGTCGAAGGAGTCAAGAACCCGTATTTAAAATATTCGGATTGGGGATGGGCTTTTGATCCAGTCGGTTTGCGTTATTTCTTGAAGGTGATCGATGATCGATATCATAAGCCGATCATGATCGTAGAAAATGGTCTAGGCGCCTATGATAAGGTCGAAGAGGATGGATCGATCCACGATCCATTCCGTATCGAATACTATCGGAAGCACATTCAAGAAATGGACAAAGCCATTGAAGAGGGTGTTGACTTGATTGGCTATACGACGTGGGGCTGTATCGATCTTGTATCTGCTGGAACAGGAGAAATGCGAAAACGCTACGGTTTCATCTATGTAGATATGGACGATGAAGGAAATGGATCGATGGCGCGTTCGAAAAAAGACTCTTTTTATTGGTATAAGAAAGTCATCGCCTCGAATGGAGAGGATCTCGCTTAAAAAAAGCCCATATGGGCTTTTTTTGGTTATCCGCAGCTTTTTGGCGAGCATGAAGCGCCCGTTTTGCCGCTTTCCGTATTGTTTTTTAAGATCTCTTTGAATTGCTTTTTATCGCGGTATCCAGGAACGATCTGTTCTCCGATCATAAAATAAGGAACGGATTCGATCTCCAAGATCTCGGCTTGGCTTTCGTCTTTGCGGACATCGTCCTTGTAGGCCTCGGAGTCGAGCATTTCTTCGACCTTGTGGTGGTTTAATCCGGCTTTGCGGGCTACTTCATAGAGGGTTTCGCGATTGGCGAGTTCTTTGTTTTCGATAAAGTACGCTTCAAAAAGAAGAGGGCGGATCTTATCTTCGACACCTTGTTCGCACGCATACTTATAGAGACGGTGCGCGTCGAAGTCGTTGGTGTAGCGCATTTTCGTGAAGTCAAAATGGAGATCGGCATCTTCGGCGTATCGATGGATCTGATGGAATCTTTGCTGTGCTTCTGCCGGGGACATGCCCTCTTCTTTTTCAAATTTTTCTTGAATCGAAAGCGTATAATGCTTGGAAGCTTTTGGATCGAGTTCATACGCTTTCATTTCGATCTCCACATCGTCTTCCATGCCAAGCTCATGGACCGCTTCATACAGATTTGTTTCCGAAATGAAGCAATATGGGCATTCAAAATCGGCCCAATATTTAATTTTCATAGGATTACCTTCTTTCGCTTTGATTATAGCAATCGAAAAAATGTCTTGTTAAGTCATTTGCTAGTATAGTATACTGAACAAAATCATCTTATGAGGGCAGTTTATGTATTTGAATCAAGAAAAACGAATGATGATCAATGGCGCGCTGCAATATATCCTGCTTTTAGCGGAGCATAAAGATCTGCCGCTGCTGATCTATGTGCACGGAGGACCGGGCGACGCGGCCTTGCCTTTGTTGCTGCATTATCAAAAGGAGCTCGCTTCCAAATATACGCTTGTCCTATGGGAACAAAGAGGCGCAGGAAAATCGTATTATGAATTTGGGCAATATGAGAATTTGTTGTTGGACGATTATGTACAAGATCTGCATGAGATCGTCCAATACGTATTGAAACGGTTTCATCAAGAAAAGGTCTATTTGTGCGCGCATGATTTTGGCACGATCATTGGCTTTCTCTTTTTGCAGCAATACCCACAATTGGTCCATACGTATATCGGGATCTCGCAAGTCGTCAATATGAAAAAGGCCATGCGTTTGCGTCTACGATACGCGATCGAGAATTCGAAGCCGATCGTGGCGAATAAGCTTTTGAAGATCGATGCCGCTTTTGGTGGCGCGAATTGGTATTCGGATCTTGACTATTTGGATAAGCAGATCTTTAAACTGAAGGGAACATTATATAAAAAGAAAAACGATAGCTTGCTTCGTTCCTTTTATTTAAAATCAAATAAGTTCACTTTGTTCGACTACCAACGATATTTAAAGGGGATCACTCAATCCAAAAAGAAGCTGTGGCCGCAAATCATGGCAGTGGATTTTGAATCGATCGTGAAATGGAAAGTTCCGATTGTCTTGATCGAAGGAAAAAACGACAAGCTTCTTTCTTCGGCGCTTGCCAAAGCGTATTTTGACAAGCTCGAAAGCGAGAAAACATGGTATTGGTTCGAGGAATCTTCGCATTTTCCGCATTGGTGCGAGTCAAAACGCTTTAATTCCATTTTACTTGAGTTAGTTTCTAAAAAAGCATCATGATATCTATTTTATAGAAATCATGGTTTTATAAGTGTAGAAAGAACCATGCGTCGGTGAGGTGGCATTATGAATCAAATATCTGAATCGATGAGAGAGTTTTTAAAGGATGAAGAATTGGAAATTTTCGACAATCGCCAACATCAGTTTTCTCAATTAGCGAACGACGAAGAGATCATCGTCGTGATCAATTTATATGGCGAAGAGAATTTGTATATCCAAACGGGCGCAGAAAGTGCTGTCTTGGCTTTTGGACAGTGGCGAGATGAATACGACAATTCGAGCGAAGATATCGCGCGCTTAAAAGCGGATATTTCGCATATCTTAAATAACGAATCCTATGTTTGGACGATCATCAACGCGCCAAGTTTTTTAGTCGGCTACGTCTATGATCATAAGGTCCAATATTTGCCGTGCACTAATTTGTTCGATTGGGACTATTCCGAATCGAAAGAATTTTTTACCCAGATCGCCGAAGAGGAAGGTCAGCAATCGTTTCTCTTTTGGGATCCGCACCACCAGCAATTAGAACCAAGCTTATTTCTCATGTAAAAAGATCCTCGCGGATCTTTTTTTACTTATGCTCGATGTCGTTTTTAAATTTTTCAAAGTCCTCTTTGAAATCGTCGGCGTCCTTATGGGCGTCTTCTTTGATATCTTGATCGAACGCTTCGACACGTTCTTTGACCTTAGCGGCTTCGCTATCCAATTCGGCTTTATCTTTCGCGGCCTCTTCTTTCAATTTCGTATCTTCCTTGTTTTCATATTTTTCAAATTCTTCCCATTTCTTTTTCGCTTCCGCTTTATCGCGTTCAAAAAAATCATCTTTCATGGTGGATACCTCCTCGTTAGTTTTATCGTAGAAAAAGCGAGAAAAAAAGGCAACTTCCTTGCCTGAGGGATTCGATTTCCGTAGCGAATTAAATTGTTTTTCGTTATACTGTATTCTGGTTAGAAAGGAATCTTTTATGCGATCTAAAAATCAATCCGTTGATTTGGGAACAGGATCGATCGGAAAGCTATTGTTTTCGTTGGCACTGCCTTCCATCATCGCGCAGCTGATCAATGTTCTCTACAACGTCGTCGATCGGATGTATATTGGACACATTCCTGAAACGGGGGCTTTGGCTTTGACAGGGGTTGGTGTCACGATGCCGATCATATTGATGATTTCCGCTTTTTCTTCGCTCGTCTGCATGGGAGGCTCTCCAAGGGCCGCGATCGAACTTGGCAAAGGCAACAAGCAAAAAGCCGAAGAAATCATGGGGAATTGTTTTATATTATTAGTTCTTTTTGGGATCTTATTAACGTTCATCGCTGAAGTCTTTGGAGAATGGATGCTCCTTCTCTTTGGAGCGAGCCAATCCACGCTTCCCTACGCGCTCGACTATTTGCGCATCTATGCGCTAGGGACCTTATTCGTGCAAAGCGCGCTTGGCATGAATATGTTCATCAACACCCAAGGCTATGCCAAATATGGAATGGCGACAGTCGTGATCGGGGCTGTGATCAACATTTTGCTCGATCCGATCTTTATTTTTGTTTTTGGCATGGGTGTAAAGGGGGCAGCCTGCGCGACGATCTTATCGCAGGCGGTTTCCGCTCTCTTTGTCCTTTGGTTCTTGCGCTCTTCCAAGAGCAGCCTGCATTTGCAGAAGCGATATTTTAAACTCACTCCAGCGATCATAGGGCCATGCTTGATGCTTGGCTTATCGCCATTCGTGATGAATATTACGGAAAGCTTGCTGAGTGTCTGCTTCAACTCTTCTTTGCTTCGATATGGAGGGGATGTGGCGGTAGGGGCGATGGCCATCCTCGCTTCCGTGATGCAGTTTTCCATGCTTCCGCTACAAGGCTTGACCCAAGGCTCCCAGCCTCTAATATCGTATAATTATGGGGCGGGAAAATATGATCGGATCCGAAAGACGTTCAAGATCTTGCTCGTGAGCGCGCTTCTCTATTCGAGTGCGATGTGGGCGCTGGCTCAATTCATGCCGCAGCTTTTAGCGCACATGTTTACCAACAATGCCGAACTGGTCGAGTACACGTGCTGGGCGATCCGGATCTATATGGCGATGTCCTTTTGTTTTGGGGCGCAGATCGCGTGCCAGCAAACCTTCATTGCGTTAGGAAACGCGAAAACGTCTTTATTTTTGGCGCTTCTGAGAAAAGTGTTCTTGCTGATCCCTTTGATCTATATTTTGCCGAGCTTGTTTGAGAACAAAGTGTTTGCCGTTTTTTTAGCGGAGCCTGTTGCCGACACGTTGGCGGTCGCGACAACATGCATCCTATTTGCTCGATACTATAAAAAAGTCTTGTTAAAGGAGCCAAAATGATTCGATTGTTTGCGAGTGATCTCGATGGGACTTTATTGAATGAAAAGCATCAATTTGATGATGTGATCGTGGAAGGAATCCAGAAAATCGTAAATTCTGGCCATGTTTTCTCGATCGCGACTGGGCGAGGGAAAAGCCAGTGCTCCGATCCTCGAATCGATTCGCTTGTGTATAAGGTGTGTATGAATGGCGCTTTGATCTTGGATCCAAAGAATAGAGCGGTCGCCAAAGAAAAGATCGATCGTTCGATCTTGGCGCAGATCTTGGACGAATTTGAGGAGTACCCTTTTGATTTTGTGAATGAAGATCATATTTTGACACGCTATCCAAAGAAAGAGTTTTTAGAGCGCCGGGTTTTTGCGACGAGCGATGAAGAATGGAAAGAGAGATATATGCGTGATTTTCTTCCTAGGATCCAATTTGGCAAGTCAAAAGAAGAGATCTTGAACGCTTCCATCTGCAAGATCAATTTGCGGATCAATGATGTGGACGATTATAGTCGGCTGGATGCGTTTTTAAAGGCGCATGCAGATTGGCTTGTTAATGCTCCAAGCGGCAAAGGGTTATATGAAATCACGGCGGCAGGTGTAAACAAGGGGAGCGCTTTGATGAAACTAGCTTCTTTTTTAAACATCGAACCAAATGAAGTCGCTGTATATGGGGATGGTGGCAACGATATCGCGATGCTTTCGCTCTTTGACAACGCCTATGTGCCGGAAAATGGCATGCCACAAGCTAAAAAAGAAGCGAAAGAGATCCTTGCCGACAGCAAAGATCATTCCGTGATCGATCACATGCTTCAAACGATCAAGGAACAAAAATGAAAGTAGATCGATCCAAGTCGGTCTACTTTTTTTCGATATAATCAACAAGGTCACGAGCTGCATACGGATTGATCGTCTTCTGCTGGTGAAAAAGCATGCATTCTTGATTTTCTCGATCGAGCGCTTTGACGACACAAGGTAAAAGCTCGTTTTTGATGTCTTTGGCCCAATACGCCATTTTATGACTTGTGAAAAACTGGGCGTTTTTGTCTTCGCAGCCAGGAATCGGATTGACGATCACGAATGGAATATTCGAAACGGCGGCCTCGGTGGAGGAGAGCCCGCCAGGCTTCGAGATAAAGAGTTCGCTTGCTTTCATATAATCAGGCATTTGATCGGTCATCTTGATGAGGTGCTTTTTTTTAAATCCTTCATATTTGAGCTGCAGGTGCTCATACAAATGCAAGTTGTTTCCTACAAGAATAATCAGCTCATGATCTCGATGTGAAAGCAAGAATGTTTGGAGGGTATCGATCGTTTCATTGATATCGCCCACTCCAATGCTTCCTCCAGCGATCAAGATGTATTTTTTATTCTCATCGAGGCCAAGCTTTCGTTTCGCTTCGTTCTTTGCGATCGGCTCGTGAAAGCCTTTCTTGGTCGGGATCCCAAAAGGAAGGATCTCTTTCGCTTTGACTTTAGCTTTTTTAAATTCGGCTTCGAGATCTTTAGAAGGGATCACGAAAGAGTCGACTTCGATCTCTTCTTCGAATGGAATGCAGGTGTAATCGGTCGCGATAAAATAGATCGGGGGCAGCTGGTAGTTTTGTCGTTTGAGCTGACTTAAGATCTCGCCACAAAATAAGTGGGTGGTGATGATCGCGTCGAAATGATGCTCATCTAAGTACGCTTTCAGGCGCTGAGCGCTTTTTTTCTGGACAAGATAGACGGGTGAGTCGATCGGGAGGATATGCTGCATATTGGAATATGCTTTTCCGATCTTATAGATCAGTCCAAAAAGACGGGGAGCCATTTGGACAGTTTTGATATAGGTTTCGCCAACTTGATGCGCGAGATGCTTGCTTTTGAGCGAATAAGGATCAAAGAACACCACATGATGATGATGTTCTTTTAATTGTTCAACGATCGCTTTTGCCGCGGCGTTGTGGCCGCCTCCTGTCGAGCAGGAGAGGACTAGCGCTTCCATATTGGCTCCATTTTGAACTCTTCTTTTTGTTCTTTACTGGTAAGGAGTTTCCCGATGACGCTTAGAGCGATCAGCATCGCGCCGGTTCCGACCGCGATATTGATATGAAGGGTCAAGATGCATGGTAAAAAGATCGCGTACGTAACGAGTGTTTTATAATAGTTTGGCTTGATGACCAAAACGCATGAAAAAAATAGAAAGAGAATGGCCAAGAAAGCGACAGGCTGCCAGATCGGGAATACGGCGGCCAAGCTTCCAAAGCTCGATGTGATTCCTTTTCCTCCTTTGAAGCCATAAAAGAGTGGAAATACGTGTCCGATGACGGGTGCGACCATCACAACAGCGGCTCCAATTGAGTATAAGGAATGGGATGTCAAATGGATATATAAATAGACGGGTATGAAAGCTTTAAAGAAATCACCGACAAGGGCGAAGCTTCCACACGCGAATCCTCCGTTTTTGAACGCATTGGCCACGCCGGGATTGTGGTCACGCGAATTGATGCGGATGTCAGAAGTTCGAAAGAGTTTAACATACAACAAGGAATATAAGATGCTGCCGGACAAATAGCCGATCAGGGAATAAATTACAACATCTGTCAACATAGGGAGAGCTCCTTTCTTCTTAAGTAAAATATATCTAACTGCTAAGAATTGAACCAGCCAAATGCTTGTTGTTGTCAAATTAGGATTGAAAAGCGAGTATCTTAACGCTACCATTAAAATAATATGGGTCAATTTGTGAAATCGTGTAAAGGAGAGTTTATGGATATCGTGATTGTGGGAGATGGGAAGGTCGGATTTACGCTTGCTTCTCAATTGGATCATGAAGGGCACAATGGGGCGGTCATCGATAATAAGACCGCTGTGCTAGAGAAAACATTGAACAGTCTAGATGTGGTGGGGGCATGGCAATGGGGCCACGCCAGAAACCTTGTTAAGGGCTAAGGCGAATTTGGCGGAGGCGATCATGATCGAGCATAAGGTGGTGGAGCGCGAGTCTGTGGACCAAATCTTGGTGTTTTTTGGAGCGTGGATGGTCATTATCACGCTTGGAGCGATGATCGTTTCGCTCGATGATTTCGATTTTGGGACAACGCTTTCTTTCTGCATGCTTTTAGGGCGCTTGGAGATCTATCCGATCTTGATCTTCTTGTTGCCGATCATAACACTCACACAAAAGAAAAAAGTAAAGATTGGAAAGGTCGACTACAATTAGAATAAGATCACTAAAAAAGAGAACGATCACGTTCTCTTTTTTAGTGGGTTTCTCCCATATGAAGCTGAATATCTTCGTCGTTTTTTACGATTGCCTCGATTGCTTTTTCAAGACCTTTAGCAATCGTTTCTAGATCCATAGAAGGGGTTCCGTTTGGCTTGTTGACCACTTGTTCCGTCATAAAAGGAACATGGATAAATCCGCCCTTGATCTGTGGATATTGATGATCGATCAAATACAAGAGCTCGTACATCAAATAATTACATACATATGTTCCTGCCGTATACGACAAGAAAGAAGGAATGCCGTCTTCCCGGATCGCCTCGACCATCGCCTTGACTGGCAAGGAACTAAAGTAGGCGGTTGGCCCATCTTCTTGGACTGGCGTATCGAATGGCTGATAGCCCGCATTGTCCGGGATCCGGCCATCCATCAAGTTGATAGCCACCTTCTCTGGGGTGATCGCGCTCCGTCCGCCCGCTTGCCCTATACAAACCACGACATTGGGTTGGTTGATTTCAATGCCTTCTTGCAAGACTTTTCCGGCCTTCTTGAATTCCGTAGGAATTTCTAGCTTGACGATTTGAGCCGCCTCGATCGTTTCTGGCAAAAGTTTGACGGCTTCAAAGGCTGGATTGATCGATTCTTCTCCAAATGGATTGAATCCAGTAATCAAAATTTTCATGATCTATTTCTCCTTGTTCTATTGCATCGCGATCATCATGATGATTTGGACGACGATCATGATTCCCGCGATCAAGACTTGGTTTTTAATGACGCCAAACTGCTTTTTCATATTCAGCAGCGCCACAGGCACGGTGTTAAAATTGGCGGCCATGGGCGTGCATAAGGTTCCGCAATATCCGCATGTCAAGGCGAGCATCCCGATCACGGTTGGATTGGCTCCATAAGCGAGCACGAATGGATAGCCGATTCCGACGGTCATAACGGTAATGGCCGCAAACGCGTTGCCCATGATCATCGTAAAGAGCATCATTCCGATCGCGTAGACGATGATGCCGATCGTCACATTTCCTTCTGGAATGATCGTTCCTACGACTTGTGCGATCACATCCCCGACACCTGCTTGTGTAAAGACAGCGCCAAGACATGCCAAAAGCATCGGCAGCATCGATAGAGGACCAACGACAGAAAGCATTCGCTCTGAATCGTTCATGAATACTTTGAATGTGTTGTTTTTGTTTTGGAGCATCAAGATCATCATCGCCAAGACAACCCCGATCGCAACGCCATTCAAAGCGGAAAGTCCAACGCCAAGACCCGTGATCGCGCATAGGATCGCGAACAAGCCAATACACAAAGTGGGAATAAAGATCTTCATTCCGATCTTTTCAAAATTCGCCTGTGTCTCTTCCATTGTCGGTACGGCGACTTGTCCTTTAGACACTTTTTTGAAGATCGCTGGCAAACACATCAAAACGACAAGAATGCCCGAAACAAGAGGAGGAAGCCATTGGCCGAGCGCCAAAATGATCCCAAGCAAGAACCAAAAAATAAATGTGCCAATTTGTGAAGGATTTTCCTTGTCTTTAAAATTTTTGAATGCGGTATAGATGCACATCGCACCCATGAAAATATAAATGATCTCCATGACTTTCGCGCTGAACGCGACTTCAGGGTTCGTAAAAAAGCTCATTGCAGACCATCCTTTCCAAGCTCGTCTTTATAATATTTTTTAAGCATCTGGCGATCCTTGATGTAGTAGTATAGGATCGCTAAGATCGTCGCGATAACACATACAGGAATTTCCACGAGCGCAAGATCGATCAATTCCACATGGATCCCTAGGCCTTCTAAAGTTCCTTGCACGAGCAAAGCGCCCGATCCGCCCACAAAGAGCACTTGTCCAAAAAACCAAGTAATATTTTCCATGCCGGAAGCCATTCCTTTAAGTTCTTCCATATGGTCTTCGTTCGGTTCGTGGCCGCGCGCTTTGATAGCTCCTTCTGCCATAGGCATGATGACAGGACGAACAAAGCCGGCTACGCCACCAAAGCCAACATTGAAGGCCGCGAAGATTGCCCGCATGACTCCATAGATCCCGATCACGACGCCACTTGTCGCTCCTTTGAATTTTCCGATCAATCCGGCTGCCGCTTCCCGCAAGCCATTGCGTTCTAATGTTCCTGTCACAAGCATGACGATAATAAAGATCGCCATATTGCGATTGGCAACAAACGTGGTCCCGATCGTTTCTAATAATGCGACTGGCGAAATACCGCTTACCAAGCCTGTTACGCTAGCAGCGAGCAATATCACAAGGATCGAGTTCCATTTGAGCGCGAAGCCAAGAATGACGATCACGATCCCGATTAAACTAAGCCAATTCATAATTCCACCTCTTTCTTGATCTTTTTTTACTATACAGAATACTAGAAATAATTGCTACTGAATTTTGTGCGCTCAAAAAAAGGAAAAGACTGAAAATTGCCTTTTCCTTTATCGGACGACGATGTAGATCATATACAAAATATATAAAGCCAAAAAGAGGATCCCTCGCGAACGGGACATTTTCTCGCTGATCTTTGCCATTGCGAACAATAAGATAGCGATCAGACATAAGATGCATATATCGATCAAATTGAACATCGTGACCTTTATTGGTGTAAAAAGGGAAGCAAGGCCGAGAATGAATGTGATATTCATGATGTTGCTTCCTAGGGCGTTTCCTAAAGAAAGTCCGCTTTCTCCTTTTTTGGCCGCCACTACGCTCGTAACGAGTTCAGGAAGCGAGGTTCCTACCGAAACGATCGTCAAGCCGACAAAGGTATCGGACATTCCAAGCATTCGCGCGATGATCGTGGCATGGTCGACGACTAAGTTTCCCCCTAAAATAATTCCAGCCACGCCAATCGCGATCAGGATCAGACTTTTTGGAAGCGGGAGGATCTTTTTTTCTTCGCCTTGGCTTTCTTCTTCGCCTTCTTGTTTCGCGCTTTTGATCAACATCGTAATATAGGCGGCCAAGATGATCAAAAAGACGATGCCATTGAGTTTTGAAAGATTACCATTCAAAATGGCCAAAAGGAGAACGAATGATATGGCGATATTGCATAATAGGTCGCGGGAGACGATTTTGCGATTGATCAAGAAAGGTCGCATGATCGCCGAACATCCGACGACCACAAGTGTATTGAAAATATTGGAACCGACCACATTGGAGAGGGCGAGCTCGTTGTTTCCGGCAATCGAAGCCGTTACGCTTACGCTCAGCTCTGGAAGCGAGGTTCCTAAGGCGACGATCGTCAAGCCGACGATGATCGTCGGGATCTTGAATTGGTAGGCGATCGAAGCGCTTCCGTCCACGAAGAAATCAGCGCCCTTGATCATCAAGGCCATTCCTAAAATTAAAAGTAGATACGACATAAATTCCTTTCTTAACGCGCTTGGCGCATATATTGTTCGAGTGCTTTCGCGATTCCGTTTTCATTGTTGGTCGCTGGCGTAATGTTGGCGGCTTGTTCTTGGATGAACTTTCTGGCGTTTTTCATCGCGAACGAATTTGTGACGACTTCAAACATGGATACGTCATTTTCACCATCGCCAAAAGCGAGGACCTCATCTTTGTTCCAGCCATTGAGCTTCATTAAATATTGAAGTGTTTTTCCTTTGTTGTAGCCTTTTGGAAGCACTTCGAGCTGACGCGGGCAAGTTCTAAAGATCTCAAAACAGTTTCCATATTCGTGCTTGAGCTCGGCATAGATCTTTTTGAGCGCTTCTTCTTCTTGCATGATCTGCAGTTTGTTGATGTTTTTTTTGATTTGCATCGCATCGTCGATGTATGTGATGTTTGGATAGCCATCTCTCAGGTCGGCTAGCCATCCCCAAGGGCCGGCTGTCCAAGGAAAATCGGCGGGAAGCTTTTGTTCTTTGCGGAGCTTCTTTTTGAGCTCCATCAGCGATGCAGGGATATAGTCATAGAGACCGTCATCAAAGCAGGCCATCGATTCGCAATCTAGATTCATGAGATGTTGCATGATCGAGCGGATTTCTTCGGGTGTCATTCTTCTTAGAACATGGCGTTCGTTGTTTTGCAAATCATACCAGGCGATTCCGTCTACTTCGATGAGCATGCCGCCATATTGATCCATTTGTAGTTCTTTGGCATAAGGGAGCAGGCGAGTGTAAGAGCGTCCGCTCGCTAAGATCAAACGGACTCCTTGTTTTTGCAAGTCGAGTAATTTCTGTTTTGTTTCTGGCAGGATCGTATTGTTGGCGTCCAACAGCGTCCCATCCATATCCATAATGATGGCTTTGACCATAGTATCACCTCGGTTGTGATTTTAGCATACTTTTGAAGAGATGCCTCGTAATATTCTTAACAAAGTCGTTGACGGCTTCGTTTTCGGATGCTAATATTATTAGGCAAACAGGAATGCCTGAATAGCTCAGTCGGTAGAGCATCCGGCTGTTAACCGGCAGGTCACAAGTTCGAGTCTTGTTTCAGGCGCCATTTGTAAAAGACAAGTCGACTTTGGTCGGCTTTTTTTTGGTGAATTGGATAAAAAAAGAATTTGCTAGTTGCATTGATCTTGGATGCGTGGTATTATTACTAGGCAAACAGGAATGCCTGAATAGCTCAGTCGGTAGAGCATCCGGCTGTTAACCGGCAGGTCACAAGTTCGAGTCTTGTTTCAGGCGCCATTTGTAAAAGACAAGTCGACTTCGGTCGGCTTTTTTTTGCGTGTCGTTCTTTTGAAACGGTGTTTCTTTTGCTCAAACTCCCTTTTTTATGAAAAATTCGTTTCGTATAATAAAAAAAAGAAGGAGAATTTGGAAGATGTATGACTTTGATAAAGTAGTGGAGCGAAAAGGAACGGGGTGCGCGAAATACGATGCGGCTCATCAGGAAGACGACGCGCTCATCTCTCTGTGGGTGGCGGATATGGATTTTGAAGTGCTTCCTGAAATTCGGGAGGCGATCATCGAGCGCGCTAACCATCCAATCTATGGATATCCGATTTTGACGGATCCTTATTTAAAGGCGGTTCAGTCTTGGATGAAAAAGCGGCATGACTTTTTGATCGAGAAAGAGTGGATCGTATGCACAGGAGGGGTGGTCCCGGCTTTAAAGCTGGCTGTTCAGGCGTATTCTAAGCCAAACGATGCGGTGTTGATCATGAAACCGGTTTATTATCCTTTTGATTTGGCGATCACATCTAATGGAAGAAAGGTCGTCGAGATCCCTCTGGATTTTGACGGGACGGCCTATTCGCTCGATATGGAGGCTTTTGAGAAAAAGATCGTTGAAAACGAGGTGAAGCTTTTTATTTTATGCAATCCTCATAATCCGCTCGGTGTTGTCTGGTCTAAATCGGATTTGCTGGAAATGGGAAAGATTTGCCAAAAACATGGGGTGAAGGTCGTTTCTGATGAGATCCATATGGATTTTGTCTATCCTGGCTACGTCCATATTCCGTTTTATGAAGTGGATCCATCGTTCAAAGAGTTTTCGATCGTCTGCACCGCGCCTTCGAAAACATTCAATCTAGCTGGATTGTGGACCTCGAATATTATCATCGCCAATGAAAAGATGCGAGAAAAATTCAAAGAAGTCAAAGCGAGAAATGGTGTGACAGATCCTAATATTTTTGGGATGGCTGCTTGTCAAGCCGCCTATACGTATGGAGGAAAATGGGTCGATGCGCTCCTTGAATATTTACAAGGAAACATCGAATTTATGAAGCGCTTTTTTGAAGAGAACATGCCGATGGTCAAGGTGATCGAGCCACAAGGATTGTATTTAGTGTGGGTCGATTTTCGAGCGTTGAAGATGAGCGCAAAAGAACTGGAAGACTTCATGCTTCATCAAGCGCATGTCTGGCTGGACGAAGGGTATATTTTTGGCGCCAGGGGCGAAGGTTTTGAGCGATTCAATGTAGCTTGTCCGCGTTCGATCTTGAAAAAAGGCCTAGAACAAATCAAAGAAGCGTATGATCGACTCTGAGTATTTACAAGAGAGTTAGTTCTCGTTTATATTAGAAAGGTAACTATAAATGAGGGAGGAAATACATGAGAGAACAATGGCGCTCTTTTCAAGGAACGAAATGGCAAGAGGAAGTCGATGTTAGAGATTTTATTCAAAAGAACTACACGCCTTATGATGACGATGAGACGTTTTTGAGCGACCCTACAGAAGCGACGAATGCGCTTTGGTCAAAGCTGCAGGAACTCCAAAAGGAAGAACGGGCCAAAGGCGGCGTTCTGGATATGGAAACTGAAATCGTTTCAAGTTTGACTGCCTATGGCCCTGGATATATCAATGAAGAGCTCAAAGAGCTTGAGCAGATCGTCGGTCTGCAAACCGATCGCCCATTAAAACGCGCTTTTATGCCGTATGGTGGAATCCGCATGAGCGAGGAAGCTTGTACGACATATGACTATACACCAAGCGAAAAGCTGCACGAGATCTTTACAAAATATCACAAGACGCATAACGATGCGGTGTTTAGTGCCTATACGCCAGAGATGCGTTTAGCGCGGAAAAATAAGATCGTCACTGGTTTGCCAGATACGTATGGAAGAGGGCGTATCGTGGGTGATTATCGTCGTGTCGCGTTATATGGGATCGATTTCTTGATCAAGGAAAAGGAAGAAGATCTAGCCTATTGTGGGGATGGCGTCATGAGCGACGATGTCATTCGTCAGCGCGAAGAGATCGCAGAACAAATCAAAGCTCTCAAAGGGATGAAGGAAATGGCGGCAATGTATGGCTACGACATTTCAAAGCCGGCCAACAACGCTAGGGAAGCGGCTCAATGGCTTTATTTTGGGTATTTGGCGGCGATCAAGACACAAAATGGAGCGGCCATGTCCGTTGGTCGGATCTCGACATTCCTCGATATTTATTTTGAACGCGATCTGAAAGAAGGAACACTCACAGAACAAGAGGCGCAGGAGATCATCGATCATATGACGATGAAATTCAGGATGGTAAAATTCGCTCGTATTCCTAGCTACAATCAGCTCTTTTCGGGCGATCCAGTTTGGGCGACCCTCGATGTGGCAGGACTAGGAACGGATGGCCGTTCTATGGTCACGAAAACATGCTTCCGTTTCTTGCATACGCTCGAAAATATGGGGCCAAGTCCAGAACCAAATCTTACGGTGCTCTATTCATCGAGGCTGCCAGAGCCTTTCAAGCTGTACGCGGCCAAGGTTTCGATCGATACAAGCTCGGTTCAATATGAAAACGATGAAGTGATGCGTGTCGAATGGGGCGATGATTACGCGGTTTGCTGTTGCGTGTCCGCGACCCAAACAGGAAAGGAAATGCAGTTTTTTGGCGCTCGCGCCAATTTGGCGAAATGTCTTTTGTACGCGATCAATGGTGGCGTGGACGAGAAGACGAAGATGCAAGTAGGTCCTGAATACAAGCCGATCACGAGCGAGTATCTAGACTATAAAGAGGTCATGCATAAATATGATCAAATGATGGAATGGCTGGCAGGGCTTTATGTCAACATTTTGAATTTGATCCAGTATTTCCACGATAAATATTATTATGAAGCTTCGCAGATGGCTTTGATCGATACCGATGTTCGTCGTACGTTCGCGACAGGGATCGCCGGATTCTCGCATGTGGTCGATTCGCTTTCAGCGATTAAATATGCGAAAGTCAAAACGATCCGCGACGAGGATGGATTGGTCATCGATTACGAGATCGAAGGCGATTTCCCGCGTTATGGAAACGATGACGATCGGGCGGATGAGATCGCGATCTGGCTGCTGAAAGAGTTCATGAAGAAGATCCGCAAGCATCATACATATCGGAATTCGGAGCCTACAACTTCGATCTTGACGATTACTTCGAATGTCGTGTACGGCAAGGCGACAGGCGCCCTTCCGGATGGAAGAAAAGCGGGCGAGCCTTTATCGCCTGGAGCGAATCCTGCCTATGGGGCGGAGCAAAATGGTTTGCTTGCTTCTTTGAATAGTGTAGCGAAGCTTCCTTATGAATATGCTTTGGATGGTATTTCCAATACACAGACAATGAATCCATCGGCTCTTGGACATGATCCGCTTGAAAGGATCGAGAATTTGGTCCATGTTTTGGATGGGTATTTTGACCAGGGAGCGCATCACTTGAATGTGAATGTCTTTGGGGTCGAGAAATTGATCGATGCGATGGAGCATCCAGAAAAAGAAGAGTACGCCAACTTTACGATCCGCGTTTCAGGGTATGCGGTTAAGTTTATCGATTTGACACGAGAACAGCAATTGGATGTGATTTCTAGAACGTGTCATAGTTCTCTATAATGGTGAATTTAGGCGCTATCCATTCGATCGAAACGTTTGGCTCGGTGGATGGTCCGGGTGTTCGTTTTGTCATCTTCTTGCAAGGGTGTTCGATGCGGTGTAAATTTTGTCACAATGTCGATACTTGGAAGACGCAAACACCAACAACAAGCGCCCACGAGCTTTTGAAAAAGGCGCTCCGTTATCGGAGTTATTGGGGAAAAAGTGGCGGAATCACAGTGAGTGGGGGCGAACCCCTTCTGCAGATCGATTTTTTGATCGAGCTGTTCACTTTAGCGAAAGAATCGGGGATCCATACCACACTAGATACTTCAGGGCAGCCGTTCACTTACGATGAGCCTTATTTTTCAAAGATCGAAGCGTTGATGAAGGTGACGGACTTAGTGCTTTTAGATATCAAATCGATCGATTCGAAGGCGCATCAAGATTTAACGGGGCATGGGAATGAAAATATCCTTTCGTTTGCGTGGTATTTGGATTCTATTCATAAACCGGTTTGGATCCGTCACGTACTCGTGCCAGGCTATTCTGAAGTCGAAGGTCGTCTCGTTCGATTGGCGGACTTTGTAGATTCTTTAGCCAATGTTGAACGGGTAGAAGTTCTTCCTTATCATACCCTTGGGGTCTATAAGTGGAAGGAGCTAGGAATGCCTTATCCATTCGAGGGCGTCAAAGAGCCTTCCCAAGAGATGATCGAGGAAGCGAATCAAATATTAAGAACGAGCGAGAACCGATGAGGTCCTCGCTTTTTTTGCGCAAAAAAAAGCAAGAGAATCGAATCTCTTGCTTTTGGCTATTCAAAGAATCGCTTGAAAAATGGATAGATGAATCCGCTTGGCGGGGTCGTTTGATCTGGGGCTGGGGTGTTTGTGTCGCCACCCAATTGTCCAGAATTATCGCTTCCATCTCCTCCTGTGTTTCCACCTTGATCTGGTGGAGTCGTTTGGTCATAGCTGCATACTCCATTCCAATACGTTCCGCCATTGCTGATGCACTCTTGGATCGGATCGGTTTCTTCTGGCTCTTCTGGTTCTTCTGGTTTTTCTTCTTCAACAGCTTGGCAAGCGTTGCCATTCAATACATAGCCTTCTGGACAAGAACATGCCCCGCCATCCCAGCTTCCTCCGCTGCCCGTGCAGGCGGTCTCGTTGGTGTTTTCTTCTTTATAGGTGATGCATATGCCATCTTCGCTATCCCATGTGCCGCCTTGCGCTTGGCAAGCCGTTTTTTCATCATACGTGGATTCGTGGCTTGAATTGGCATCGCCACGCTCTAAATATTCGCTCTTGATATAACCTCCGCGATAATCCGACACTAGATCTGGTTTTGGGATCGCTTGGTAATTGCCATATTGCTGGCAATAATCAAGCATATATTTAGAAATGTGGAAGGCGGTCGCCATATTGAGCTGAGCAATATCAATGTAGTAACCTTGCTGCTGGTATGGTCGAGTATAGCCGGACCAGACTGCGATCGTATATTGGCTTGTATAGCCTACAGACCATTCATCCTTGATCACGCCTAATGGGATACCGTATTGAAGACCATCGGTCGACCAGTCGGAAGTTCCTGATTTCGCGTAGACTGGATAATCTGATTTCAGATATTGGTTGTAGTTGTTGTAGTTGCCGGTAACGACTTTTTCTAAGATCGTCGACATCATAAAGGCGGCTTGTTCGGAGATCAATTCATTGGCTTGCGTATTTGCGCCGATTTCTACGCTGTCTGCGCGGCGTACGACTTTACGGATCCTGTGTGAATTGATGCGCTGCCCTTTGTTGGCGAAGATCGAATAGGCGCTTGCTTGCTGGATCGGCGAAGCCTGCATGTCGGCGCCACCAATACAATATTGTTCGACGAATTGAGAATACACGTCTTCATCATAGCCAAGTTTTTGGCAATACTCTTTCCAATAATCATAGCCGGTCGCTTTTACAAGGTCGATCATCGCGGCGGCCGCTGTCGTGTTTTTCGATACACCGACGGCGTCTGTCAGTGACATTCTTCCTTGATAGGTTCGATCGGAGTTTTGTAGATTGCTTCCTGTCGTGAAGTAATCTTTTGGCGTATCGTTGACGGTATGGCTTGTCGCCCAGCCTAAAATATCGAAAGTCGGGGCGTAAGCGAGAAGGGGTTTCATCGTCGATCCTGGAGAATACCGGTCGGTCGAGTTGTCGATCTTGGTTTCGTCGCTATGATAGCGTCTTCCTGGCGCGACGGCGATGATCTCGCCATTGGTGTTGTCGACGATACCAAATCCGATGTCGAACGCTTCATTTGGGAAGGAAACGATGTTTCCATTGCATATTTCGTCGGCTTGTTTTTGAACGTCCGCGTTGAGGGCGGTGTAGATATCCATTGGGATAATGGATGGATCTTGGCCGGTGAGCGTTTTACATTCTTTGATTGTTTGGGTGATATACGCTTCGTTTGGATCTTCGGAAACGATTTCCGATGATTTGAGCGCGAATTCCAGTCGTGTGTTTTTGGCTAGCTCATATTCTTCTTCGGTGATGTAGCCATGCTGAAGCATGAGCTTCAGCGTTAGATTTCTTCGTTCTGTGGCTTGTTTGAGGAAATCGATTTCGGCTGGACCATTCACGTTGTTGATCGGATTGTTGTTGTAAGGGGCGTTGATGGCGCCAGCCAAGAAGGCGGCTTCCCCTAAGTTGAGCTGGGAAACGTCTTTGCCAAAATAGTATTGGGAGGCTTTTTGGATGCCTCGTGTATTGTTTCCGGAGCCAAACCAGATCCGGTTGACGTAAAATTCAAAGATATCTTCTTTATTGATGCTTTGCTCGGCGATCAAGGATAGGTAGATTTCTTGGATCTTTAACTTGATCTGAGCGAATTTATTCAATTTGCCTTCGTTTTCGAGCTTGGCTTCTTGGTTTTTCGTAAAGGCGTTATCGATCATCTGCATCGTGAGGGTCGAACCGCCTTGCGAGAAATTCCCGCTTCTTAGATTGGCGATCGCCGCGGCCATAAAGCGCGGCAAGTCAAATCCGTTATGGTCGAAATAGCGCGAGTCTTCGATCGACAAAAAGGCGTCCACAACAGATTGCGGGATCTTTTCATAGGTGATGTCTTCGCGGATCTCGTCGCCAAATTCGTAGACGAGATTTCCGCTCGCGTCAAAGATCCGCGAGTTGGATAGGGTCGACAATCCGTCTTGGGAAAAACGCATGCCTTCGGGATCATTAATAATATTGACGAGTATAAAAAATACGGAAATGCAGCCAACCAAGAACAGCGTCAAGACGCAGACGGCGATCTTATTCCAGATGTCTAGCTTTCGGCGTTTCTTTTTAGGTTGCTGCGAAGGGGTTGTGTGTGCTGGTTCCGGCATCAAGAATCCTCCTTAAAATAGATAGCATCTACAACTTTCAAATATTGTAATCGCGGATAGAGCCCTTCTTGGATGAGGTTTCCGTGTTCTAAAAACCACTCGTAGGGAATCGCATATTTGTTGGTTGATTTGATTTTTTGGATGAGTGTGGGTGCGTCCACAAGAAAAGTTTGGCCATGATAGGAAAAGCGAATGATAAAAAAACCGATCCCGCCATGTTGTTCGACTTTTTCAAGGTGTTTGATCTGGTGGTCGTGCACCATTTGCAGCGGAAAGTTTGTCTTGTTCTTTGTGTCTTTTACTTCAAAGTCGATGTATTTGCCTCGATAGATCCCATTGTAGTCGGTCGTTGATGGCGTTCGATAATACGCTTCTGTGATCTTGGCTTTGTTCCTGCTTTCATAATCGACGCGCACAACTTGCACAGGCGTCGGTTTTTTATAGATCAAAGCGATATCGAGATCACGATAATAGGTGTTGGAAAGGTTGATTTCCTTTTCCAGGTCAGCACCGCGTTTTGAATGGTTATCTAAGTTTTTCTCTTTTGGATACGGCTTCATCCCGTTTGGGTAATTGATCGTACTCATCTCTGATATTATATCGAAAAGTAGTAGGTCTTTCAAATTACTGTTCTTGGAAAACGGCTTTTTATTGTTGATTTTTTATGTGAGTTTATGCATAATATAGAAGTTAGAATCGGGGAGGTTCACAATGGCTAAAGATATGAATTTAACGGCACAAGTAATTTATGAAAAGGAATTCCACGTGGACTTGAAAGGATATGCTCCAGGTGAAGTGGATGAGTTTTTAGATCAAGTCATCGAGGATTATCAAAATTACGATGAAAAGATCGAAGAGCTTGGGAGCGCTTTGACTCGTTATGAAGCGAAGATCAAGGAACTCCAACAGCAAGTTTTCGCTTTGCAGACAGAGAATCAAAATCTCCAAGAACAAAAGAACTCGGATTTTATCAATGCGAATTCCGATCAAGTGGATATTTTGAAACGAATTGCCCGATTAGAAAAAGCGGTATTCAACCAATAGAAATCATGAAATTCTAATTCGACAGTTGCTGGCTATTTATATATAGTTAGAGGAAAGTCCATGCTCGCACGATCTGAGATGATCGTAGTGTTTGTGCTGGATGAAGTCATAAATCCAGGCATGATCTTCATGACGGCGAAGCAAGATACCTAAGGGAAACTATGGTTGCGCTTCTTAAAGTGCCACAGAGACGAGCTTTTATGGAAACATAAGAGGTGGAACGGGTAAACCCCGCAAGCGAGAAACCCAAATTTGGTAGGGGAACCGATGGAGACGAATCAGGAAGTCGAAGTTGGATGCGAAAGCATAGATAAATAACTGTCGCCGGCTTGCCGGAACAGAACATGGCTTATGAATTAGAGTTTAAAAAGCGGAATACAGTATTTCGCTTTTTTTTTGGTTTGATGATACAATACAAAACAGAAAGAAGGTGGCTGAATGTCTCCAGACCCTTTTGAACATAGGCATAGATCGATAGGTTGAGCGGAGGCACGCCTTTGAATCCTCCGTAGTTAGGAGGAGAATGTGTTAGAGTTTTATAAGACAAATGAAACTGGGAAGACAGAAAAGATCGACGCGCCCATGCCTGGTTGCTGGATCAGCGCTGTCGCTCCAACGAGTGAGGAAAGAGATTTCTTGATCCATGAGATCGGTGTTCTTCCTGAGTTCGTTAAATCGAGTTTGGATGAGGAAGAAAGCGCCCACATCGATTATGATGATGACGCGGACCAAACGCTGGTGATCTTTGACTATCCAAATGTGAATGATGAGACAAGACGGTTTTCGATCGATCGCAATGGAGAGCAAATGAGCGTTCAATACTCAACGATGCCAATCGGGATCGTCGTGCTGAAAGGCTATATCGTGACGATCTCTTTGCATGAAAATCAAAATATCAGCGATATGGCTTCTGGCCATATCAAAGGGGTCGATACGAGATTGAAAACTAGATTTTTATTGACGCTTCTATTGCGGATCTCTCAAAAGTATTTGATCTATTTGCGTCAGATCGACCGGATTTCTTCGAGAATGGAGAAAAAGTTGTACAAGTCCGCGCAAAATAAAGAGTTGATCGAGATGCTTGGTTTGGAAAAGTCGCTCGTGTATTTTTCGACTTCGTTGAAATCGGACGAATCGACGCTGTCTAAGATCATGCGGGGGCGTCAAATCAAATTGTACGAGGATGATGAAGATCTGCTAGAGGATGTCATGATCGAGATCAAGCAGGCGATCGAGATGTGTAGCATTTATTCGGGCATCTTATCGAGTACGATGGCAACGTTTGCGAATGTCATTTCGAATAATATGAATATTGTCATGAAAATATTGGCTGTCATCACTTTAGTGGTCGAGCTTCCAAATATCATCTTTGGCTTTTATGGCATGAATGTGGAAGGCTTGATCGAACCGTATGCTTGGTTCCCGTTGACGTTAGCGATCGTCGCGTGTGTGATCGCTATTATTATTTTTAAGAAAAAGGATATGTTCGACTAGTTTTGTTCGTGATAATGATATACCATTTAGCTGTAAGCGAGGTGCAGCATGGAACGTTCAATCATTACGGATCAAGTTCATCCGGATCTAGAAACGGCTTTGCGGGAGATCCAAAAGATGGGTTATCGTTCAGTCGAGCTTCATAATGTTTTTGGTAAGAGCATTGAAGCGTGTACGGATGAAGAGGTTTCTCAAATCAAGTTGCTTTTAGATCGTTATGGGATGAGGGTGTCGAATATCGCTTCGACGATTTGTTTTTTGTGTCCTTTATATGAGGGAGATGAAGTTTCGCTCTTCAATCCGTCGTTTTTCGCGACCGAGGGCGATTTGGATACGCATTTCAGGATGGCTCGAAGGGCAGCGAAGATCGCGAAACAATTAGGCGCTCCTAATATTCGGATCTTTCCGTTTCGGTATCCAGACAATCGGAAAGGTCCGTATGGTTCAGAGAAAGATTTTGAAACGATCATTGCTGCGATGAAGCGTATCGCATCGATCGGCAAAGAGGAAGGTGTCGTATTCGTTTTAGAAAATTGTCCGTATTCGCATTGTCCAAAGGGCGAGATGACGCTTCGCATCATCAAGGCTGTCAATCAAGAATCTTTGCGTTTGTTGTGGGATCCGGCCAATTCGTTCAGAGCAGAAAAGGATCTCGTTCCGGACTCTTATAAATCTTGGTCGCTTTTAGAAGAATTAGAAGCTCTATATCCTTATATTGATCATATTCATGTGAAGGACTATCGATTTAGGCCAGAACTATATATATTGCCTTTAATAAGCCAAACAAAGTCGATCAATGACTTGGTACGGGCGCTGATTGACCCATTTTTCGAATTCTTTGACCCTCGCACTGATTTCCTGCTTTGTATGAATGAATACATTGT
>NZ_MPKA01000126.1 GCF_001945605.1 Dubosiella newyorkensis
TGTTCCAGCAGCGTTTTTTTCTGAAATACTGAATGTTCTGGAGAGCACGAGCAGAAGAAGGACTTTCTTCCGGATATTCGAGATCGAAGAGCGTAGGCATGTTGGCCATCATTTCCGCATGTCTTGCCTTTTCGCTCTTTTTTCCGAAAAGCATCCGCTGAAGCTTTTCAATAATCGCGTCCTTGTGTTTGATCGTTTTGTTCAGCTCTTCGATCCGAACAGTCAAATCCTCTATGGCTTTGATCATCTTTTCGAGCTGTTCTTTATCCGCTTCGACCGTCGTTTGTTTTTCCTTTTCCATGATTCAATTATACCACAAAAAAGAAGGGAAATAAACAAATTCCCCTTTATATAAAGCGTATTTGATCACATTATCTTTGTCGCCCGGCTTTTGGGGATCGAACATTTCTGCTCGATCCCCAGACCTTCGAGAAGCCATCTCAGCTGCTGTTCGCCAAGAAGAAGCACTTCGTCATTGTTTTTAGGCCACTGGAACTTTCCTTCGTCAAGACGCTTCGTAAGAAGAAGAAATCCGTCCTCTTCCCAAAGGATCCCCTTGATCGAGGATGTTTTCCGACCGCAGAAAAGAAAGAGACTGTTCTCGAAAGGATCGAGCT
>NZ_MPKA01000128.1 GCF_001945605.1 Dubosiella newyorkensis
TGTTCCAGCAGCGTTTTTTTCTGGAATACTGAATGTTCTGGAGAGCACGAGCAGAAGAAGGACTTTCTTCCGGATATTCGAGATCGAAGAGCGTAGGCATGTTGGCCATCATTTCCGCATGTCTTGCCTTTTCGCTCTTTTTTCCGAAAAGCATCCGCTGAAGCTTTTCAATAATCGCGTCCTTGTGTTTGATTGTTTTGTTCAGCTCTTCGATCCGAACAGTCAAATCCTCTATGGCTTTGATCATCTTTTCGAGCTGTTCTTTATCCACTTCGACCGTCGTTTGTTTTTCCTTTTCCATGATTCAATTATACCACAAAAAAGAAGGGAAATAAACAAATTCCCCTTTATATAAAGCTTTTTTGATCACATTATCTTTGTCGCCCGGCTTTTGGGGATCGAACATTTCTGCTCGATCCCCAGACCTTCGAGAAGCCATCTCAGCTGCTGTTCGCTGAGAAGAAGCACTTCGTCATTGTTTTTAGGCCACTGGAACTTTCCTTCGTCAAGACGCTTCGTAAGAAGAAGAAATCCGTCCTCTTCCCAAAGGATCCCCTTGATCGAGGATGTTTTCCGACCGCAGAAAAGAAAGAGACTGTTCTCGAAAGGATCGAGCT
>NZ_MPKA01000129.1 GCF_001945605.1 Dubosiella newyorkensis
TGTTCCAGCAGCGTTTTTTTCTGGAATACTGAATGTTCTGGAGAGCACGAGCAGAAGAAGGACTTTCTTCCGGATATTCGAGATCGAAGAGCGTAGGCATGTTGGCCATCATTTCCGCATGTCTTGCTTTTTCGCTCTTTTTTCCGAAAAGCATCCGCTGAAGCTTTTGGATGATCGCATCTTTTTCCTGGATCTTTTTATCCTGCTCTTCGATCCGAACAGTCAAATCCTCTATGGCTTTGATCATCTTTTCGAGCTGTTCTTTATCCACTTCGACCGTCGTTTGTTTTTCCTTTTCCATGATTCAATTATACCACAAAAAAGAAGGGAAATAAACAAATTCCCCTTTATATAAAGCGTATTTGATCACATTATCTTTGTCGCCCGGCTTTTGCGGATCGAACATTTCTGCTCAATCCCCAGACCTTCGAGAAGCCATCTCAGCTGCTGTTCGCTGAGAAGAAGCACTTCATCATTGTTTTTGGGCCATTGGAACTTTCCTTCGTCAAGACGCTTCGCAAGAAGAAGAAATCCGTCCTCTTCCCAAAGGATCCCCTTGATCGAGGATGTTTTCCGACCGCAGAAAAGAAAGAGACTGTTCTCGAAAGGATCGAGCT
>NZ_MPKA01000070.1 GCF_001945605.1 Dubosiella newyorkensis
GTATTAATGGTGCATCCCTTAAACCTCTGAAAATTCAAGTGGTAGAATGTCATAAGAAGAACAATTTGAATTCCAGAATGAGGAGGAATGAAAAATGGCAAAGCAATATGACAAAGAATTTAAGGAACAGGTGATCCAATACGTGCTCGATCATCCAGACCTTGCCTACACCCAGATCGCCAAACAGTTCGGAGTCCATGACACAACAATTGGAGGATGGGTAAAAAGCTATAAAGAGCATGACGATCAGGTCGTCGTAAGAGGATCCGGCAACTATGCCAGCGATGAAGCCAAAGAGATCGCCCATCTTAAAAAGCAGCTCAGAGATACCCAGGACGCACTCAATGTATTAAAAAAAGCAATCAGTATACTCGGCAAGTAACGGCTCGTCTCCTCTATCGATCGGTCCAGGAATACAAAGAGAAACATCCCAAAGCATCGATAGCGGGTATACTGGCTATATTGGAGAAGAGCCCTTCCGGCTACTACAAGTATTTAAGATCAAAACCATCCAAGACAAAAGTCCGACGGGAAAAAACAAAAAAAGCAATCGTCAAGATCTACAACGATTCGCACCAGCTGTATGGCTCGCCCAAGATCGCAGAGATCCT
>NZ_MPKA01000131.1 GCF_001945605.1 Dubosiella newyorkensis
ACAAAAACAAGACAGAAGGAATGGAAAGATCGTATTCGAGAAAAGGCAATCCATGGGACAACGCCTGCATCGAAAGCTTTCATTCACTGATCAAGAGAGAATGGATCAACTTCTACCATTTCGAAACAATGAAAGAAGCGAAGAAAGCCGTATTCGAATATATAGAAGGATTCTACAATACGATCCGGATCCATTCCCATTGCGGATACGAATCCCCGATGGAATACGAGAAAAACTACAAGATATTGAAAAAGATGCGTTTAGAAAAAAATTGAGAAGCGTCATTGACGATGGGGATCCCTAAGATAAGCTTGGGGCTTTTCAAGCCGCAGCAAGAGCTGGGAGTTTGAAAAGCAACAAGAAATGGGTTCTTAGGGATAGGGACCCGTAGTCAATGGAAAGTGGAACAAATTTTTTCGGATTTGTCAAAAAACAGAAATTTAGGTTGTCCTCAAACTTGACATAGTACCAAAGCCGATATCCGAAAGCGTTCCTGGAAGGTTTTGAAGGATTTCTGGTAACCGATGGATATGGAGGCTACAGCCAGATCGAGAACACAAAACGAGCATTGTGCTGGGCGCATGTCCGCCGGAAGTTT
>NZ_MPKA01000047.1 GCF_001945605.1 Dubosiella newyorkensis
TACCATGACGTTCCTCCATAATTTTTTCTCACAATTCCACCCTCTACATTCTTGAATCAATTATAACTCTTTTGTCAATTTTGCAGAGCATCTTTCTTGTAGATCTTTCTAGAATATGGTTTACTATAGTCGAGCTAAAGATAGCTCACTTCATAATCAAATTCCCTTTCTTAAAACTTTCTTGGAAAAAAGGCCGCAAGGCCTTTTTTTCTGTCTAAACAGCAATAAAAAAGAAGAGAGAAACAAAGAGAAAAAGAAAAGCGGAAGCGCCGCTTCCGCAAGGAGTGTATATTAAGAGGTAATAATGCAATATATATATATATATATTGATCAGGCTTCGTTGTATTTGAGCGCGTCTTTTCCTTTTTGACCTGTAGAGATCCGAACGACTTGTTCTACATCGTAAACAAAGATCTTACCATCGCCCATTTGACCTGTGTACAACGCTTTTCTTGTCGCGTCGATGACTTTTTGCACAGGAACTTCAGAAACGACGATCTCGACTTTCATCTTAGGAAGCAGTTTCGATTCCACTTCAGCTCCACGATAATATGTCGTTTGCCCTTTTTGAACACCCATACCCATAACATTCGTAACAGTCATTCCACCAATACCGATCTTATCCAATTCGTTCTTCAAGCTTTCAAAACGATCCGGTTTCGTAATGATCGTTACTTGCGAGAATTCGCCTGTACCTTCCTTCATCCGAACTGGAACGGCATCTTCAACATTGACGACAACCTCTTTTTCAGAAGTCGGGATCGCGATCTCAACTGGCGCGTATGGAGACATGTCAGTCTCAAACACAAATCCGCCATACGCTGAATCCAAACCGTGTTCTTCTTTATCCAAACCTTGGATCTCTTCATGCGGAGTGACCCGAAGACCGATCGTCTTTTTGATGCAGAAGAAAGTCAAGAAGATCGTAATGGCTGTCCAGACACCGATGCATAATAAACCAAACGCTTGAATTCCTAGCTGCTGCCATCCGCCGCCATAGAATAAACCAACCGCTTCTGGCATCGTTTCCGTTCCGCAAGCAAACAAACCAACCGCTAACGTTCCCCAAAGACCATTCGCAAAATGGACCGCGACAGCCCCAACAGGATCGTCAACGTGTAATTTATAATCAAGAAGCCAAACAAACAAGCAGCAAAGCAAACCAGACACAATACCGATGATGCATGCGCCCCAAACATTGACCGCATCACATCCTGCTGTGATCGCAACCAATCCAGCCAAAGCGCCGTTCAACGTCATAGAAACGTCCGGCTTCCCATAACGGAACCAAGTAAATGCCATAACCGTGCAAGCGGCAAGAGCTGGCGAAACGGTCGTCGTCGCGAAGATCGTGGCTAATTGAAGACCACTCGTCGCTGCCGCCCCGTTGAATCCATACCAACCAAACCAAAGGATGAATACACCCAGAGCTCCGACCACAATGTTGTGTCCAGGAATACCACGAGGCTTGCCATCTTTATCAAACTTGCCAATACGAGCGCCTAACATCGCGGCTCCAATAAAGGCGCACAATCCACCAGCGAAGTGAATCACGGCCGATCCAGCAAAATCGTGGAATCCCATCGCTGTCAAAAATCCATCCGGACCCCACACCCAGTGCGCTTCAATCGGGTAGATCACCAAGCTGATAATGAAAGAATAGACGCAATAGGAAATAAATTTAGTCCGTTCGGCCATCGCCCCCGATACAATCGTAGCGGCCGTGGCGCAGAATACTAAGTTGAATGTGAAAGTCGACCAATCCGTTCCGGCAAAATCCGTTAATGGATGTCCACCCCCATCCGATAAAACTATTTCCTTGGGCCCCGCATAATAAGCTGAATCCCAATAATAAGAACGCGACCGTTCCCAAACAAAAATCCATCGTGTTCTTCATGATGATGTTTCCAGCATTTTTGGCCCGGGTAAATCCCGCTTCCACCATCGCGAATCCGGCTTGCATAAAAAATACTAACGCGGCTCCAATCAAAAACCAGATTCCAAACACTTGGCTGAGCACTTCTTCAATCATAGATCTCTCTCCTCCCGACTCTGACCAAAAGAAAAAGCGCCTATAACCCGTTATGTATCGGTTTATAAGCGCCTTTGCTTTATTGGATGTCTAGAGAATACACCGAATTGAAAAAGAATGCAAGCAAAAAGTATTAAATTTTCAAATTTTATTTTCATTTTCATTTTGTTTCATCTTTAACCAAGGAAGCTCTATAATGAAAGAAAAAAAGAGGACCAATAATGATTGAAAACTATAAATTCGATGGATCGAAAACGATCGATCTAAAAAAACTGCCAACCAACTCGAAAAAAGATCACGTCAATAAACAAAAGATCATTCAAGAAACCGAAGCCAATCAGCTCAAGATCCAGTCGCTGCAAGAAAAACTCTACGCCCAAGGAATCGAAGGCTTGATCATCGTCTTGCAGGCTAGAGACGCGGCCGGAAAAGACGCCACGATCAAACACGTGCTTTCGGGGATCAATCCCCAAGGCATCGATGTCCACAGCTTCAAGCAACCCACCCATGAAGAGCTCGCCCACGACTTTTTGTGGCGCTTCAACAAAGCCCTTCCTAGACGAGGCAAGATCGCTATCTTCAACCGCTCTTATTATGAAGAAGTGCTCGTGGTCAAAGTTCATCAGCTTTATAAAAACTACGCGCTCCCTCAAAAAGACAAAGAGGACAACTATATCCAAAGACGCTACGAGCAAATCAACAACTACGAAAAATATCTCGAACAAAACGGCTATCGGATCATCAAGATCTTTTTGAACGTCTCCAAAGAAACCCAAAAAGAACGCTTTCTTGAACGGATCGATCAGCCCGATAAAAACTGGAAGTTCTCCGAAGCCGATCTAGCCGAGCGCGCGCTTTGGGACGAATACACAAAAGCGTATGAATCGATGGTCGATCGCACTTCGACCAAAACATGTCCATGGTATGTCTTCCCCGCCGATCAAAAATGGTACACCCGCTATCTCGTATCGGAAGTCATCTTTAAAACGCTCAAAGAAATGGATCCACACTATCCAACGATCTCAGCCGAACAAAAAGAACACCTTCTTTCCTGCAAAGAAGCGCTTCTAAGCGAAGACGGACATGAAAAGCTCTTCAAAGAAGCTGTAAAAAAAGAAATGGAAAAAGACGATCCATCCTCCTCTTTTTGATGAGATCAATAAAGAGCGCAAAAAGTCAGAGTAGCTAATTCAAATTTACTTGTATCTACATAAAAATGTGACGTTCCTCACGAAAATATACATAAAAGCGTGAAGACATTCACATTTTTATGTATATTTTCGGGATTCGAATTGTTTTTCCTAAAATAAACTCTATAATTAATAAATAAAGGAGAAAAGAAATGGAACGATTTATCATGGAAAAACTTGTAGAATGGAAGAAGTCTCCCTATCGAAAACCACTCATTTTAAAAGGCGTTCGACAAGTTGGAAAAACATGGATATTAAAAGAGTTTGGCAGACGTTATTATGATCACGTCGCTTATTTTAATTTTGACGAAAACGAAGAGTATAAACAATTTTTTGAAACAACAAAAGATGTTAACCGTATCTTACAAAACCTCATGCTCATCAGCCAACAAACGATTACTCCAGAAAATACTTTGATTATATTCGATGAAATTCAGGACTGTCCAAAAGTAATCAATTCAATGAAATATTTTTATGAAAACGCCCCATCCTACCATATTGCTTGCGCAGGTTCTTTGCTAGGCATCGCTCTTTCAAAGCCCTCCTCTTTTCCTGTTGGTCAGGTTCATTTTCTACAAATCGAACCAATGACTTTTTCTGAATTTTTGCTAGCGAATGGAGATACAAATCTTTATACGTATATAAAAAGTTTAGAAACAATCGAGCCAATCCCTGACGCTTTTTTTAATCCATTATCTGAAAAATTAAAAATGTACTTCATTACTGGAGGAATGCCTGAGTCAGTGAAAATGTGGACAGAATTTCACGATGTATCGGCTATGCAAGCAGTTTTAACTGACATATTGCAAGCGTATGAACGAGATTTCGCCAAACATCCAAACATAAATACCTATCCTAAAATTTCTCTAATTTGGAAATCAATTCCTTCCCAACTCGCCCGAGAAAATAAAAAGTTTATTTATAAGGTGGTAAAAGAAGGTGCTAGAGCACGTGAATACGAAGACGCACTCCAATGGCTTGTTGACGCAAGACTTGTTCACAAAATTTATTGCAGTACTGCGCCTCGTTTACCAATTAAAGCTTATGATGATCTTTCTGCTTTCAAAATCTACCTTTCCGACCTTGGTTTGCTCCGCTCCTTATCGCAACTTTCACCTCGTTCATTTGGTGAAGGAAATCGATTATTTACTGAATTCAAGGGAGCTCTTTCTGAAAACTTCATCTTGCAGACATTGATCACACAATTCGAAGTTACCCCTAGGTATTGGAAGCAAACAAATCCCCCCTATGAAGTCGATTTTCTAATTCAACGAGAAAATGATCTTTTCCCGATTGAAGTAAAGTCCAATTCCAATACAACAAGTAAAAGTTTAAAAAAATTTAAAGAACTTTATCCAAATGAAATGAAATTGCGGATTCGCTTTTCTTTAGACAATTTGAAACTCGATGGAGATCTTTTGAACATTCCTCTATTTTTAGCCGACCAGACAGATCAACTCATAAATCTCGCCTTAAAAGACAAAAATTGAACCAAAAAGAAGACCTCCCTGAACAAAGAATTCAGGGAGGTTTCTCTTTTTTAAGAAGCGAACGGATAAAAAAAGGAGCCTCCCCTTGGCTCCTATTATAGATCATATGATTTTTGAACGCGGTCTTGATCGTATTTGCGAAGCGTGTCTTTCCAAACCTTCTTGCGCATTGGTTGTACCGAAAGATAAACTTTGCCGTTGTTCACACTCAAAGCCGACTGCTCATTGAGCAGGATCAAAGTTTTGTTTAATTTGGATGATGATTGATTCATGATTATTCCTCCCTAATTTGTGGTATGTGCTTGTGTCAACATCAATATACTCTTGAAAACGATGAAACGGAATATGTAAATCGATTTCAATTTTTACTATATATAACGTGTCAATCTAGTGTATTTTGTAAAAAAAAATGAGCGTTTCCGCTCATTGATACACGATTGCTTTCCGGTGAAAGGTCATGATCGCTCACAACATAATCATCGGCGAAATGAAAGCAGCTCCTAATAAATATTTGAAAATCAATCGTGTCATAGAATATGGTATCAAGGATTGAGTATAGGATAGTATTATTCATTAGAAAGTATGATCAAGGCTGACTTTCATTCCAAAATTATTATTATAGTCTTTGCACCGAGCTTCCCCAAACTTGGTGCTCACATACTATATCTATTTGTTCTATTAAAGTCAATACATTTTATTAAATATTTTAGAAAATGTTAAATATCAAAACAAACCACCAAACCAAGCTCCGATCGCGGCGCCTAAAGCCACCACGATCAAGCTTTTTTCCTCATACGCCAAGACGATCGCTACTCCCGTTCCTAGAAGCGCTGAAATTTTAGAGCTTGTCGAAAACAAGATCGCCGGAAACGTCATCGCGGAAAGAACGACATAAGGAACATAATACAAAAAGCTTTGAATAAACCGATTCTTGATCTTTTTTCGAAATAAAACAAAAGGACTAAGCCGGATCACGTACGTCGTGATCATCATCACCAGCATTTCCTTCCAAGCCATCCACAAACGCCTCCTCTTTTTGATCGATCGGACATAGCCACGCCATCAAAGCGCTTACACCCACCGTGATCACAATAATGCTCCACCCTTCGCTCAGCCACGAAGAAAAATAAAAAAACGTGCTGAGAACAAGAGCGATCATCACCGCGATCCGATTGTTTCGATTTTTCTTTATTGCCGGAATGACGATCGCGATAAACATTCCATACAAGGCGATCCCAAAAGCATCCATGACCGAGACTGGAAGCAATGAGGAAGCGATCCCCCCAACAAAAGTCCCGCTCACCCAACCAAATACAGAAATCACGATCACACCCATCATATACGAAAACGTCAACGCTCGAGTTTGAGACATCGAGATCGCGAAGATCTCATCCGTGATCCCATAAGCGATCAGCAGCTTTTCATACCATTTCGTTTTCGGCGCGAGCTTTTGCGAGATGGAAAGCGACATCAAAAAATATCGCGCATTGATGATCAATGTCGACAAGAACACTTCGATCAAACCGCCCCGATTCCCAATGATCTTCAAACCGGCAAATTGGCCAGCACTCGTAAGATTCGTCAAAGAAATCAAGACCGCCTCTCCGATCGGCCGTTTTAAATGGATCGCCATCATACCAAAAGCGATCGAAACCGAAAAATACCCTAAACAAATCGGAAGTCCGCTTTTCAGGCCTTCCATAAAATATCGTTTCTTCATTTCGTCTCGATCTCTGTGATCTGTCCTGCCAACAACATAGACCCATCCTTGCTCTGAAGAACATACGCGAACGGACGATCCAGTACAAAATCGACCTCTTTTTGAATAAGCGCGGTCGTCTCAAAATCAAGCTTCGTAAAAGCCGCCGCCTCGACCCCCTCTTCATCGACCTTGACCCGAACGCCATGACTAACATCATCCACATAGACAGAAGCATCCGTAAGCGGCGAAAAATCAGCCGTATTAGGATCGAACGCGTCCTTCACGCCAAGATACTGCAACGTCTCTTTTAATGAAAGCATTCGTTCCACATCGAATTTAGGCATCGCCAAATGCACGATCGCCATCTCTTCCTCCGGCTTTGATTCGCTCTCCCAAAGCGAGCTGAGCGAATCTTTCGGCAAAACGAGCCAAAATACGCCCTCATTTTCGATTGGCAATCCGATCGCCTCATACGCCTCACTATTCACATAGGAAGTTGTCAAAGTTTGAGACATGAATGGAACGTTTTGATCCTTTTTTCCATGAAAGAATGAATCGCTCGTCAATGAAGCATCAAACGGATAGAGCCAGGCGCCTTTAAAATAGAGGGTAGAGATCATCGACATGACTTGCTGTGGATCAAAATCCAGGTCTTTTGTGCTGTTCTTTAAAAGATCTCCCGTATTTTGATCGATCCAATCCCGCATTTTTTTGGCAAAGGCAGGACTTTGCATATCGCCAATATAAGCCGAAGCATAATAGTCATTCTTTAAAAGCTCCAGCAGCTTTGTATGATACGTCTCTCTATCCGAAAGCCACAACGAATTGTTCAGCTTGCACGTGATCGTTCCATCATCTTCATAATTGGCTAGCCAAAGCGCCTTCATTTTTTTTGAAAGGTCGTTTTGATCGACCCCTAATAAATCGAGCACTTGTTTTTGGGTCTCTCCCGAGGAAGATTGAGCCAACATCCCTAAAGCCAGCGTCAAATTCAAAGGCGAGATCGTCCGATTCTCGAAATTGTTTTTCATAAAAGCCACGAGCAGCTTTCGATCTAAAACATCCAGCCCTTCTCGATAGCCCTCGTATTGGTCTTGAAAGCGCGCTTGATCATCCATCCAATCTTCATAGTTATCTTCAGAATACTGGACCATATTCGGATAGGAAGCCACATACGCATCCGTAGATGCCGCGCACCCGCTTGCCAAACAAGAACAAAGCGCCAAAATAGACCATCGTTTTGATTGCATAAATATCCTTTCTTCAACCAATATGATCGAGATCATATGGTGTTGTCTGATAGACAATATAGTTGAGCCAATTCGCATACAATAAATTCGCGCTCGATCGCCACTGCATCTTGATCCCCTTTGTCTCATCGTCATCGATAAAATAATTCACAGGCACATCGATCGGAAGGCCTAGCTTCTTATCCCGCAAATATTCGTCTTCCAGCGTATGCGCGTCGTATTCCGCATGACCTGTCACAAAAATCTGCCGACCACCTTCTGTCGAGATCGCAAACACACCCGCTTCCGAAGACGAAGCCAAGATCTTTAGCGCCCCGATCTGCTCGATATCTTCCCGCAAGATCGTCGTATACCGCGAATGCGGAACAAGGAACGTATCGTCGAACCCCCGAAACAAGATCGACGAAGACCGATCGACCGTATGCCAATAAACGCCAAACAGTTTTTTATCGAGCATCCGCTTCTGGATCCCATAATGATAATACAAACCGGCTTGGGCACCCCAACAAATATGGAAGCAAGAATAGACATGCGTTTTCGACCACTCCATGATCTGGCAAAGCTCATCCCAATACTCGACTTGCTCGAACGCCATTTTTTCTACGGGCGCCCCTGTGATGATCATCCCATCAAATTTTTGATCCTTGATCTGATCGAACGTTTGATAAAACTTTCCTAAATGACTGCTTGAAACGTGCTTCGATTCATGGCTTTTTGTATGGATGAATTCAAGATCGACTTGGATCGGCGTGTTGCCAAGAAGCCGGGCCAACTGCGTTTCCGTCTCAATCTTTGTCGGCATCAAATTCAAGACGACGATCTTTAAAGGACGAATATCTTGCGACAACGCTCTTTTTTCCGTCATCACAAAAATATTCTCATCCAATAACGTTTTTGTCGCTGGCAGATCTTCAGGAATGTTGATCGGCATCCTTAACAAGCCTCCAGCGCTTGCGCGATATCATCGATCAAATCTTCCGTATCTTCTAGACCACAAGAAAGGCGCACTAATCCAGGCGCGATCCCCGCCTTCTTCAACTCTTCCTCATTCATTTGACGATGCGTCGTGCTCGCAGGATTAAGAACACAACTTCTCGCGTCCGCTACATGCGTTTCGATCGCCGCGATCTTTAAATGCTCCATAAAGCGGATCGCCGCTTCTTTGCCCCCGGCCAATTCAAAAGAAACGACACCACAAGAGCCATTTGGCAAATATTTTTGTCCCAATTCATAATACGGATCCTCTGGCAGCCCACAATACGTGACCGAGCTCACTTTCGGATGCACCTTTAAAAACTCCGCGACCTTTTGGCCATTTTCACAATGACGAGGCATCCGAACATGAAGTGATTCCAAACCTAGATTTAAATAAAAAGCATTTTGCGGAGAAGGAATGCTTCCAAGATCCCGCATGAGCTGGGCGGTCGCTTTCGTGATATAAGCGCCTTCTTGCCCGAATTGTTTCGTATAGGTCACTCCATGATAGCTTTCGTCTGGTGTAGTCAAACCTGGAAACTTGTCGGCATGCGCTTCCCAATCAAAATTCCCGCTATCGATGATCGCTCCGCCTACTGCGCAACCATGGCCATCCATATATTTTGTGGTCGAGTGCGTGACAATGTCCGCCCCCCATTCGATCGGTCTGCAGTTGATCGGTGTTGGAAACGTATTGTCCACGATCAAAGGCACCCCATGCGCATGGGCCACTCGAGCAAATTTTTCGATATCTAGA
Organism: Dubosiella newyorkensis; assembly: GCF_001945605.1. Taxonomy (GTDB): domain Bacteria; phylum Bacillota_I; class Bacilli_A; order Erysipelotrichales; family Erysipelotrichaceae; genus Dubosiella; species Dubosiella newyorkensis. The sequence continues at coordinate 9,397 of NZ_MPKA01000047.1, forward strand.
ACACTTAAGGCGGGATTTGCGATCGTTTCTCCAAACATCGCTTTCGTGTTGTCTTGAAACGCGTGGCTCAGTTCTTCTTCGCTCGCGTTTGGGTCGACAAACGTGACATCGATCCCCATCCGTTTGAGTGTGACCGCAAAAAGATTGTACGTCCCTCCATAAATCGAAGTCGAGCAAACGATATGATCGCCTGCCTGCGCGATATTGAAGACGGCAAAAAAGTTGGCCGCCTGCCCTGAAGAAGTGAGCATCGCCGCGCTTCCTCCTTCGAGCGCGCAGATCTTTGTGGCAACGGCGTCATTCGTCGGGTTTTGAAGACGCGTATAAAAATACCCATCCGCTTCTAGATCAAATAAAGCCCCCATATCGTCGGCTTTGTCGTATTTAAATGTTGTCGATTGCACGATCGGCACTTGGCGTGGCTCTTTATTGCCTGCCCTATATCCTCCTTGCACGCTGATCGTTCCAAGTCCTTGTTTTTTCATATGTGTTTCCTTCCTAAAAAAAAGGCTTTCGCCATAGGACGAAAGCCGTGTTACCACCTATATTCGTGGAGATGATCCACCTCTAACCCGATAAAGGCGGGCACCATTCTGCCTTACCTATCAGACAGACAGCTCCAAGACCATGTTCCTTCCTTCATTGTTGGCTATTTTCACCGCCCAAAGCCTCTCTGAAAACAAATGAAAGGAGTACTCTTCTTTTCATAGCTTTTCAATCTTGGAGTTAGTGTACCATAAATCGCGAATCGTGAAAACCTTCTTATTGATTGTTTTTACGTAAAAAATCAATAGCCTTGCGTTGAACGAGCTGAGCAGCGACGGCTTCAGCCGGAACGAACATCTGCAATTGCTGAGCTGGCATTTGATAAACGCTCGCCAACAAATTATATTCTTTTTCGATCTCTTCTTGGTCGACTTGGATCTGCTCTTTTTCGGCGATCGCCGCTAAGATCAAAGCTTGCTTGATTTCCTGCTCGGCGCTTGGAGCCATTTGTTTTTTGAAATCATCCAACGTCTGGCCGGTCATTTCCATATATTGATTGAAATCCATGCCATATTGTTGGATCTGGCTTTGAAGCTCATTGAGATGCTGAGCGACTTGATTGTCGATCATCGCTTGCGGCACTTCCACTTTCGCTTGCTGAACGACTTGATCGAGGATCTCCATCGCCTGCTTGTTTTCAGCCTCTTGCTCTTTCATCTTTGTAAGCTGTTCTTTCGTTACGGCTTTGAGCTGTTCGACCGTCTTGATCTCTTCATGGCCTAATTTTTCAACATACGCGTCGCTTAATTCTGGTTTGACTTGTTCTTGAACGGCTTTGCAGTTGATCTTGAAAACAACTGGCTGTCCAGCAAGCGTAGGTTCAAAATAATCTTCTGGGAACGAAACGTTGATCTCGCGCTCTTCCCCTTTTTTGATGCCGATCAATTGATCTTCAAAACCTGGGATGAATGAATTCGATCCTAAAATGAGCGGATAGTCTTTGGCGCTTCCGCCTTCAAAAGGCACCCCGTCCTTTTCGCCAGTGAAATCGATCAATACTTGATTTCCGTTTTCCGCTGGCGTATCGACATCTTCCCAAAGCGATTGCGACTGGATCTGGCGATTGACTTCTTCAAGCACCTGCTCGTCGTTGACATCCACCGCTTCTTTTAAGATATTGAAGCCAGTGTATTGTCCTAAAGTGACTTCTGGGACAAGCGGACATGTGATCGTGACTTCAATGGCGCCATCTTCTTCGTCTTTGACATCCACTTTCGGCTCGCTGGCCAGCTTCAAGCCTTTCTCTTCGAAAACAGCTTGGATCGCTTTGCTTGCTTCCATGTGGATCGCGTATTGACGGTTGGCGGCTTCATCCTCATTTCCTGTGATTTCAGCTGCTTTTTTGATTGCTTCTTCTAATTCTTCTTTATTGATGTTCAAAGTGATCACAGCAATTTCTTTATTTAGATCTTTAATTGTAAAACTCATAGTTCCATCTTCTTTCTAAAAGGAGCTATAAGACAGACTTACAGCTCCTATGTTATTTATGCGTTTCTTTCGTCTACGACTTCGGCTTCCTTCAAGAAGTCTTCTACTTGCTCTGCGTCCAAGAACGCATGCTCCAATTGGTCGTATACTGTAGATAAAGAATTCAATTCGCTAGAAATATCGTCTGTTCCTTCTTTTGCTTTTGTCTCAAGTGAATTTGTCACCAACTCAAGAACGCTTTGGGCTTTGACGATATGAGCCTTGATTTCTTCCATCGTTTCGGCTTGATTTTCTACTAACTCTTTTTGAGTCAACAATTCAGTTTTTTCTGCCATAATTTACACCTCATTTCGATAGCTTCTAATGCTATTGTACCTTTTTCGATACGATACCAATAACAAAATGCCTAACATTCTCTTTCGGCTTTCCGACCAATAGCAGCGGCTTTTGATACACTCTATAAAGCGTGTCGAGATCGATGGAACAAGATGCATCGTTCAAGAACACAAAATCGATCGCTTCCTCTTTCAGCAAGTCGATATCGAAAGGCTCCACGAAATTCTCCAACGGATAGGCCGGTCCTCGATCATCATGGACCAAGTAGGCAGAAGAAGGATCGTAATGGTCGATTTGAAGACCGAGCTTGGCGGCGGAGTCGACCTTTTCCAATAAAAGCTTCGTATAAACCATTGCCAATCGCCGATAATGACACGCTTTTCGGCATTGTTTGGTTTGAGCGTTCAAGATCCCCGCATTGACAAAAGGATCGGATGTGATCGAAAAAGGATCGGCTTGACAGATCCAATAATGGACCAAATCTTTGAATCGAGAAAAACACGTATACGCAAAATTCAAGTAGGTGTCGATCGTCTGTCGCGAGCTCCACCCTTGATTGGATAAGGCAAGGTCAAGAGGCATCAAGCTTTGACAAAGGATCACGATCGGCTCAATGTCATGCTTAGAAAGCGTTTCAAACAACTCTTGATAGATGGCGATTCCTTCTTCGTTGGGATATTCTTCATCGCCGCGGGGAAAAAGGATCGACCAAGAGATCGTCATGACGATCGAATCGCAATGGCGATCGAGCGCCGCTTGAATCTCGTCCTGCAGCTTTTTTTTGATGATTTGCGGATCTTGTCGAAACGCTCTAGAATGGATATGGTCCTTGAGGCGTTCTTGATCAATGGCTGGATCGATATCGCGAAGACAAAGTCCTCTTCCAGCCTCGACCCCTTGTTCGTCAAGCGCAGTGCAATCAATGAGCTTTCCAGTAAAAAAAGTCATTCGAGCTCCTTTCTATATCGATCTTTCATTTCGAACAGTTATATATCTTTTGTTTATTATACCTCTAAGCTTTCATATAGGTGTACAATTGAACTTAAATGCGGAAAGGATGAGCAGATTGAATCGTTTTGAACAAGAAGTAGAAGAAGAGATCCAAGAAGAGATCGAGATCGAGCAGATCCAGACAAGTGATGAAAATGAATTTGAAGTTGATTTTCTAGAATGCGAAAAACGACACGTTTTTTTATTGTTGATGTTTGTAGGCGGCTTTTATGGGGCGTTTACCTATTCGATTCGCGGAGGCGTCTTCTGTAACGCGCAGACTGCGAACTTCGTAATGCTCGCCATGTCGTTCGGGACAGGCAACTGGCAGAAAGGCCTGTATTATTTGGTGCCGATTTCTGCGTATTTGTTGGGAACGATCGTTTCGGAAGCTTTGCCTAACCCGATCAAAAAACATCACCTGTTCCGGTGGGATACGATTTTGATCGGAATCGAGATCGCCGCTGTTCTTTTTTTGGGATTTCTGCCAGAAAGCACGCCTTTTCAAATCACGCAGATCACGATCAATGTCATCACCTCGATGCAGTATAACACGTTTCGGCAAGCAAGAGGGATCCCGATGGCCACCACGTTTTGCACCAACCATGTCCGTCAGCTAGGGATCCATATCGTCAAAGCGTATAAACACCGAAAAGACCAAAGCGTCCGTTCTAGGGCCTTGCTTCATTTGGGAATGCTGGCTATTTTCGCGCTTGGCGGAATGATCTCCGCGTATTTGTGCACGGTCTTTCAAGGCAAAGCGATCTGGTTCACGCTTTTGCCACTCGGATTTATTTTTATCCAGCTCGTCTATGCGGATCTCTATAAAGAAAAAGAAGTTTTCGACCGTATTCCAAAAGGACACTAAAAAACTTCTTTCTTCTCAGGGATACCTTGCATGATCAATGTGTGCGTTCCACAAAAAATCTATCCCCTTATCTTTATCATACGCTTTTTGTCTGTAAATAGATATAACAATTTCTATTTTATTCGTTTTCAAGCTTCCAATACGCTTCCTTTTGTTGGGTCGACAAATCATCGATAAAGCGCTGCTTGCATTGGACAAAAGCAGACAAGTCCATCAAGATGTGAAACAGGATCGCTCTAGATTCAAATTCTTCCCGAGTTTCAGGAAGCGGTTCTTGCCGCATTTTATTCAAAATAGCTTTCAGCTCCTCTTTTTGCTGGATCGGCTCGTAGGAATCCATGATGTAGCGATTCAAACATTTGATGAAATGAATGATCGTATGAACTTGCTTGGGTTGAAGCTTCAAACGAGAAAGCTTGTCTTCTAGATTTTTGAGAACCGTGCATTGAGCAAGGCGCATACGAAAATATTCGACATAATAATCTGTATGCGATTGAAACGTATTGTCTTCAAAGTCTTTGGCAAGTTCAAGATTCGAAGACAAATGCTTTTCATATTTCTTAAGCTCAAGCCTTTGATGCTTGGAACGCTCTAGATTCCAGGCGATCGAATCTAAAATTTGGATCAATTCCTTTTCGCTCTGTGTCATACGATGGACAAGTTCTTTTTGCGTCATTTTACGCGAGTAGAATTGATTGATCAAAAGCGCGGCCGAAACGCCGATCAGAACGATCAAAAATTCATTGACCACATTTTCATAGCCAAAATTTCTTCCATCGATAAAATGGGCGCAGATCACTCCATTGACAGCGAGCGTAGACATGAGTTTGAATTTTTTACAGAACCAAAACAAAAGCGTCAAGACGATCCCAAAGCTTACGATCGGATCATGGATCACATAAACAACGCCAAACGTGAGCACGACCGTGACAAAAAAGGTCAAAAGCCGATAGATTGTCAGCCGTATCGTGTCCCATTTGCTCGAAAGCAAAGTGATCAAAGCGATCGTTCCCGTCGAATAAGGATGTTTGATCCCGATCCAATGCGCCAAAGAAACAGCGAGGATCGTTCCGATCCCGATCTTGATGCCGGCAATCAGCGTTTTTTTGAATCGGATCGATACATGGAATTTCTGCATATAACAATTATGCCATATAATCTCAATAAGAAAGGAACTTTTTTATGTCAAGACTTCAAAAACAAATCGATTTCTGTCAGGAGATCGATCAAGAAAAAGGAATCGAGCGCAAAACGCTCACCTTGAAAGGAGAACGATTTGAAAACGATGCCGAACACGCGTGGCACGCGGCTTTGATGGCCATCTTGCTCCAAGAGCACGCCAACGAAGAGATCGACCTTCTTAAAACCGTCACGATGCTTTTGATCCACGACCTTGTCGAAATCGATGCCGGGGACACATACGCTTATGATGAAAAAGGCCAAGAAAACCATTATGAAAAAGAATATAAAGCTGCCAAACGGATCTATGGCCTTCTTCCTGAAGATCAAAGAAAATACCTTATGGGTTTATGGGAAGAATTTGAAGCGCAAAAAACCCCAGAAGCGCGCTTTGCCCGCACGATCGACAATTTCCAGCCCACGATGCTCAATCACGCTTCCAAAGGAGAAATGTGGAAACGAAACCAGATCAAGCTATCGCAAGTTTTGAAACGAAACGAACCTTCGAAGCGAGGCTCTCAAGTCTTGTGGGACTATTCATACCAAAACTTTATCGAGCCCCATTTAAACCAAGAGTTAGAGGACGATACTAAGAAAAGCGATTGACCATAATACTGTATTATTTTAAAATATTAGTATAAAGGGGGCCCATTATGGAACAAGAACAAATCATGAATGATCGAAACAACGACAAGCTTAGAAACCGTTTTTTCAAGATCGCTTACATCCTCTTCGTCCTCGCCTTCAACGCTTTGCTTTTCTTTCTTAGAGAGCACGGTTTCGCCTGGGAAGCAAGCGTCTTTTCGTACCTTTTCTTAACGATCCTTTCCGTACTTTGGCCAGCGTATCTCTATTTCAAGACAAAAAACAAAGAGAACTTGCTGCTGATCGTGTTCGCCTTGGCAATTTGGGGTCTACCTCTCCTTTCTACGCTCACGAAAGGACGTTGACCTTTAAGCGAGAAGAGTGTCCCTTTTGAAACTTCGAGTTCACTTCTCTATACTGAACGTACAGGGAGGTCACTCTATGAAATTTTATAAATCACTTCTCGTTTTAGGAAGTTTCTTTTTATTGGCCGGCTGCGCGCAACAAGAAAAACTCACGTCGATCTCGCTCGATCCGGAAGCCGACAAAGTCCTTGTCAATACGGACACCGACATCCGGATCACGACCGATCCAAAAAACATTCAGCTGACAGATTCTGATTTCGCCACTTTAGGCGCAAATATTTCTGTCGACAAAGACAATGCGGAGTTTTCCGCTTCCAAACCAGGCGTCTATACCGTTAAAGCAAGCAAAAATGGCATCACGAGCAATACGGTCAAGATCACCGTTGTCCAAGAAAAAAGCGAGCTTGCTCAAGTAACGGTCCCAAAAAAGCAAACAAAACCAACCACTGAAGAAAACGTCGTCAATGAAACCCAAAACGATGTCAATATTCAAGTGAATGAAGAAACCGATAGTACGCAGATCCCGCAGACAAGCGCGCCAAGTCAAGATATAAGCAGTACGGCGCCAAGCCAAAGCGGTACGAGCCAAAATGACGCGAGTCAAAGCACGCAACCATCTTCCTCGAGCGATGATTCGCAAACAAAGGATGACCAGACGAGCCAAAATGATCAAAAATCAAACACATACGTTCCGCCAAAAGCAGATCCAAACGCGCTCGATCCAGCCACCGTGCTCAAAGACCCAGACCAATACGTTGGCCAATCGCTCACGTTAGTCGGTGATCTCAACGCGAAAGGAACCGCGCTCGATGGACTCGATTTGACCGGTTTGAACGTAAAGATCCACTCTGTTCCTGCCCAGCTGACAGGCACATTGGAAAAACAAAGCGACGGAAGCTATGTGCTCGATGTGAACAGCTACGCCCAAGTACAATAAAATGAAAGAAGCGATCCATAAAAAGATCGCTTTTTTTCATCGTTTTCATTCTTTTCAAATTTGTTTCATTCCCGTATAATCTACGAGTGTGTAAAGCGAGGTAATAACTAATGGCATTCAAAATAAATCATGAACTCCCTTCTCCGGATGTATTGAAGGAACTTGTTCCTCTTAGCGAAGAGGCCAAAGAAGTCAAACGAGCAAGAGATGAAGAGATCAAAGATGTCTTTACCGGAAAATCCGACAAATTCATCGTGATCGTCGGTCCATGTTCCGCCGACAATCCAGACACCGTTCTAGAATACGTACATCGTTTAAAAGATCTGAATGAAAAAGTAAACGACAAATTGGTTTTGATTCCGCGCGTTTATACAAACAAACCAAGAACGACGGGCGATGGCTATAAAGGAATGCTCCATCAGCCCGATCCCAACGAAAACCCAGATTTATTGGCTGGCATCTTAGCGATCCGTAAAATGCATCTGCAGATCTTAGAAGAAACAGGCTTGTCGGCCGCCGATGAAATGTTGTACCCAAGCAACCGCGATTATCTCGACGATCTGCTCAGCTACGAAGCTGTCGGCGCGCGCTCGGTCGAAAACCAGCAGCACCGCCTTGTCGCTAGCGGGGCCGATATTCCTGTCGGTATGAAAAATCCAACAAGTGGTGATCTAAGCGTCATGATCAATTCCGTCACAGCCGCTCAGCACCCTCATAACTTTATTCATCGCATGTATGATGTCGAATCGACCGGCAATCCGCTCGCTCATACGATATTAAGAGGGGGCGTAGATAAATTTGGGACCGCCATCCCGAATTATCACTATGAAGACTTGATGCGCCTATACAATGAATATCAAAAAACTTCATTAAAAAACCCGGCTGTGATCGTGGATTGCAACCACTACAACTCGGGCAAAAAATATAAAGAACAGATCCGGATCGCCAAAGAGATCTTGCACTCCCGCAACTATGATCCGCGGCTCAAAGAACTCGTCAAAGGCTTGATGATCGAAAGCTATCTTGAAGAAGGGCGTCAAGACATTTGCGAAACGATGATCCCAGGAAAATCGATCACCGACCCATGCTTAGGCTGGGAAGATACAGAACAGCTCATTCTTGAGATCTATGAGAAATGTTGAACCATTTCTCTTTTTTTATGCAAAAATACGCAAGATAGCTTCCAATCGCCGCCGAAACGATCCCACCCAAAATATCGGTTGGATAATGCGCTCCCAAATACATTCTTGAAAAGCCAACGAGAAGTCCATACATCAAACCAGCCCATATCCAGCCTTTCTTTTTTTGCCAAACTAGCATCCAAAACACGGAAAAAGCCGCTGCCGTATGCGAAGAAGGAAAGGAAGAGCCTCCAGGAACCGGTCCGATCAAATGCAGGACATCGTATTGCATGAACGGTCGGATGCGTGAAAAAAAAGGTTTGATCCCGTAGGAATTCAACAAAAAACAAACAAGATACGAAACAAACAGGCTGATTCCTATTTTCCGCGTCTTTTTAAATCCACACAAAACCAGCAAGAAGACAGGCAAGAGCCAAACCGAATCCGAAATCGCCTGCATGATTTCATTCATCCAAGAAGAACGCAAGTTTTCTTGGATCCAATACAAGATCTGTCCATCCAAGCTCATAAGGAACGCCTCCTCCAAGCATAATATTCTTCGTCTTTCTTTTCATCGATTCCTTCTTCGCTTTGCGAAAGCACGAACGTATTGTTGGAAAAAAGCGATACAAAATCCGTTGGCGTAAGGCAAGAATGCCATTGATCGGAAACAAGCTGATACATCTTCCCCTTTTTTTGAACGAGCGTTCTTGACTCGATCATTTGAAGCACGTGTCCTTGTTCTAGCCAATACATCGCTTTTTCGATCCTCATCGTATCTATTTGATCCATAAATTACTCCAATTCTAATTAAGTGTATCATACTCTCCTCCAAACGTGTAAGAAAGAAAAAAGACCCCGAACGAGGTCCTTTCTATCTTAGTAAATGAGTTTAAATGTACACCAGGCATCTAAATAATCAAGGAGGATCTGCTCTTCTTCTTGAATATGTCCCACTACATTTTTTCTTCCATCGTTTGGCATATCTTGAAGGACGATATGGAGCTCTCCTTTATATCGATCGTAAAGTTCGTTGACGATCACGACATCGCCTCGCTTAAGATCCTTCGTATTCTTTGGAGGAATAGAAGCGTTCTTGAACGTTCTTCGAGGTGCGGTGCTCCTAGCCGCGTACGGATTTCTATCCCCTCTCACTTCATGGATATGTTCGAACAAGATCTTCTTTTCCACTTCTTCTAAATCTTTTTCGCATTCGACTTTGATGCCAAGCACATTTGGATCGATTTGCGAAAGCGCTTCGAGCTCCTTGTCGGATGGAAAACAATTGGCGATCAGCACATCGTCGACAAGTCCGGTCGCGAACAAATGACGGGCTTGCAAATCGATGGGCAGATCCCGATGCATTTCGAGCGTGCATAATCCTTCGTTAACATTCCATGGCCCAAACGCGTCGGGTTCTTGACTGGAAATAAATGCGGCAATCGGCAATCCAAGATGACGAATCGCTCGAGAAGTTTTATAAAAAGTTTCAAACGATAAGCCCGAATAGCGCTGTGGATAAAAATTATGGCATGTCAGCAAAAAGTCAAGGTTCGGCTTGTAACTTACGATATTCTCGATCGCCTGGTTATCCATGGAAGCATTCAGCTCGATCTTGAAACGTTGGGGATTATAGGTCATTTTAGCTTCTCGATGCCCATCAAATCCTTCATCGAGCCGAATGCCGTCGGCATGGATCTCTTCAAAAAACGAGAGATCATCATAGGCGATATCTAAGCGATCGAACACATAAGGGGCAACATCTAAGATGACTTCCATATCGTTTTGGTGAGCGTGATCGATAAGTTCCTTGAATTCAGCTTTGATTTCTTCCTTTGGCTTATTCACGGAAAGAAGGCAAGTAAAGATGCGTCGAAACCCGCAGTGGGAAGCCAGATCGATATACTCCTTGTTTCTTTGTAACGAGGCGTGTTCAGGATAGATCGAGATTCCTAATCGTTTCATCGTTTTAATCCACCTCTTTCATTCGATTGGCCAAGATCACAAATGGCGCCCAGATCAAGAACGATAACCCAAGATTGAGCAGCGAAACAAGTCCAGCTAGAAGATTGCCACCCGTTCCTAAAAACGCATAGATCCCCACTGGCATCACCCACGGCACTTGCACATAGACTGGAGGGATCATTCCCGAAGCGGTAAACAAATAGGCGACAAGCGTGCAGATCGGTGGAACGATGAGCCAAGGAATAAAGTAGATCGGATTCAATACGATCGGAAGCCCAAAGATCACGGGCTCATTGATGTTGAACAAGCCCATTGGAGCGGAAAGCTTGGCGACTTCACGCACATCTTTTCGTTTCGAGAAGACAAAGATCGCGATCAGCAATCCTAACGTGACGCCTGCCCCTCCCATTTGCGAGTAGGCGGGAAAAGAGCCTTGCGTCCAAATATAAGGCATTCCTTGAGTCGTTCGATGTTGTTCAAAATAGGCAAGGTCTTCCAGCAAGGCTGGCGTGTAGACACCAAGCACGAATGGATCGAGGATATTGGAGCCATGCAATCCAAAAAACCAAAGCACTTGAACCAAGAAAGAGACAAGAATCGCGCTAAACATATTTTGCGACAAGCCCATGAGCGGGGCTTGAAGCCATTATTGGATGAGCTCGTTTGGATACATCCCGCCCCAGGCCACACAACATTGGGTAATAATGGCAAATACATAGATCGCGATACAGCCAGGAATGATGGCCGCGAACGAATGACTCACGGCTGGCGGAACGTTTTCGGGCATTTTGATCGTGATGTTGGCTTGCATGAGCTTGATGTAGATCATCGATGAAACAAGCCCCACGATCAAAGCGGTAAACAAACCAGTCGCTCCAGTGTAGGCGCTTCCTAAATATCCCCATTGCGTTACGGCAAGGCTGACTGTGTCTTCTTTTGCGATCGCGTCGACGCCTAAGGCCTGCAGCGCGGATACGTTCGATGGATCGACTTGCTCGAGCACAAGATCGAAGACGGCGCTTTGATTCATACATGTGACAACGGCAGAAAAGGCGATCACGCCTCCAGCGATCGGGTTGACATCATACGCTTTTGCCAAATGATAGCCTAGCGAGAACGCGAAGGCTAAAGCAAGAATCGTGATCGATCCAAAATATACGCTACCGTTCACTTTGATGAGCGGATCCATCATCGCGGTAAACGAGTTTCCATCTCCCCACCAGGAATTTGGCAAATCGCGAACGAACACGTTGAGCAACACAGAGATGCTTCCGACCATCGTGATCGGCATGATGGCGATAAAACCATCACGAATGGCGACAAGGTGTTTTTGGTTGCCGATCTTGGCGGCAACAGGCATAAAATGTTCTTGCATCCAATCTAAAAATCCATGCATAAAATAAAAATCCTTTCTATCGATTATTTTTAGTTCTGAATGGATTTAAACATGAAAGCGCTTTAGAATCTATTGGTACGACCGAAAATATTCAATCTATTGTATATTGTATATTTAAACGTATACAAAAAAAGAGCGAAGAAATTCTTCGCTCTAGCAATCGTAATCGATCAATTGTTGGAAGTTTGCTTGTGGGTTTTGGCAAACAGGGCATTTGATTGGCGCTTCTTTGGCTTCGCAAATGTATCCGCACTTCAAGCACATCCATTTTACTGGTTCATCGCGTTTGAAGACAGTTCCCGATTGAACTTGGTCAAGCATCGCTTGGTAACGATCTCTATGATGATGTTCGATATTTCCGACTTCACGGAATAAACGGGCGATTTCGGTGTTTCCTTCTGCTTCCGCTTCTTCTGCGAATGTTTTATACATCGTATCCCACTCATAGTTTTCACCAGCCCAAGCATCAATCAAATTTTGTTCTGTGTTTGGAATGGATCCACCATGCAATGCTTTGAACCACATTCTCGCATGTTCGTTTTCATTGCCAGACGTTTGTCTAAAAATATTGCCAATGACTTTATACCCTTCTTTATCGGCTTGCAAAGAATACCAATAATACTTGATACAAGCCATTACTTCACCTTGAAGCGCGGTTTTTAAATTGGCGATCGTTTTTTCGCCTTTAAGATCTACATCAAACATTTTGATTACCTCCATGTAGTTTCATTGTAGTCTTTCATGGAGACCAAAACAAAAAGAACGCTCGAATAAATCAATCGCTCGCCGCCCAAGATGGCATTTCTTTGCCACGGCGCACTAAGATCGCCTTTTGAAATTGGGTCTGGTTCAAAAATTGAAGGATCTTTTCCGTTTCTTTTTCAGTACAGCCGACAAGAAGTTTGACTTCGCAGTCTTTCTTTAAAATATCCGCCGAAATAGCGATCGCTTTCACATACGATTCATGCAGGGTCCCTTTAAAAACATCGATCGGCGCTTGATCCGATCCAACCGTATCGGATAGAAAGCCATAATCCACAGGATACACTAAGTTGGAATACTTGAAATGCGAAGTACCTTTCGGCCGATCGATCGTGCAGGAACAGGATAAAAGAAGTGTATCCAGCTTTTGCCAAAAATACACATTATTCTCTAATTCTTTCATTCTTCCTCCTTAACAATTCACTCAGTTTCATTATTATACATCTTTTTTGAAAATTTTTCATCCATCTGAAACATTTTATTTCAACTTGAAGAATCATATCCTCTCGCTTTCCAAAACAAAGGCCTTCTCTACTGAAAAGGCCAAAACACATCATTTAACATTCTTATTCGGGATCATTTCGACATCCATCCGCAAAATGTCGATTCCCATTTCTTTAAAAACGGAAAGATCGTCGTAATTGGCTCCGTTCTGCTCAAAAAACATTGTGTTGACATCGCCATCCACAACATAGCCAAGATCATGCGCGATCTTGGTGAGTTCTTGAAAATATTGAATGATTTCTTCTTTTGTTCCATCGACCGAAAAAATCGAGGTAAACAGATAATCGAAGCCATACTTGGCTCCCATTTTTAAATACGCTTCGATCTGTTCTTTGCTTTCTTGTTCCGGATATAAGCTGAGTCCTAATTTCATAAAATTCTCCTCCATTTTTCCATTATAAAGGATGTTCTTTCCAAAAAATGAAGAATGGATTTCCTAGCCGTCTGCTTCATTTTGCTTTTTTTCGATTGAATGGTGGATGGCGAGCGCTTATTTTCTTTTCTTCTTGGTCACAAAAAAAGACGTGGGATTCACGCCTTTTCCGCTTTTCTTTATGGTTGTTTGAATGTTTCGATATATTGGTCCACTTCTTCCATCGTTGGCATCGATTTCAGGGCGCCGATCCGCGTCGTGACGATCGAGGCGGCCGCATTGGCATGAACGAGCATATCGGCCAGCTTTTCTTCATCAAAATCTTCAAATGGCGTCTCGCATAAATAAGAGAGGCATACACCACAGAACGTATCGCCCGCTCCTGTCGTATCGCAGGTGTTGCGATTCAAGAACGCATCTTTGTAGACATGATGACCATTGCAGTAGACTTGCGCTCCTTTCGGTCCAGAAGTCACCAAGATCATTTTGATCTTATAGTTGTCCTGCAGCTCTTTTACGCCTTCTTCGATCGTTTCTTTTCCAGTCATGAATTTGAGTTCTTCATCTTCGATCTTGAGAAAATCACATAAAGCGCAGCCCGCTTTCATTTGTTCTCTCGCTTCGTTGAGATCACTCCATAACGGAGGACGCAAGTTTGGATCAAAGGAAATGATCGCTCCATGCTCTTTGGCGCAGGCGATCGCTTTTTTTGTCGCTTCGCGCACGCCTTCATGCGTCATGCTCAATGTTCCAAAGTGGAAGATCTTCGAGTCCTTGATCAAGTCTAGATCGACCTCTTCTTCTTTGAGCATCATATCCGCGCCAGGGTTGCGGTAAAACGAGAAGTCTCGATCTCCGGTTTCATCGAATTTTACGAACGCGAGCGTCGTGCGGACTTCAGGATCCATCACTAAGCCGGATGCGTCGATGCCAATTTCTTCGATCACCGATTTTAACTGATTGCCAAACATATCGTCGCCGACTTTGCCAATAAAGGCCGTCTTCTTTCCCGCTTTATTGAGCATGGCTAGCACATTGCATGGAGCTCCGCCCGGATTGCCTTCGAAGGTGTTTATATCCTGTTGCGCAAAATCGATCAATAATTCACCAAGTGCTGTTACGTCTTTCGTTTTCATTTCCCTCTCCTTTTTCCTCTTCTTCTCTTTCGATCGTATAATGGTCCATCGTTCGAACTTGGAGTTCCATGGACCGATCTATAGCGATCGAATTCATTTTCATACTATCATAGATTCTTGTCGTTAGCGCATATTCTCCGTTATTTATAAAGATTTCCAGGCTTGATGTATCACTAAATAGATCAATCGTATGAATTTGTTTTATTTCGATATGACGTTGATCTCGGCCATAACCAGAATCTCCTAAGGAAAAGGTAAGCAATCCATCTTGATACTGTAGGCAAGCGTCTTCCCTAAGATCGATACGGAATGAATCAGCGTCGATCGCAAACGTTGCATGAAAACAAGGTGTTTTCACATCATACAACTCGTTCGCTTTTAACGTTCCTTGATACAGATCCTTTTGTAAGGAAAGGACTTCTTCGATCGGAAATTGATACAAGCGATCTTGTTCGAACCATAATTTTCTTGGCAAAGTCAATGCGTGCTGCCATCCCTTTTCAACGGTAGGATTGGTATAGTCGACATCGGGCAAGCCCATCCAGCCGATCAAAATCCTTCTGCCTTTCGCGTCTTGATACGTTTGTGGCGCGTAAAAATCAAAACCATGATCCAATTCTGTAAATTCGGAGAGTGTCATTTGATCTTCTAGCTCACCCTGAACGAGAAAGTAGCCATTTTGATACAAATTTTCGTAGCGATAGCCTTCTTGTTCCACACCTTGCGGGCATGTGAGCAGCACTTTTTTTCCATCCAATTCAAAGAGGTCGGGGCATTCCCACATATAGCCAAACGGTTCGTCTTTTTCTAAACGGGCATGGAATGTCCAATCGTTCAAATTTAAAGAGCGATACACTAAGATCAATCCTCGATCTTCTCGCGTTCGAGCGCCAAGCACCATATAATACGTTCCATTTTCTTCATAGATTTTCGGATCTCGAACATGACAACTCATATCTTGTGGATAGTCTTCGTTTTTCATGACATTTCGCTTTTCAGAAAATGTGATTCCATCTTGTGAAGTAAAGGTGTTCACATAGTGGCCGCGCCCTTGATAAATATAATCGTGATCTCCTTCAAATTTGATATTTCCTGTATAAAAGAAGTGGATCGTATCCTCTTTGATCATTGCGCTTCCAGAATAGACGCCATCGCGATCTAGCGCTGTATCTGGCACGAGATCGATCGGATGTGAAACAAAAGTTTTCCAGTCTTTTGTTGAATAGTGACCCCATCCTTTTTGTCCTCCTTTTGGCTCAAGCGGAGAATATTGATAAAAGATATGGGTGATCCCGTCTTTTTCACAAAGACCATTCGGATCGTTGAGCCATCCAACTGGCGGCATTAAATGATACGAAAGCCGCCATGGATCGCTGGCAGCTTCATGCATCTGCGCTCGTTCATATTGATTCCAAAAATTTTTCATTGTCTTCCTTCCTTAAGCGAGTTTGAGCATTTCTTGTCTTGAGCTCACCGTTTCTTCATGGAGCGCTTCGAATTCTTTTCCGTTCGTGATAAGCACTGGCGTTTCTATGGATAGACCAGCATCTTTGATCATCTGCAGATCGATCTGCATCAAAACTTGTCCAGCGCGCACTTCGTCTCCATCTTTGACACAAACTTCAAATGGCTTTCCTTCTAGACTTACGGTATCCAAGCCTACATGGATCAAGATCTCTTCTCCATTTTCTCCTTGTAGACCAATGGCGTGTTTGGTCGGGAACACCATCATGACTTTTCCGTTGACTGGAGATAGAAGCGTGCCCTCTTCGGGTATGATCACGACGCCATCACCCATCGCTTTCGAAGCGAACATCGCATCCGAACATGCGCTGATCGGACGAACCGAACCGCTCATTGGAGCGTATAAAACGTTAGGTTGCGCATCCAAAAGCGTGATTTCATCGTGGGCTTTTACTTTCTTGGATGGTTCTAATTCTTCTTGCGCGAATTTTTTCATCAAGATCACGGTCATAATCGCGCTCGTAAGAATGGAAATTCCTAAGCCGATCGCAAAATTCAGCCAACTTTGTGGCGCGATCGAAATGATGCCTGGCAAACCAGCCGCACCCATCGCCAAAGCGAGTGTTTTTGTTCCCGCGATCCAGGCTGAACCAGCTGCTGAACCGATGATCGCCGCGTAGAATGGATATTTCAGTTTCAAAGTCACACCAAACATAGCTGGTTCTGTAATTCCAAGGAGCGCTGAAATACCCGAAGCGGTGCATAAAGATTTTAATTTTTCGTTTTTAGTCAAGAAGAGCACGGTAAGTACCGCAGCTCCTTGAGCGACATTGTTCATCGAGGCGATCGGGAAGATAAAAGAGCCGCCCGTCGTTTCGGATGCCGCGATCAGTTGCGTTTCGATCGCCGAGAAGGAGTGATGCATTCCGGTAATGGTGATTGGCGCGTACAACAATCCAAAGATCGCTCCGCCTAAGAAGCCTAGCGTCGAGTAGAGCCATGACAATCCAAAGGCCAGCAAATCGCCCGCTTCTCTAAGAAGTGGTCCTACAAACAAGAATGTAAGAGCGGCCGTGATCAATACGGAAAGAAGCGGAGTCGACAAGTTGTCGAGCCAGCTAGGCGTCACTTTGTGGAGTCGTTTTTCAATATTGGCTAAGATCCACGAAACCGCAAGAACGGGCAGCACAGTTCCTTGATAACCGATCGCTTCTACGCTTAAGCCAAACCAATTCCAGGTCGGAATCGTTTCTGCTGAAGCGAGCGAATACGCGTTGAGCAGATCAGGATGGACCATGATCATTCCCATGGCCGCCCCTAGATACGGGTTGCCGCCAAACTTTTTCGTCGCTGAAAACCCGATCAGCACAGGCAAGAACGTGAACGGAGCAGCCGCACACATGTTGATGAAGGTGGCGATGCCTGCCATCGCCGGGAACAAGTCGATGATCGATTTTCCTTCAACAAACAAACCTTGGGCGGTCAATACGTTGTTGAGTCCCATCAACAAACCGCCAGCGACGATCGCTGGAATGATCGGAACAAAAATATCCGAAAGCACTTTGACGGTCCGCATGAGCGGATTGCCTTTTTTCTCTTCCGCTTCTTCCACTTTCGTTTCAGAGGCTCCTAATCCGGTTTGGTTCAAGACTTCCGCCGTGACAAGATTCACGGTTCCGGAACCAAAGATGACTTGATATTGATCATTCGCCAAAAATACCCCTTTGACTTGGTCGACGTCGCTGAGCTCGTCTTCGTTGACTAGATCGTAGTTTTTGAGTTTCATCCTAAGTCGAGTCGCGCAATGCATAGCTGAAACGATGTTTTCTTTGCCACCAACATATTGAATGACTTGTGAAGCGATTTTGATGTTTCCATACCTTTCTTTCTCCTCTTTCTTTTTTTTGGTACCCTTATGGTCTTTATATGGAACCGATTTCATATCTATATGATAGTTTTGTTCCATATATTTGTCAATCATTTTTTTGTAAACGATTTCTAAGCAAAAAAGATCGATTAAACATGGAACAATCCCATATTTATTCACAAATTTTATGGAACAGTTCCATATTTTACTTGAAACTAGTATCGATCAATTCTATAATGTAAGCATGAATCAGAAACGTATCACAATGAAGGAAATCGCCATAGAGGCGGGTGTGGCGAAAAGCACAGTCTCCCGCTATTTCAATGGTGGATATGTGAAAGAAGAGACTAGAGAAAAGATCCGGAAAGTCATTGAAGCGCATCATTACGAGCCTAGCGCGGCCGCTTCGAATTTAAAGGCGAAAGAAACGAAAACGATCGGCGTGATCGCTCCAACGATCGACTCCAACACTTCTTCCCGGTTGCTGACGAGCATGAACGCCTACTTAAAAGAAAAAGGCTACACGGTCATCTTGATCGATACCAATCATGATATAAACGACGAGATCCGATCGATCCAATATTTTGAAAGTCTTCGCGTGGATGGGATCATTCTCGTAGCGACCAACATCAACTTGATCCATCAAAAACTCGTCCATGAATCGCAGATCCCGATCTTGATCGTGGCTCAGCATTTTAAAAACGGGTTTTCGATCATCTACGATGATTATCGAGCTGGCTATACAGCTGGCGAATATGCGGCAAAAATGGGCCATGAAAACATTTTGTATCTCGGTGTCAACCGGGTGGATGAGGCGGTCGGCGTTCAAAGACGAAAAGGAGTGATCGAAGCGCTTGAAGAACATCAAGTGCCCCGCATCCATACGCGAGAGACGGATTTCTCGTTTTCAAAAGCGCGCAAAGTGATCCGCCATTATTTAAAAGATCACCATCCGACTATGATCATTGCGGCCACAGACAATCTAGCGCTCGCTTGTTATAAGGAGATCACAGAAAAAGGCTTGAAGGTGCCCGAAGATATTTCTTTGATCGGTTTTGGAGGCTACGAGGTCAGCGAACTGCTCACGCCTTCCTTATGTACGATCCGCTTTGATTACAAGCTGGCTGGCCAAATGGCTGGTTCTACGATCTTGTCGCTGATCAAAAAAGAGCCGGTCGCCACGACACAAGTAATCGGATTTGAATTGATCCATGGCCAAAGCGTGAAAAATCGACGAAAAAAAAGCCTCTCTTCAACGACAAGTTGATCGAGAGGTTTTTATATTGTAGCTTTATTATTTCAATTGGGCATTCGCCGCAAAAGCGTGACCGACAACTCGTCCAACGATCCGATATACCTTGTGGATCGGATCAAAAGAAAGAAGTTCCATTTTTTCAATATCGATTCCATTTTCGTCGATATACGCTTCGTCAACATTGATCTTTTCGATTTTGCCAATGATATTGCCTTCCTCGCTTTGCTTGATCAAAGAACATTCTAGGCAGAGGGGAAGCTCTTGAATAATCGGCGCGTTGACGATTTCGCTTTTTTGGAGCGTGAAGCCTGCTTTTTCGATTTTATCCGGAACATCGTTTCCGACACGATTCCTACATAGTCGCAAGCATCCAAGTATTTTTTCGTTCCAAAGCTGATCGTGAACGCTTTTTGGGCCAAAATGTTTTTTGTCATCTTATGACTTGCGCACAAGCACAATTCAACTTGATCGGCATCATACAGTCCGCCCATTCGATATTGTCGCCCACATTCACCTCCTTCTCAAATGCACGCTGAACATGAGCTTTCAGCTTTTCGTTCACGTCTTCATAGGAAATTTTCATCACGTCGTTTTGTCTCGTTGTACGACTCTGTTCTCCATAAATCCATTCGAGCTCATAGTTTTCATCGATTTCGACAAGATATCCCTCTTGATCAAAGTGAAATGTGTATTCGCATACTTTCATATTCAGATCCGTCAATCCAGTCAACTCCCGTTGGGCTTCCACAAGGAAGCGCGCATTGAAACCATCCCGTTCTGAAACCTTAAGAACGGCGTGGATCGTATCGTTTTTCAAACTCCATTCAAACTCCGGCTTCAAGCCAATACTACGACCCCGATCGTCCAGCTTCATTGGAAAGCGGATCGCATGATACAATTTCGACAAATATCCATAATAACGCTCGCCTTTTTCGATCGATTGCACTTCCAATACATTGATTCCAATATAGCAGAACAGCTCTTCAAATCTCTGACCATCAAAACGGATCAATTCCATTCGCTTGTCAAAGCCAAACTCATCCAAAATATAAATCGTATCTTCATCTTTCCAATTCATTATGCATTCTTCATTGGCAGGTTCTTCCATAACTGTCTTTTGGATCGTATACGAAGTAGTGTCTTTCGCTTTTGCAAATCCCATCATCATCCGATCCGAAATTTGAGCCGTTGTATCGGTTTTCGAGCACGACGAAAGCAGTACGGAAAAAATCGAACCCACAATAAACATTGTTTTCATTTTCATTCTCGTTTCTCCAATCTCCAATTATTCTCTATTTTTTGCAGCCTATATCGTAAATCACTATTGAATGGCACCTCTTGAGTAGACTCTCCATCGATCTTAAACTGGATCGTATATCGTCCTTTCTGAAGATAAACCCGCCAAACGAAACTACCATCCTCATTCACCCAATCTTTTACGTATCCGCTAAATTCTTCGACTGGTTCTCCATTTTCACGAACAACAAACGAGACGATCTGATCCTTGTCTAACCTTACTGGCTGGATCTGAACATCAAAAGTATACTGGTTCCATATTTCTTCTGACTGTTCGAGCCTCTCGACGTTTTGAGTAAAAGCGGACAGAGAGCCATACCCTTCTTTTATTTCAGTTTTTAAAAGAGCGTCCAGACTTTCAACACTCACCGTTTCCTTCTTTCCTTGCGATTTCCATGTGACGGAAGAAGCATTCTCGATCAAAGAAAGGATCAACAGCGATTCCCGATTCACATACACGTCGGCAAGAGGACGCGCTGTCTCTATGATCAGTCTCGTGCCATCGAGCTCGAAGGTATAGCTTCCAACAAGACTTGATACATTCATTTTTTTCAGTAGATGGGAGACTTGAGAAGCATTGCCAATGTATTCTACTTTATACGCATGCAGAAGCCCTAATTCATCGGGGATCTTCGTTCCATCTTCCCATACGATTTGTCCAGCGACTTCGACATTTTCGATCAATTGATCTGTCGTGTACATAAACGTTTTTCTTTCATCGTTTCCTGGCACGGTAAACACGATCGCTTGAACATGGCTTCCATTCTCTTTCCACTCGACGCGGGATACTTTCCGCCCTTGATCGAGACATTCTACTTCCAAACTCACTTGATAAGGAGCTACCGTCGTGTTTATATTGAGCAAAGCCGCAGGTGTTTGCCTGCCGATCCAAAACGTAGATATCGTCAAGAAGCTCACGACGATCACAAGAACGATACATACGCTCAGCCAAATATGGCGACGGCTACGCTTCCTCACCAGTTTCAAATAATCGAACTCGATCTTTTCATCTTGATCTAAAATGGATGGGCTCTCTTTCATTCGTTCTAAAGCTTTTTGGCACGAAGAGCATTGGAACAAATGTTCTTCAATGATCTTGTTCGTTTCCGGACTTGTCAATCCATCGATATAATCGGGAAGCAGATCCTTGACTAGTATATGTAGCTTATTCTCTTCCATTCTCTTCCATCTCCTTTCTCAACTTCTCTCTTGCCCGATAATAAGTGACGCGAGCCGTGTTCTCGCTGATTCCTAGTACCTCGCCGATCTGCCGAAAACTCAAATTCCCATATACTCGAAGATACATGATCTCTCGAGAAACACTTGACAATATTTGCATTTTTCTAAGTAAATCTACACGAGAGTTTGGATCGCTGATCGAGCCCGCCATAAACGATTCATCAAATGGAACATGTTCTGGATTCTTTCTTCGATATTTCGCATACTGGTTTCGAGCAATCGCGCAAAGCCAAGTCGACAATTTAGATTCGCCTTTGTATGTATGAAGCGAGTGGACCGCTTGATAAAAAGTTTCCTGCATCACTTCTTCCGCCACATCTTCACAGGCTCCTAAAGAAAGAAGATAACGATAGACGAAGCGCGCATATTTTTGATAGATCTCGTCCATATCTTCCTCCTCCTTTGTCTATATGTGTCTAATACGAGCCGATTCGTTACATCTTTTTTATTTTTTTCAAACTCCATTGAAACGATTGTTTTCTAATATAATGATATCATGCCTAGAAAGAAGGTAAAAACATAGTCGCGGATTTAAATTTTTATAAAAAAAGCTCTTCATCCACACCTTTGAGATGCTTTTGAAGAGCTTAGTTGTGGGTATCAAAAATAATCCGCGAACAATACCGGATCCATCACGATCGCTTTTTCGAGCATACCGACCATCCGCGCGTACGTTCCATTCTTGACCTCGATCTTGTTTCTTCCTTCAATGAGAAGAAGCCGACCAAAAAGCAGCTTGGCCAGCTCGCCCTCGCTCATTTTCGCGGTGATCAAGTTCGTTTCATGCACCCGTTTCACCTTGTTGCCATGGATCTCATAAAGACCCGTGTTCCAAGGGGCGAAACGATCGCTCGTGATCTCGAGCGCGAACTCGATCGACGACTGGAACGGATACATCTTCAAGAACTTTTCTACATTGATGATCCGCGCCATCATTCCGGGCAGCACGCGAACGAGCAAATTCTCTGGCCGATCGTCTAAAAGACGATACAGCTCGCTTTGCCCTTCCGTTTCCAAGAATTTGAATTCCTTATATTCTAGATCTTTAAGAACATCCAACAACGCGAGAAGCACCTCTTCGCCTTTGTTTTTGATCTCAAAAACATCCACGATCCCATCTTTCACTAAATACGCCATATAGCCAACTGGCATCTTGTCTTTAAAACAGATCACGAACGTATAGTCTTTACGCAAATGGAATTTATACTCTTCCCACCAAGGTTCGCGGACGATCTGACCATATTCGATCAACGGATCTTCTCTTGCGATCTTTCGAAGATAGGGACGAGCTTCCTCCCATGTCATTTCCATACAAACTAGATCCTCACCTTTTTTTGAAGGAAGCGCTTCGATCTTCCCCGAATATTCGATCATATCGAAGATCTTTTCATACCCGAACTTTTGATAAAAGCGATAGGAAAAAGGCGCCAAATACGAAAGGACCATATTCTCCTCATTCATTTTTTCCAACAACAGCTCCATCACATCGTCGATCCGGCCTTGTCTTTGAAATTCTGGCAAAGTCGCCACGAACCCGATCCCCGCCATTGGGATCAAAGCGTTGTGAAAATCGATCGTGTATGGGGTTGCGATGATCTGCGAAGCTAATTTCTCGTCCTCGAACGAGCCAAACGAATACGAATGCTCGCATAATGAACGCAATCGCGCATCGATGCTCTCCTTTGTGTTCCAAGGAAAACCAACACAAATCACCTTTTTCTGTTCCTCATAGTCCGAACGATCTAGTTCTCTTACATTTTTCATACGATCCCTGCTTTCAATAAATTCTCATTGCCCTCTAACAAATCATCGATCACTTGACCGATACCATTCTCATCGTTGCTGCTCGTCACGACATCCGCCACTTTTTTGACCGAATCCATCCCGTTGCCCATCGCAACGCCGATCCCTGCTTCCTTGATCATTTCGATATCGTTTTCCGCGTCCCCAAAAGCCATGACGTTTTCCATCGAATAGCCAAGCTTTTTAGCGATCTTCTCGATCGCCGAAGCCTTGGAAACTCCCTTTGGCATGATCTCCATCCATCCAGGCCCCACAAGAAGCACGTCAAAATCCTTTAGATCCTCTTTCATCTTCTCGATGTTCTTTTCAAAAAAAGAAGCCGAATGCACAAGACACACTTTATTGATATCTTGCTTTAAAGAAATATCTTTATATGGAAGATCGATAAAATTTCGCAGCTCGCTACCCGCCTTCAGTCCATAATCCGTCGGCTCGCCAAGCACAAGATTTTTCACATTCTTCTTCAAACGGCCAAGCCTAGAAATATAGGAATAAAAATCATACCCACAACAAAAGATCCCCTCCACATTGTATTTTCGACACACCTCTTGGATCTTCAATCCATCTTCCGTGCTCAAGACATCATCTAGATCATATTCCTTATGCGCGAAATCATAAATGATCTGTCCATTAACGAGCGCTAGAAAGTGAGGCCCCTCCTCGAGTTCCAGTGGCTCATACACAAATTTACAACCGTTTTTATCCCGTCCAGAAGCGATCACGATATGCATTCCTTGCGCTTTCGCGCGCTCGATCGCCTCCACCGTTCTTACATCCATGGATTTATCGCTCTTTAAAAGCGTGCCATCCAAATCAAAAGCCAATATCTTAATCATAAGACCTCCAAACTAGTAGGTTTCAAAAATCATCTTCAACTTCTCTAGATCCTGCGTATATACAAGAGCCACCATCAACAAGATCCTCGCCTTATGCGGAGAAAGCTTGAAGGAAGGAATCGTCTTTTGTTCAGGATCAAAGATCTTCGATTCAAAAACCGCCCCCTCCAGCAATCGCGAAGAACGAACGATCCGACACGGTCCATCATACTCTTCGACCACCGTCTTGATCGCATTCGAATAGTTTCCCGCGCCGCTGCCCGCCAAAACGATCCCATCATAATGATCAAGCATATATCGCAGCAGTTGGGGATCCGCACCAGCATGCACATAAAAAATCCCCACTCTAGGAAGCTGAGAATATTCCAGATGCGCGAAAAGACTCTCGCACGTATGTTTGCGATAAGGCATGTTCTCAAAATAAACATGCTCGTCCCGCATAAAGCCGAGCGCTCCATATTCGCCCATATCGAAGGCGTTCGTCTTGAGACTATTGGTCTTCACAAGATCGCGAGCCGAATAGATCGTATCCGCAAAAACCGCCAACACGCCCGCCTTGTACGCGTTAGGATGCGAAGCCAGACTCACCGCTTCATATAAATTCATCGGCCCATCCGCGCTTACCGCGCTAGCAGGACGCATCGCCCCCGTCATGACGACCGGCTTTCGATTCTGCAGCGTCAAATTCAAGAAAAACGCGGTCTCCTCGAACGTGTCCGTCCCATGGGTGATGACGATCCCATCGATCGAAGGATCTTTCTCGAGCTGATGACAAAGATCGCGCAAAGCGAGCCAGTCCTTCTCTGTGATATCGTTAGAATCTTTGGAACAAAGCGGAAAAAGCTTTAAATTCGCCAACGATTTGATTTCAGGGATCGAGTCGATGATCGAGCGGACATCCAAAGTTCCCGCCTCGTATTCCGACATGCGGCCACTGCCCGCAATCGTCCCTCCTGTCGAGATCAGCGCAATATTTTTCATCGTTCCAAATACTTCCAAACATCGACTTCATCCGCCTTGTCCCAATCGATCGACGAGTCCACGTTCCATTCGCTCATCGTTTTATTCTCTTCATTGAAACCGATCGCGGCAGATCTTACCACACCGTCTTGGATCGTGTAGATCGTAGGCGTATATAAGAAATAAGGAAACTTCTCTAAAAACTTTTGCCCCTCTTCTGTGCTCGATTGCAGCACTTCATCTTCTTGCTTACGCTTTGAAAATTCAAAATCGGTCGTGTCCAACTTATAGACCGTAAGAGCATGTCCTTGCTTCGTATCCTCGATATATTGATTCAAGGACTCGCAAAACGGACAATTGTCCCGTTCGACAAGGAGCTGGAAGCTTTCCTTGTTTTCAAACATCGTTTCCACTTCCTGCATGCTCACTTCCACCTCTTGAAAGTTTGTCTTCGAACAAGCGCTCATAAGAAGCAAGCTTATCCCAAATAAAGCGATCCATCCTTTTTTTATCCACCGCATTTTCTTTCCTCCAATCCACTGATCAGCTTCCCGACCGAAAATGCGAGAGCCTCCAGCTTTTCTTGTCCGTGTAATAAAGCCGTATTAAAATCCATCGCGCGGTCCGCACTCGAAAAAATGCCGATTACACCTTCATTATATAAGTCTTCATACCCAATGCCTAAAGCTCCGCTCAAACAAATGGTCGGCACATGATGCTTTTTGGCTTCCCTTGCGATCCCATAGCACACTTTGCCATACATCGTCTGCAGATCTGTCTGCCCTTCGCCCGTAATCACTAGATCGGCAGATTTGAGCGCTCGGGCAAAACGAGCATACTGCATCGTCAAATCGATCCCGGCGACCATTTTAGCATGAAAGACCCCAAGCATCACGCCGCCGATCCCTCCAGCCGCCCCCGAACCCTCAAAAGCATTCATATCCACATGAAAAGTTTGATCGATCTTTTGGGCATAATGGGCCATCGCCTGATCGAGCCACTTCATCTGCGAAGGATAGATTCCCTTTTGTTTGCCAAACACATAGGTGCACCCATTTTCACCAAGCAGATGATTTTTTACATCACAAGCCACGATAAACTCCACATCCTTAGGAATATGGACAAACCGCTTATCGATAAAAGCGATCTTTTCCAACGAGTACGCATTGTCTTTCAAAAGCTCTCGATCTTTATTATAAAAACGCGCTCCAAACGCTTTTAAGATCCCGGCTCCGCCATCGTTCGTACCGCTTCCTCCTAGACCCAATACGATTTTCTTGCTGCCGCGCTTTAGAGCGTCTTGCATCATCAATCCGACCCCATAGGAAGAAGAAGCCAGCGGATTGCGCCGATCCTTTGGATAGAGATTGAGCCCAATACAGCTCGCCACATCCAAGATCGCGAGTTTTTTTTCTTCATTGTACGCATAGGCAGCCCGGATCCTTCTTCCTTGCAGATCCAAAGTATCGACTTCGATCATTTTCCCATGGATATAATGACATAAAATATCCGCGAAGCCCTCTCCGCCATCGGCCATCGGAAACAGCTGTGTATTCATTGTTCGAGAAGAGCGTTCCAATCCTTTTTTTACGCTTGCGCACGCTTCAAAAGAGCTCATGCAACCTTTAAAAGAATCACACGCGATCAAAACATTCATGAACGATCATCACCCTCCTTGTTGTGCATTCCATTTTATTTTACCACAAAGCTTGGTAGCAAAAATATCCTTCCTGTTCTATAATATGTAAGACCTAACGGAGGTTCCATTCGATGCAGAAAAAAAACATCTTGATCGCGGTGAGCGGTGGTATCGCCGCCTACAAAGCCTGCGATCTTGTCAGCCGACTCGGCAAAAAAGGATACTCGATCAAAGTGATCATGACCCGATCTGCCACCCAGTTCGTCGCCCCGATCACCTTCGAAGCCTTAAGTCACAATAAATGCGAAACCCAAGTTTTTGATGAAACCAACGAAGACCCGATCGCCCATATCACTTTGGCGAAATGGGCCGATGTCTTCGTGCTCGTTCCTGCTACCGCCAATATCATCGCCAAGATCGTTCATGGCATCGCCGACGATCTAGTGAGCACGACCGCGCTAGCGTGTTATTGTCCAAAGATCATCTGTCCAGCGATGAATGTCCATATGTATGAAAATACAGTCACGCAAGAAAACATCCTTCGCGCAAAACAGCTAGGCTATACGATCGTCGAACCCGAAACAGGCCTTCTCGCCTGTCAAGATGTTGGAAAAGGCAAACTGGCCAGTCTCGACACGATCCAAGAAGCGATCGAGTCGATCTTTGATGAAAAGCTCCTAGAAGGAAAACGCGTTTTAGTCAATGCTGGGCCTACGATCGAAGCGCTCGATCCGGTCCGTTTCATTTCGAACCACTCTTCTGGAAAACAAGGCTACGCCATCGCCCAAGCGGCAAAAAAGCTAGGCGCCAAAGTGACTCTCATTTCTGGACCTGTCGCTTTAGAGCCGATCCCAGGAATCGAAACGATCTACATTCAAAGCGCCCAAGACATGATGGATGCTGTACAAGCTCGTTTTGAAGACAATGACTATTTTATTTTAGCGGCCGCCATCTCCGATTACCGTTCTAAAGAGACCGCTCCTCAAAAGATGAAAAAACAAGGAGATACGATGGAGATCGAACTCGTTAAAAATCCCGATATCCTCGCTTGGCTAGGCGCCCATAAAAAAGAAGGACAGATCGTTTGCGGCTTCGCGATGGAAACAGAAAATCTTGAACACAACGCGCAAGAAAAATGCGTCAAGAAACACTGCGACCTGCTCATCGGAAACAATCTGTTCACCCAAGGGGCAGGCTTTCAGACACCGACCAATGTTGTGACTCTTTTCACGAAAGACACGATCCAGCCACTCGGAAAAATGAGCAAAGAAGAAGTTGGCGAATTGATTTTAAAAACAATGAAACAAATGGAGGACCATAACACATGCTCGTAGCGATCGATGTAGGAAATACCAATATAACGATTGGCGTCTTTAAACACGAAGATTTGATCGCCAATTATCGTCTGACCACCAAGATCAAACGGACAAGCGACGAATATGGCTCTTCTCTCGTCAACTTTTTGACGGCGGCAGGTATCGATGTAAAAGATGTGAACGATGTGATCGTCTCTAGCGTCGTTCCCAAGATCATGCATTCCTTTCGAAACGGAATCAAAAAATTCTTGAACATCGATCCGATCATCGTTCGTCCAGGCATCAAGACAGGCATCAGCGTCCAGCTCGAAAATCCAAAAAGCGTCGGGTCAGACCGCATTGCCGATTGCGCAGGCGCCTATCACGAATATGGCGGACCTGTGCTTGTCGTTGATTTTGGGACCGCCACCACCTATGACTATGTCACAAAAGAAGGCCACTTCAAGGCGGGAGCGATCGGCGTAGGGATCGAATCTGGCGCCAACGCGCTTTGGGGACAAACCGCTCAGCTGCCAGAAATCGAAATCAAACGCCCAAGCACGATCTTAGCGAAAAACACCCAGACAGAAATGCAAGCCGGAATTTTCTATCAATGTCTTGGCGGCTTTGAAATGACCGTCAAGCAGTTCCGCAAAGAACTCAAAGAAGACTTCAAAGTCATCGCGACAGGCGGGCTTGGCCGCGTGATCTGCGATTATACAGATTTTATCGACGTCTACGATCCCAATTTGATCTTCAAAGGCTTGAAAGTCATCTATGAAAAAAACAAAGACGAAAAAAAGGAAGAGCGCAACGTTCAATAACGCTCTTCCTTTTCATATTGTAAGATCTTTTCATAAAGCATCGATAAGCACGGTGTCTCGATTCCCTTTTTTTCAGCCATCGGGATCAGAGTGCCACTAAAAAGCATCACTTCGCTTTTTCGACGCGCCAAACGATCTTGCGCCATGCTCGGCATCGAATTTGGATCCAAATTTTGGATCGCCTCGATCCACGCATTGATCTCTTGATCGTCGATCGCGACCTCATAGGCTGCGAATACGTGCTGCACCTCTTTCATCGTTTTATAAAACAAATCGTATAAAAGCGGATGCGAACACACTTTGCCATATGTACATTGGTAGACCGCGCAAATTTGATTGATCGCGCAATTGAGCATGAGCTTCGAATATTGATCATGGATGATATCGTTCGAAACGACATACGGAAAATCGATCCGATCGAAAAAAGCGCACAATTTCGCAAAACTTTCTTCTTGACCGCTTTTCTCCATTCCGATCACGAGCTCACCTGTTTTCGTATACGACAAGCTGTCGCCCTCATATTTCGCATCCATCTTTTGCGAGATCGCGCGAATGACAGGCTGCGGATACCGTTCCATGAGCAGATCGTCGCTCACGATCCCGTTCAAGCCCGAAATCAAGATCGTATCCTCTTTCAAGAACGGCTCGATCATAGTAAGCGCCGCATCAAAATCTTTCATCTTCGTCGTGATCAAAACAAGATCGACAGGATACGCATCCCTATTCGTTACATAAGAAAAGATTCTCGATACGCCATTGATTCGGTACTCGCTCGCTTCATATCTTTGTTTTCGTTTTTCATCCACGAGAAACGCAAAATCGTTTCCCACCTTTTCTTCGATCAAAGAGCCAAACAAACCACCGACCGCGCCTCGGCCGACGACGAGCACCTTTTCGATCTCAGACATGATGAAAAGGCTCCTTTTCCGTTTGGATAAAGTCGACAAGCATCATCTCTTCTCCTTTCATCTCATATTCGAGAATACACCCATTGCGAAAATCCTTCGGATCTAGGATCCCTTTTTTTCGAGGCAGCGAGCGGAACAATCCGGAAACAGGAATCCCATGCGTGACAAACAGCACCGAATGATGATCGTTTTGTTTCATGACATGCAAGATCAAACGAAAAACGCGGACGATTGCTTCTTCATACGTTTCTCCGCCAACGGATTTAAAAAAATTCATTCGATCTTCAACAGGAATGTCCGTATGCTTCCACCCATCGTATTTGCCAAAACTCATCTCGCGAAGCGCTTGGCTTGTATATTGTGGAACTTGGATCGGAGCGATGATCTGCATCGTGTCGATCGCTCTAGAAAGATCGGAGCTGTAGGCGTGATCAAATGTGATCCCCTTTTTTTGAAAATAGTCGCGGACCTTTTTGGCTTGCTCTCTTCCTTTTTGCGTCAGAGGCGAATCTTTCCAGCCTTGGCACCGTTTTTCAACATTGAACTGCGTTTGTCCATGACGGACAATGTAGATCTTTTTCTTCATTCCATTTCCTTCTTTTTCTTTTTCAACGCTTTATATCGCTCAAGTTTTTCGTTTTGACAAAAACTCGTGAAAGGACATTCCTGACATTTTGGATGTCTAGCCGTGCAGAAATATCGTCCAAAAAAGATAAAATCGTGATGAGCTTGATTCCATAATGCCCGTGGGATCTTTCGTTTGAGCTTTTCCTCCACCTTTTCTACGCTATCATCCACTTTCGCTAAGCCGAGACGCTTGCTTACGCGATCGACATGCGTATCGACTGCGAAACTAGGAATATCGAAAGCCACACTGCGAACGACATTCGCTGTTTTTCTTCCCACACCTGCCAAAGACTGAAGCTCTTTATACGTGCTTGGCACGACGCCATCGAACTTCTCAACAAGATCTTTGGAAAGAGCGATAATATTTTTGGCTTTCGAGTGATACAATCCGATCGTTCGGATATAGCCTTCGACATCTTCGAGATCGGCTTTCGCGAGCGAAAAAGGATCTGGATAGCGTGTAAAGAGTGCTGGCGTGACTTTGTTGACCGAAGCGTCGGTCGTTTGAGCCGAAAGAACGACCGCTATAAGCAGCTGAAATGTGCTTTCATGATAAAGCTCGCATTGGGCGTTAGGAAAGATCTTCTCGATCTCGTATACGATTTCTTCGCCGCTCATCGTTTACCACTCTCCAGCTCTTCTGTGCTCAATCCTTTGTTGCGCCATGAGACAAGGACATTTTCAATATAGTTCAAGCTTTTTTTATCGTAGACGACCGCCTCGTTCAAAGCGCATACGACTTGCCGTTCGCCGAATGTCTCACACAAGTCGAGGATCTTTTGCATTTCAAAGACAGAAAGATCACGACCAAACTCTTCTTCAAAATCAGAGATGATGCTTTTGGAAAGAGAAACCCCCGAAGGATTCGCGTTTTTCATCAACCCATCCATCAAAAAGCAAACTTTGCCTTGCACCACATCGATCTTTAAATACCCGCGCGAAGAAAGGATATTAAAGATCGTGTCCACTTCTTCTTCGCTGATCTTGGCTTTGGCGGCAAAAACTTCCGGAGAGATCGGTAAATTATGCGCGTTGGCATCTAAGATCAGCAAAGCGATCAACGCTTCTCGAGCGTCGAGATGCAGATCCTCTAGATGCGCGAACAACCAAGCGACTTGATTGAACCAAGGCTCGTTCCATGGATCTTTTTTCGCCATATCATTCCTTCCTTTCATAAACGTTTTCTAGCGTATCATAGTTCAGCAGCAAAAGTGTGTTTTTCCCTCTCACCTCATAACAAGGGGCGCTATAGCCAAAAGTCAGATCGATCGTCTCCGCATCGATCCCGTACTCTTCTTTGGCCACTTGCCGCACTTTGGCATAATCAAGAGTCGAAAGATCGCGGACGGCGATCTCTTCGCACTTCTGGTTGAACCAATAGACATTTTCTGTCGTATAGCCAGAATACGTGACATATTCAAATATATTTTGTTCAAGACCTTTGATATCTGGCACTTGTTTTTGGATCTTGGCATACGCGGCTTGCAGTTGTTCTTCATGCAGGCGGGCCGGCCCGCTGATAAACAAGCTCCATAATAAAGCGATCAGGCAAACGAGCGTACACGCAAGGGCGAAACTGAGCCATGGTCCATAATATTTCGGTTTTTTCTTTTTGATCTCGCTCATATTGTTTATTCTAATCCATTTCTAGGAATTAGAAAAGCTACCTTCACAAAAGGCAGCTTATAAACACCATTCATTGATGAATTTAGCGGCTTGCTCGCTCGCTTTTTGAGCAAAAGCGGAAAACTCCATCGGATTGTCGTGATGAAAAACAACATCCGAAAGCGTGCGGATGATCAAGCATGGAGTATGGAAGGCGCTGCACACTTGGGCGATCGCGCCACCTTCCATTTCTGAGCAGGCGCTTTCCGGAAAGTTTTGCTTCAATGTATCAAAGTCGCTTTGACGAGCCATAAAAAGATCTTGGGTCGCGATCACGCCG
Organism: Dubosiella newyorkensis; assembly: GCF_001945605.1. Lineage (GTDB taxonomy): Bacteria > Bacillota_I > Bacilli_A > Erysipelotrichales > Erysipelotrichaceae > Dubosiella > Dubosiella newyorkensis. The sequence goes on from NZ_MPKA01000047.1 coordinate 41,846, forward strand.
GTCTGATAAGGGATCCCGATCTTTTGGGCGATCGATTCCGCTTTTTGAATCAAGGCGGGTTCGATCGGATAACGAAGTCCGAGCCCTTCTTCTCCATCGAGCGGACTCGTGTCAAAATCGGCTTGGATCGCTTCGTTCGAGATCACAAGATCAAGAACTTGCTGATTTTCGAGCAAGCCGCCCGCGACACCTACATTGATCACCAATTCAACTGGCGCTTCCATCAAAAGGATCGTAGCGCTCATGCTCGCGCTGCATTTGCCAATCCCTGCCAAACAGGCGATGACTTCTTGTTCATGGATCTTTCCTCGATACAGTTTGCAAGTCGCAATTTGTCGTTCGCTTTCGATCTCCATATATTTTAAGATCGCTTGCAGCTCCGATTCCATCGCGCATAAGATTCCTATCATTGCTCTTTTCCTTTCTTTTGTACGATATAAAAATATTTTTCTCCGCTCTGGATACCTTCTTGATCGAAATCGGTACGAATATCGACGATCGTAAAGAATCGCTCCAGTTGTTCATGAAGCCATGTGGGCTCATACACTCTTTGGATATGATGCTCTTGCTGGATCGTTCCATCGAGTTTATAAAACGCGAAGTCTTGATAAATGAAATCATCCTCGGCCATGATCGACCATTGGTATTGTACGCCATCTTCGAATTCGCCCGTCTCGTTGAACTCTTCCTGAAATTCTTCGAGCCTATCCAAAGAATGCGTATCGAATAGAAAATACCCGCTATCGCTTAGATGGGCATCCACTTCACGAAAGAGGTGGATCAAATCGTCTGGATCTAAAATGTAGTTGATGCTGTCGCAAAGACAAAGGATCGCCTCGTATTGGCCACATTCCTTTAGATCCAGCATATTTCCTGTAAAATAGTGGATCGATTGACTGTCTTGTTTTTGCTTGGCTTCGGCAATCATTTCTTCGCTCAGATCTAGAGCGTCGATATGGACTCCATCTTGAGCAAGGCGACGTGTGATTTCTCCCGAACCACACGCCAGCTCTAAGATCGAAGAACCGATCTTGACGGTGTGGATCCAATCATACCAGGCGCTGGTCGCTTGATCGTCTTTGACGAGCGCGTCGTAATAATGGGCAAGCGTATTATAGATCATACCGTTTAGATGGGACGTCTCCATAGAGCTTGTCGAGATTGTAGACGTGTCTTTCTTCTTCGACAAAGAGATGAACGACGATATCTTTCAAGTCGATCAAGATCCAGCGCGAATTAGACTCGCCCTCTTGACGGATCTCTCCTGTATAATTGGCGTCTTTGAGCTTTTCACGAATATTGGTCGCGATCGCGTTGTTTTGACGCAAGTTGCTCGAAGAAGCGACGATCATCGTATCTACGAAAGGCGTGACCATCGATACGTCGTATTCGATGATATCTTCTCCTTTTCTCTCGGAGATCGCTTTGAGTACTATTTCTAAAACGTTCATTGTGTTCCTTCTTTCCGTTTTTGCTGGATATATTTATCGTTTTGGTCTTTTGTGAGATCAAAACCGTGGTCGATATCTTTTTCGCACGCTTTGATGAGCGCGGAACTATCGTATCCACGTAAGGGATCGAGCTTGTCGGCGCAATAGACGATCTTCGCGTACGGTTCATCGCTCAACCCAAGCACGTGCCAGCGGATGGCGTTTTTGATTTGACGGTCTTTGATCCCAAAAACACGATCGATCACTTCACCACCCACAAATCCATGCCAGATCGAAGTGGAGGCGTTTACGTATTGAGGGGCGATCGCTTCGACCCAAGGTCTCATTTGGTCTGGCAGCATCGATTTGCACACGTCGTGAAAGAGGCCTGCTAAATACGCTTTTTGAGGATCCAATCCATTGCCTTGGGCGAATCTTTCGCAAAGCTTGGCGACCGAAAGGCTATGCAAAAAGCGATGATGGCGCACTCTTGATTTGACGAAATCTTGAATGTAGAGCCGATTGGCATAGATATATTCGAGAACACGGGGATCGACATAATTCAAGCCATTCCCTTCTCGGATCATGCTTGAAGAGACAGGGACTTGTTTCATTGGCATGCATTCTAGATCATAGTCGTTGCGGCCAAAGCTTCCATCTCGATCGACACAAATAAAATGGGCCATGCTCACAAGCTTGTCCACGTTTTTCCAATCTTGGAATTGAGCCATTTGATCACTGCCGATCAAAACATAGAACTCGGTGTCTGGCTCGTCTTTGAGCAGTTTTTTAAGGGTATGGTAAGTATACGATTTCTTCTTGCGATCGAGCTCGATCGGATTGAGCTTGAAGGTCGCTTCGTCTTGAATCGCGATTTCGACCATCTTTTTACGATGTTCATCCTCGGTGAGCTCGCGATCCTTCAACGGTGTCTGGTGGGTGGGAATATACCATACTTCATCGACCCCTAACTCCTTTTTGGCAAGCTTTCCCATTTCAATGTGGCCTAGATGGATCGGATCGAACGATCCACCAATAATGGCGACTCGTTTCATGCTTTGAGTCCCATTTTGTTTTCTTTGCTGCGACGATAGAGAATGAATGTCCGTCCTACGATATGAACGACTTGAGCATGGGTGGCGGCCGCGCATTCTATGGCTGCTTCTCTAACGTCGATCGGCGTCGTCTTCAGTAAAGAGACTTTGACGAGCTCATGCGCTTCGAGCGCGTCGTCGAGGGTCTGGTATAAATTAGCGGAAAGTCCTGTCTTTCCAATCTGGATCAAAGCCTGTAGATCGTGGGCTTTTGTTCGTAAATACTTTTTATCTTGATTGCTGAGCATTATATCATTGCCTTTCTAAATGTGACTTGGATGCCTTTATGGACTTTGACGTAGATCTTTTCGATCGAGCCCGAAACACAGAACCAGCCAAGTCCATGGATCACGATATCGAGCTTCCCTTCAAAAGGGGGCGCTTGATATGTATGCATCGTTTTAAGCGATAAATCGAGTGTTGGCGAAAGCATTTCGCCAAGATGGTTTTTCCAAAGCGTATCCGCGTTTTCCAATTTTCCGCGATGGATCGGAAGCGAATTGGAGAAATAAGCGACGATCGTCGCCTTGCCTTTTGTATAGACATCGAGTCGCACGAGTCCGCCTACCGCAAAAGACTGGTTTTCGAATACTTGGGTGACTAGAGGTCGGATCGGTTTGGTCGGGATCAACTGCTTAAGCTGCTTAGGGTCGATCAAGGTGAGTATACTGTGATGGTTCTCGATGCCTGGAGTGTCGTAGATCGTATAGCCATCTTTTTTGATCGTGACTAGATCGAGCGTCGTGCCTGGATTTCTTGAGGTCGTCAGATCCGTGGAGGCTAAAAGCTTATTGATCAAGGTCGATTTTCCTGAATTGGCGACACCCATGAAGATCACGTGTTTGTCTTTGGCGTAGTGTTCGATCGCCTCTTCTAAACGCTTGATCGAATATTGGGCTTCTTCGCCATTTTTAAGGAGTCCTCCTAGAATGATCTTGCCATCGACATGAATATCTTCTTCTTTTAAACGCTCGTCCACGAATTCGAAGATCTTTTTGTCGGCGAGCGTTTTTGGCAAGACATCGCGTTTGGTCAAGACCATGATGATCTTTTTATTGGGCAACTTGTGGTTGAGCCGCGAAATGATCGAAGACTCGAACGTGAACAAGTCGACGACCCAAAAGATCACGCCCTCTAAAGCGTCGATCTTTTCGAATGTTTCATTGGATTCGATGCCTTGTTGCATATTGATCGTCAGATCTCCATAATGGCGGATCCGATAGCACCGCTGACAATACGAAGAGTCGAGAGTCGGGACATAGCCTGGCGCGTTTGCGTTTTCGTTTTGCAGCAAGACTCCGCACCCTTTACAATATTTAGTCATCGAATTCCCCCTTTTTGAAAATGTGTTTTTTCGAATAATGACGATAGATAAAATTTTCAAAAAAGCGATTGATGCGCGTATCGAATTTATCTTTTTCAATGATCGGTGCTGTCAAGATCTTATAGCAGCCAGCCAAAGAGGCGCCGAGCATGTCCGTAAGAAGCTGATCGCCTAAAAGAGCCGTTTGTTTTGGGGCAACATGATAATAGCGCATCGCTTTTTTGATATTTCTTGGTGTTGGTTTGAACGACAAGTAAAAGACGTGTTCGACATCGAGATCTTTGGCGAAGCGTTTGGCTCGCTTAGGCGAAGCGTTGGAAACGAGCGCCACATCGAGTCCGCTGTGTTCGACTTTCTTTAAGAACTTTTTTACTCGTTCGTTCGAATCCGGGTCGTTATAAGCGACCAAAGTATTGTCGATATCACAAAGCAACAAACGTATGCCTGCTTTTTTTAAGCGTTGGATATCGATATTTTCAAAATTGCGGACATAATAGTCCGGTTTAAAATAATGCTTCATGCATTTTCCTTTCCAAAATGGTCCATGAGGGCGTAGGCGCTTTTGATCCCATCGATCGCGCTGCTCACGATCCCTCCCGCGTAGCCGCTTCCTTCTCCGCACGGGTAAAGTCCATAAATGCTGCTCATTCGATTTTCTTTCGCCCGGACAAGACGAAGGCTTGGATTGCTCCGAGATTCGATCGCGCTCAAGATGGCGCCTGAAGTCACGAAGCCAGGCACTTTCTTTTCAAAATCGAACAGCGCCTCATGCAAAGACTGATTGACGGCTTTAGAAAACAAAGTATTGAGATCGACAAACTCGTAGCCTAAGCAATAAGTCGGCTTGACACCTTCAAGTTCCTGGCTCACTTTGCCTTGTAGATAATCTTTGGCAAGCTGGACAGGCGCTTTATAGCCGCTTGTCATTCGATAGGCTTTTCTTTCAAGATCTTCGATGTATTTTTCACCAGCGAATAGTTCTGTTCCATAATCGTCTTCATTGATCTGGACAAGCAACGCCGAATTCGCGTTTTCTCCGCTTCGAGAAGCGTAGGACATGCCATTGATGACAAGCTGTCCTTCTTGCGCTTCGCTTGGGATCACATATCCGCCAGGACACATGCAAAATGTATAGACGCCTTTTTTGTTGGAGGTCATCGTCGTCAGCGTATAGCGGGCCGGGATCAAGCGCGGGTCGTCTTTAAAATCGCCTAGCATCGCCTGATTGATGAACTCTTGAGTGTGTTCGATACGTACGCCGATCGGGAATGGCTTGTTTTCAAGATGAAGGCCTCGCTCATAAAGAGCGTGGATCGTATCCGAGGCGCTATGTCCGATCGCTAAGATACAAGCTTGGCACGCCACTTCTTCGCCATTGACGATCAAAGCTTTCAATCGATCATCTTGGACGATCATATCTTCGAGTTTGGCATGGAAATGGAATGTGGCTCCCATTTTGATCATCGCTTGGCGCATGTTTTCGATGATTTCAACAAAGGCATCGGTGCCAATGTGTGGATAGGCGTCGACCAAAATATCCGGATCCGCTCCATATTGGACGAGTTCTTCTAGCACTTTCCGCAAGAGCGGATCTTTCGAGCGGCACGTCAGTTTTCCATCCGAAAAAGCGCCTGCTCCTCCTTCTCCAAACTGGACGTTGCTTTCAGGATCTAAGGGTCCGCCTTTCCAAAAGGCATCGACATCTTTTTGGCGCTGGCGTATAGAAGCTCCGCGCTCGATGATGATCGGTCGATAGCCATGTTGACATAGGGCAAGAGCGGCAAACATGCCAGCAGGTCCAAAGCCGACAACGACAGGCCGCGAGTTTAATGGATGTTCTCCTTTGGGAACGAAATGATCTTTCTCGTCTGGTTTTTTAATGACGTCTTTTTGCTTTAAGTACTTTTTTTCATGATGGACTTTCGCGTCGATCGTAAAGGAGAAGCGGACCTCATGCTTTCGAGCGTCCACGCTTCTTCGATGAATATGAAAATCGATCAAATCTGCACTTGGCATTTTTAATTTTTTTAAAAGTTGTTCGCGGATCTTGCTTCGATCATCCGCATCGCATATTACTTGATGTACTCGAATCATGGATTCATTGTATCACCGGATGTTTTTGTGTGGCAACATTTAGGACTTTTCGGATTGGCTATCTCGTCTTGGCTCCTCTTTGGTATAATGAAAAAAAGAAAGAGAGTAGTCTTATGAAACTGCATTATCGGGGAAAATACGATCTAGATCCAAATTCGCTTCCTGTAGCCGAAGAAAAAGAAGGAGCCATCCAATTCGAAGAAGCTGCATCCACTCAAGAACTTGCGAAGAAAGCCAATATTGCCGCTTTTATTCTTTTGATCCTTTTATTGATTCCGATCGTGATGCTCCATCGGCTCAAGGCGGATTCGTTTGCTTTTTGGATCGGGTGCCTGCTCTCTCTTTTCTGCGCTTTGCCGCATGAGTTGCTGCACGCCCTCTGTTTTAAAGAGGATGTGTATCTATACACCAACTTGAGGCAAGGAATGCTTTTTGTGATTGGAACCGAGCCTATGAGCAAAGGGCGATTTATCTTTTTGTCTTTGCTTCCGAATCTTGTTTTTGGGCTTGTTCCTTACCTTCTTGGTTTGATCTATCCTTCCTTGAGCCTTTTATTAGGGCTAGGCTGGTCTTCTCTGGCGATGGGAACTGGCGATTATATCAATGTCTATCACGCTTTGAAACAAATGCCAAAAGGCGCGCTCACCTATATGTCCGGCTTCCATAGCTATTGGTTTATGCCAGAGCAAAAATAAGCAGCACATTCATTGTGCTGCTTATGCTTTGAATAATTCAGGATGTTTCTTTACAAAATGATGCGCCAATCCATCGTGATCGTTGTCGAGTTCTGTGATCTCATCGGCGCACGCTTTCGTGTCTTCCGTCCCGTTTTTCAAACAGATCCCAAGTCCTGCTGCTTTGAGCATTTCGTTGTCGTTGGTCGTATCGCCGCAAGCGATGATCTGCCCGTTATCAAGATCGAGCTGCTGACAAAGGATCGGTAAAGCGATCGCTTTTGAAACCGCTGAATCGCTGACTTCCATCAAAGTCGACTGCGTCTTGAACCATTTTAGCCCTGGTGTCTCGATCGTTTTTAAATACTGTTCCATTTGATCGATCGTTTCTTTTTGCCTTGTCCTAAACATCACCTTGACGCAAGGTTCTTTACACATTGTCTCAAGATCCACTTGCACGGGTTCTTTTCCTGATTTGATCGCAGAAGTCTTGATCACTTCATTGACTTCTAAAGCGTGGATCTGAGAGCCCCGATATAAAAAAGGAATACATTCAAAATGATCGAGCATCAAATGGGTCGCAGTTTTTAATTGTTCCGGGCTCAATTCATGAGAGAGAGAATACGTGTTCGTGACGTTGTTCTGGATCTCGCACCCGTTCAAGCCAACAAGAACATCAAATTGAAAAGGAAGGTCCCAATTTTGCGTATGAAACGTAATATCATCGACTGGCCGTCCAGAAGCGATGCCAAGAAGGATCCCATGCTCGTGCAAAGAGGTCAAGATCTTTTTCGTGTAGAGAAGCATCTTCCAATCTGTGTTCAATAACGTGCCGTCGATATCCATCAAGATCAGTTTTTGTTTTCTCATCATAAATATAGATTATCATTTCAAGCGTCTTTTTTAAAGCGCTTTCAGTCATTCCATGATACGATTATAAAAAGCGAGGAAACGACTATGCCAAACCATCCTTTCGACTACAAAACATGGATCCGTCAGCATCATGACGATTCGATCCAATTCAAAGAAATCGGCGCGGATCATTATGAGCTTGGAAATGCGGCGGGAAGTGCCACGATCCGTTTCTATGACAATGATCTTGTAGAAATCAGCATCGCCCGCAAAAAAGACAATGAGATCCAATACTATTTGCATTTTCAAATCAAAGACAAAGAACACGCCCAGCAAATGTATCTTGAAATGATCGAGGCTCTCCAACCTAGTGAAGAATCCGTACAATGAAACAGGACTTGAACTTTTAAACCCTTTGAGAAACTCCTAAACCCTCGATAGGTAAAGGGAATATTCCTAAACCTATAACCGAAACTAAAAAAGCAGCCTTTCGGCTACTTGTGGGTTTCGACCTGTGTCCCGTCCGTAAAAATCAGAATGATTTTTACGTCAGCGTACACTTCGCATCGCTTTACATATGTTCTCCAAAGGTCATCATCGAACTCTTTTAAAGGTTTAGCATCCGCCAGGTAATTGCGGAATTTCCTGCCTGCATAACGTTCCATTGAGATATCGGTTCGCTTATCCTTGATCTGGTTATACTCGATTTGAATTTTTTCGTATTCTTCACAAAGGGCAATATACCGCTCCGTATCCTGAGGAGCTCCTTTTGATGACTTTTGAAGAAGCCTATCCAGCTCTGCAGATCGCTTATTCAAGTCCTCGTTTAAGCGGTCAAGTTCAGCATCCAATTCGTCTAGCTGGGGCTGAATATATCCTCTCTTTTTTGATTCAAGAATCACTGATTTCTTTTTCCTGATTAGTTTGTTCATCTCTTCTACAAAGATTGCTTCAAGTCGTTTTTCATCAACGTGCTTTGTCTTGCAGCTTTTTGTTCCGTAATAGCGGTTATAACATTGCCATACTCTTTTTCTGTATTTATCTGTGGGATGCCAAACGTAAGGCGAATAACCGGAACCACATTCTCCGCAGACAACAACTCCGGAAAAGCAATGGTCACTGTATCTATGCGATCCACCTCTGCGCTTTATCATTGCCTGCACCTGGTCAAACACTTCTGGATCAACAATAGCTTCGTGATTCCCCTCAACGTAGTATTGCGGGATTTCTCCATGGTTGATTTTAGATTTCTTTGTAATGAAATCTGTTACGTATGATTTTTGAAGGAGCGCATCTCCACGATATTTCTCGTTTTTGAGAATTCGGAAAATTACAGTTGGTTTCCACTCCTTTTTTCCGTAAACCGTTGGAATGCCTTCTTTCGTTAAGGCTTTAGCGATTTGAGTGGGCAGAAACCCTTTGAGATATAAATCAAAGATTTTTCGAACGATCTTTGCCTGCTCAGGGTTAACAACCAGCTCGCCATTTGGTCCTCTGTCATAGCCAAGGAATCCGCTAAATGGAACCCATACTTTTCCCTCAGCAAAGCATTTTCTTTTGCCCCAGGTGCAATTTTCTGAAATCGAGCGTGATTCCTCCTGGGCTAGTGAGGACATGATGGTGATGAGTAATTCTCCTTTCCCATCAAAGGTCCAGATATTTTCCTTTTCAAAAAATACCTCGACTTTTTGTTCCTTCAGTTTTCGGATGGTGGAAATTGAATCTACGGTGTTTCTGGCAAATCTGCTAACGCTCTTCGTGACTATCAAATCAATTTTTCCAGCAAGGGCATCTTCTACCATTGATTTAAACCCTTCACGTTTTTTCGTATTCGTTCCAGTGATTCCTTCATCGGTATAGACTTTGACAAACTCCCAGTCACTTCTGGACTTGATATATTGCTCGTAGTGGCTGACCTGACGTTCATAACTGGTCAGCTGTTCATCCTTGTCAGTGCTGACTCTGGCATAAGCTGCAACCCGGCGTTTTCTGATTTTTGATGAACCGTCAGATTTCAATATCGACTTTCTTGAAGCCGGAATCACTGTGACTTGCGGCATGGTTTTTTCACCTCCTTGTTATAGTGGCGATAAGTAACAGCTCCGTCCCGAAATTCAAACTTCAAAGTTTTTCCAATGACATGAATCGACTTAATTGACTCATCAAATTGACCGGCATCGAACTCTTCCATGTTCAAGACTTCGCAGGATATTTTCTCCAGATCTGAATTACGGATAGTGACTTCACCTGGATGTTCACAACGCCAGAAACGCTCTTTCGATCCATCAAGATATTTGCGCTCGAATGAATGGAAGTTGCCACCGCAAGTGGAGCATTTGATAACTCTGCTGAAAGGCTTCTCTTTCCCAAGCTTTCTAACGTTATCCCGATCCCGCTGGTAAGCAGAAGCCTGCTTTTTTCGCTCATTAGAATAGGTCTTTCTCCAGATATTCTGGAGCTCTACAGTCTTTTTTGAGCCATCTTTGAAGTGGAAATGCAGGTGATCACGATCCTCGACTTCGATTCGATCAACGTTAGCCTTAAACACGTCGGGATCGAATTCACCGGTTCCCAAAACAGAGGCGCATGTCTTCATCAGAGATTCTTCGTCAAGAGGGACTGATTTAGGACAGGCAGCCTTCCTTTCCAGCGTTGCTTTTCCACAGCCCCAGAATGGATATTTGCCAGTCCTTCCTCTGCGGTAGTTCGTCCCACAATGTTTGCAAACGATCTTTCTGGTAAATGGATATACAGAGCTGTTCCAGCGAGTGCTAATTACTCTTCTTCTTTCGAACTCCTGCTGTACAGCCTCAAACTGCTCTTTGCTGATGATTGGTTCGTGAGCATCTTCGACTAGATATAGCGGACGCTCGCCATTATTCTTCATTTGCTTATGCGTGAGAGGACTTTCCGAATAATGCTGGCCAAGCAGCAGGATACCTGTGTAGTGGATGTTTTTCGCAGTTGTTCTTACAACTTCACCGCTTGGTACTATGTCAAGTTTGAGGACAACCTAAATTTCTGTTTTTTGACAAATCCGAAAAAATTTGTTCCGCTTTCCATTGACTACGGGTCCCTATCCCTAAGAACCCATTTCTTGTTGCTTTTCAAACTCCCAGCTCTTGCTGCGGCTTGAAAAGCCCCAAGCTTGT
>NZ_MPKA01000137.1 GCF_001945605.1 Dubosiella newyorkensis
ATAAGCTTGGGGCTTTTCAAGCCGCAGCAAGAGCTGGGAGTTTGAAAAGCAACAAGAAATGGGTTCTTAGGGATAGGGACCCGTAGTCAATGGAAAGCGGAACAAATTTTTTCGGATTTGTCAAAAACAGAAATTTAGATTGTCCTCAAACTTGACATAGTACCAAATCTTTTTCTTTTTCCATATGCAGAATGGGGATCTTTCCGGTCGTGGTATGGACAGAGGCATTCAGCCTTTCGTTGATTTCTTTCAATTTCAGACACAATCCGTAAAGATCGAGCTTTCCGTTGTAGGCAAACAATTCATCCAGCGCCTTCATCGGATTTTCCACCTTTCCCTTGCTCCATGGATGCCCCGCTGTGCACGGCTTCGTTTCGAATCCGTAGTCTTTGGCGAACTGCTCGAATCTGGCATTGACTTTTCCTTTCGAACGCCTGATCGAGAAGATGGAGAAGAACATCCCTTTTCCGGCTCAAGGAAAGATAGAAGACCTTGAAACGGGAATACGAGTAGACCAGGGAAAAGACATTGATATGGATCGTTTCTCCGTTTTTGAGCTTGAAGTTCATATCCTCTTTCCAATCAAGCT
>NZ_MPKA01000138.1 GCF_001945605.1 Dubosiella newyorkensis
TTCGGAGTCCATGACACAACAATTGGAGGATGGGTAAAAAGCTATAAAGAGCATGACGATCAAGTCATTGTTCGAGGGTCTGGCAACTACAGCAGCGATGAAGCCAAAGAGATCGCCCATCTTAAAAAACAGCTCAGAGATACCCAGGACGCGCTCAATGTATTAAAAAAAGCGATCAGTATACTCGGCAAATAACAGCTCGTATCCTCTATCGATCGGTTCGGGAATACAAAGAGAAACATCCCAAAGCATCGGTAGCGGGTATACTGGCAAAATTGGATAAGAGCACTTCCGGCTACTACAAGTATTTAAGATCAAAACCATCCAAGACAAAAGTCCGGCGGGAAAAAACAAAAAAAGCAATCGTCAAGATCTACAACGATTCGCACCAGATCTATGGCTCTCCCAAGATTGCCGTGATCCTCCATAAGCATGGAATCAAAGGATGCCAGAAGTATGTCTATTCGATCATGAAAGAAGCCAATATCAAACCGAAATATCTGAAACACAAGATAAAAACGACCATATCTAAAGGGAATGATCGAAAACTTCACAATCTTCTGAAAAGACAATTCAATCCAAAAGATC
>NZ_MPKA01000061.1 GCF_001945605.1 Dubosiella newyorkensis
GAAGATCTTCTAAAACAGATTCATCAGCTGAATACACAGATTAACCGGGAAACGAATCAGACAACAGGAGTCCCGCCAGTCGTCCTGTTCAAAAAAGAAAAAGAGCATCTAGATCCTTTGCCTTCAAATGCCATGCTTGAAAGCTATCTGCATAACATCAGCGTCCAGACGGTGCCATCAACACTGCTGGTCAGATACAAAGGAAATGGATACTCAGTTAACCAGAAGTTTATTGGAAAGAGAGTCAAGCTCGTTCCTGTCCACGATAAACTCTATATCTACTATAACACGCAGCTTATCGCCTCTCATAAGATCTCGTGCAGTCCATTTAACTATCGTAAGGATGATTACCTTGAGGCTTTAAAAGTTCGGATTCCGTCAAAAGAAGATGATGAGATAAATCGTATAGTACAGGATAATCTGAAAATATTTGGCTCCTGGTCAGAAGAGGAGTAATCATGGAGACAATCGCAAAAGAATACCTGCAGCTAAAGAATAAGCTCAATATGCTTGGACTTTTACAGATGGAAGCCAATCTGGATCAGCTGCTGGAAAGCGTCACAACGAAGGAAATGACACTGGTAGC
>NZ_MPKA01000071.1 GCF_001945605.1 Dubosiella newyorkensis
CGATATCATCAACACAAAGATGCGCTCGATCTTAGATGAGGCGACCGATCCTTGGGGAATCAAGGTCAGCCGTGTCGAAGTCAAAAACATCATTCCGCCGCACGATATTCAAGAAGCGATGGAAAAACAAATGCGGGCAGAGCGCGAACGCCGTGAATCGATCTTAAAGGCGGAAGGAGAAAAACGTTCTCAAGTTCTCAAAGCAGAAGGGCAAAAGGAAGCGACGATCTTGTCGGCAGTCGCGAAAAAGGAAGCGATGATCGCAGAAGCCGAAGGAAAGGCCAAAGCGATGGAAGCGATCTACGAAGCGCAAGCCCGTGGTATTGCCATGATCAAAGAAGCGAATCCGACCAAAGAATATATGATGCTCCAAGGCTTGAAGGCGTATTCAGAGCTTGCGGATGGAAAAGCGACCAAACTGGTCGTTCCTACAGAGCTGCAAAGTCTTGCTTCTTTCCTTACATCCGCTAAAGAATTTACAAACTTAAAAAGCGAAGAAAAAGAGTGATCTTCGCTTCTTTTTTGTTGTGGTTAGAGCTCTTTTCAGATTTTAAGGAGAGTGATACAA
>NZ_MPKA01000059.1 GCF_001945605.1 Dubosiella newyorkensis
GTCTGAAAGATTTTTCCGGTTTTGAGGGATCGATCGAGAAGAAGATCCGGTGGTGACAGAGAAGTGGAAATACCTGTTCCCGTCCCGAACACAGAAGTCAAGCACTCCATCGCCGAAGGTAGTTGGCCTAGCGCCTGCAAGAATAGGACGCTGCCGGTTCTAGAATAGACCAGAAAGTGTATGCTTTCTGGTCTTTTTTATTATCGAACAAACTGTCATGACACAAGATTGACATAGAACAATTCCCTGTTATAATTAGTGTCAACTGTGAGGTGAGCTCAATGAAAGAAAATTGGGATGTATTGATCGTAGGATGCGGGGCAGCGGGACTATATTGCGCGCTGAATCTGCCCGAAAATCAAAATGTTTGTATGATATGCAAAGAAGATATTGAACATAGTGATTCTTATCTTGCCCAAGGCGGGATCAGCATGCTTCGAGGCGAAGACGATTATCAAGAATATTTTAATGATACGCTAAGAGCCGGGCACTATGAAAACGATCCAAAAAGTGTAGATTTGATGATCCGCTACAGCAATACGATCATTAACGATTTGATCAAGCATGGCGTTGATTTTGAAAAAGATCAAGATGGTCGCCTTTGCTTTACAAAAGAAGGTGCCCATTCCAAGCCAAGGATCCTGTATCACGAAGATGAAACTGGAAAAGAAATTACGTCAAGACTTTTACTTGAAGCAAAAAAAAGAAAGAATATCCGCATCTATCCATATTGCATGATGATCGATCTTCTAGAAAAGGACAACCGAGCATACGGGATCGTTGTCCAAAAAGATCAAACGATCTTTCCTCTTTTTGCCAATTCTATTGTTTTGGCTTGCGGAGGCATAGGTGGCATTTTTAAAAACAGCACGAATTATGAAAGCTTGCAAGGAGATGCTTTAAGTATTTGTTTACATCATCATGTTGAATTAGAGAATATCGATTATATCCAGATCCATCCTACGACTCTTTATTCTACGAAGAAAGGAAGACGTTTTCTCCTCTCAGAATCTTTGCGAGGCGAAGGTGCTCGCCTTTTAAATATCCATGGAAAACGGTTTGTCAATGAGTTGCTTCCTCGCGATCTATTGACAGATAAGATCAACGAGCAAATGCGAATCGATCACAGCGATCATGTATTCTTAGATCTTACACCGATCGGAGAAACAGCATTAAAGACGCATTTTCCTCATATTTGTTCCCGCTGTCAAGAAGAAGGATACGATGTATTTCATGAACCAATTCCAGTCGTTCCAGCTCAGCACTACTTTATGGGAGGAATCAAGATCGATCTATCAGGCAAAACAAGCATGAAAGATTTATATGCATGTGGAGAAACGAGTTGTTCGAACGTACATGGAAGAAATCGTTTAGCCAGTAATTCATTGCTAGAATCTCTTGTGTTTGCGAAAAAAGCAGCTGAGGATATCACGTTTTCTCAATACGAACCCAAAGCACTCCTTCCTTTTACAATGAAGGAGATGTATCAAGACACTTCAAAATTGATGCAAGACTATCAAGATGAATTATGGAGCGAAATAGAAAGGTGGAAGTTGATCCATGAACGAAACAACATTGAAGCTTAATGCCGATCCTTATATTTTGATGGCATTGAGAGAAGATATATCCAACGAAGATATAACGACAAACGCGATCCATAAAGATAGGGAATATGGAGAAGCGGATCTGATCTGTAAACAAAAAGGAATCATTTGCGGGATTGATACTTTCAAACGTGTGTTTCAATTGCTCGATGACTCGAGCGATGTGATCTTTTTTTGTGAAGAGGGACAACCCGTTGAAGAAGGAATGCTTTTGGGAAAAGTGACTGGAAAGATCAGCACGATCTTAACAGGGGAGAGAACTGCTTTGAACTATTTGCAAAGAATGAGCGGGATCGCTACGATGACGCATCATGTTGTTTCGCTTCTAGAAGGAACGGGCATCAAATTGCTGGATACTCGTAAAACGACCCCAAACAACAGACTCTTTGAAAAATATGCAGTCAAAATCGGGGGTGGATATAATCATCGCTACAATCTCTCCGATGGAATTTTATTGAAAGACAATCATATTAACGCGGCTGGTTCCGTTAAAGAAGCGATCCAAATGGCTCGCGAATATGCTCCATTTGTCCGAAAAATAGAAATCGAGTGCGAAAGTCTAGAACAAGTCAAAGAAGCGCTCGAAGCCAAAGCGGATATTATCATGCTTGATAATATGGATCATGAGACGATGAAAAAAGCGATCGAATGGATCGATGGGCGAGCTGAAACCGAATGCTCCGGAAATATTTCGAAAGAAAATATTGAACGACTCAAAGATCTGAATGTCGATTATATTTCTAGCGGTTCGATCATCTATAATGCCGGTATTCTTGATCTTTCGCTAAAGAATTTAAAACCGATTGGAGAAGTATGAAAACAAGTGAAAGACGGGAAGCGATCATTTCGATCTTGAAGCAAGCCGAAGAAGCGATTCCCGCGAAAGCGCTCGCGGCAAAATTCAACGTATCCAGACAAGCGATCGTACAAGATCTAACCGTGATCCGCGCCTATACCCCGGGAATCGCTTCCACCTCGCGGGGATATGTAATGATCAAAGAACAAGAGAATTCTCCAAAAAAAGAATTTAAAGTATGTCACGATGCTTCCATGACTCAAGAAGAGTTGTTTACGATCGTGGATTGTGGCGGAAAAATAAAAAACGTCAGTATTTCCCATCGTATTTATGGCAGAATCAGTGTTGATCTTGATTTGCGTTCAAGGCAAGATGTGCTTGATTTTATGAAAGCGTTTGAAGGAAGCAAGTCCAAGTATTTAGGGGAAGTGACAAGCGGCTATCATTATCATCTCGTGGAGGCGGATAATGATGATCGCCTCCTGCTCATTGAGGAAAGGCTGAAAGCGCTTGGTGTATTGGCTCCTTTAAGTCCGTGGGAAAAAGAAGAAAGTGGGATAGAATAATGGCAAGCGTTCAAGAGATCCAAGAAGAAATTAGAAGATTAAAAAAAGAAACAAAAACGACGATTCTCGTTCACGCGTATCAAAGCCAAGAAATATTGGAGATCGCTGACCATGTTGGAGATTCGTATGGTTTAGCTTTATTGGCTAAAAAAGAAGAGAATCCAAATATGATGATGTGCGGGGTACGGTTCATGGCAGAAACCTGCAAGATCTTATGTCCGGATAAAACGGTGTATTTACCAAATCCAAGCGCTGGCTGCCCAATGGCCGAACAGCTTAATCGTTATTCTTTGATCAAGCTCAAGGAAGAATATCCAGAATATACAATAGTCGCTTATATCAACACGAGTGCGGAACTAAAAACAGAAACGGATGTTTGTGTCACTTCTTCTTGCGCTTATACAGTATGCAAGAATATTGAAAACGATAAGATCCTATTTATTCCAGATCCAAATCTAGGAAGCTACATTGCCAAAAAACTACCAGAAAAACAATTTAAATTCGTTCAAGGAGGATGTCCTCATCATGTGGCGATCACAAAAGAAGATGTTTTGAAAGCTAAACAAGCCCATCCAAAAGCGCTTCTGTTGGTCCATCCAGAATGTCAGAGAGAAGTGGTAGAGCTTGCAGATTTTGTGGGGTCTACTACGGAAATCATGAAATTTGCGAAAGAAAGCACGCATCAAGAGTTCTTGATCGGAACAGAAAACAGCATCGTAGAGCATCTTCAGTTTGACTGTATGAATAAAATATTCTATCCAGTATCTACAAATTTAGTGTGTCCAGATATGAAAGCAACAACTCTTATGGATATTTATCTTTGTTTAAAGGGAATAAGTGGCGAAAAGATCGAACTGGATCCTTTTACTTTAAATAGAGCAAAATCCTGTTTGGATGAAATGATCCGGCTTCAAGAAAAATAGAATATAAAATGGTTCAACTGCAGCTGAACCATTTTTATTTTATAGATTGTTTTTCTTTTTGAACGCTTCGATTTCTTCGTCTGTAATATCTTTTTTACCAGAAGTAAAATATGAATCTTTCATCTTTTCTTCTGGCGTCTTGCTGTCGGCCGTCAGATCCACTTTTCCATTGAAAATCCCGTAAACTTTATAGACGAATCCGGTCCCTTTTTTCTCTTTGATATAGTTTTTGATCATAGCGACATTTTCTTCTGACGTTTTGTCATTGTCGCAATACAAAAAACAATTTTGGCGATTTGTTTTGATTTCATATACACCAGGGATTTCTAATGCGGTCTTTTTCAGCATGGCTACTAAAGGAGTTGAGAGTACCACTACCATAATCTATACCTTCTTTCTATTTATATATCTATTTTAATAAAAATAGACTAGAAAAACAACGGAATTTGTGTGCGCTTATATCGAGAATTTTTGTTATGACAAGCAAATAAATAGAAGCTCAACAAAGTTTTTGCTATTGTGTATCCGTTAAGGAGGCGTCAGTATGGCACACTATAAAACAAAAGAATGGTTGATCGATGAATTACATAGAAATGGAATGAGTTTAGAAGATCTCTCTTCTCAAACAGGCATTGGTATGGAAGATCTAAAACGCCTAAGCGACGAAAATGAAGCCAACCAACATATTTGGGATGTCGTTTTAGGTCAGTTGAATTTTTATCCAACCATCGATTATCCAAGTGAATCTATTTTAGAGGATCTTCAAAACGATATGAATCAAATCGGACCAGAAGCCAAATGTACCGTTTTTTATGGTGTGAATGCAGATGACTTGATTTTCACAGATTACCAGCTTCCAGGAGAAGATGATCACGGGGCGAATGTTGATATTGATCAACTTTCAAAACTGCATATTTCTCTTGAAGAGGCATATGAACTGTTTGAAAAACAAAACATGACGTTATAAAGAAAGAAGGATATGATGGATATCAATCGCTCAGTTGAAGAAGCGAAAATACGCGATATTTCTTTGCTGGATGTACGTACTCCAGAAGAATATAGACATGGCCATATCCCTGGAGCAATCAATATTCCACTCAACACGACATCGAAAGTACAGCTAGATCCAGAAAAAGAGTATTTTGCTTATTGTCATAGCGGACGACGATCAGAGCTCGCTTCAAGGATCTTGAATGAAAGAGGCTTTCATGTAGAAAATATTGGCGGGATCGATGACTGGGTCAAAGAAATCGAAAATTAAAAAGATATGAATGAGTGCATTCATATCTTTTTTATAGGGCAAAAAGAATTCCTAAAAGCGCGCAAGACAAGATCATGACAATGGGATGAATCTTTTTAAAATAAAACGATATTCCGCTCAAGATCACAAACAATATAAGATGGATCCATGAAATCGATCCAACAGAAATAATACCTTCTGGAAAAATCGTAGAAACAAAAACCCCTAAACCAGCAGTCGCGATCATCGCTGTGACTGCTGGGCGCAAACCATAAAATGCATCCTGAACCCAATGTGATGTTTTGAATTTCTGCAAAAATTTGGCTACGATACAAATCACGATCACGCTAGGAAGGATCAAGCCGAACGTAGTGATCAATCCACCAAGGATATTATTTCCTGTTGTATGAAAGCCAACATAGGTTGCCATATTGATTCCCATTGGACCTGGGGTGGATTCTGAGACCGCGATCATATTCATCAGATCGTCAGCATTGAACCAATGGTATTTTTCCATCATTTCATAAAGAAATGGAATCGTAGCAAGACCTCCGCCTAAAGCAAACAGACCTGTTTTAAAAAACTCAATAAACAATGTCCACAATAATTGAAGATTCATGATTTTAAACCTCGCTTCGTTTTGATCGCTTGGATCAAAATTCCAGTTCCTGCCGCTAAAATGACGATCAAGATCGTAGGAAGCCACTGAAAATAAGAAAAGACAAGTGCGATCGCGAAAATGATCCAACCATAAGTATCTTTGATGCCACTCTTGATCATTTTGATTACGGCTTGCATGATCAAGATACACACGGCGATCCGTATCCCGGATAAAGCATGCTGGACGATTTCGAGTTCAGCAAAATTTGATAAAAGAGAAGCGATCAGTATGATGATCACGAGGCTAGGAAAGACGACACCACTCGTGGCGACGATCGTTCCTAAGATCCCTTTTTGATAATAGCCGATAAAGCTTGCGGTATTAACGGCGATCACTCCTGGCGTACATTGTCCAACAGCAAAATAATCTAAAAGCTCATCATCTGTCGCCCATTTCTTTTTTTCGACAATCTCGCTTTGGAGCATGGGAAGCATCGCGTAACCGCCCCCAAATGTAAAAGCGCCAATTTTAGCGAATGTGATAAACATATCCAAATAGATGTTCATAGTATTCTTCCTTTCCAAGATATTATACGAAAATAAAATGTAAAATTCGTAAAAACAGCTCAAGAGCTAGTAAATAGTGTAAATGATGGGTATTATAAGATTATGAAACATATCGTTATAGAAGTTTGCGCAGGCGGATTTGCGGATTGCTTGAGTGCTGCAGCAGCTGGAATCAAGAGAGTGGAGTTAAATTCCGCTCTTGCGCTAGGAGGTTTAACATGCACTGCTGCAACTCTTAGGAAAGTCAAGAAATATACAGATCTTGAGGTGATCTGTATGGTGCGGCCGCGCGGATGTGGATTTTGTTATGACGTGATGGAAAAAGAAATCATGTTTGATGAGGCAAAAGCATTGCTAGATGCTGGAGCGGATGGGATCGCGTTTGGGTTTTTAAAAGCCAATGGAGAAATTGATCAAGCTGAAACTGAAAAAATGGTCGATTTGATCCATAGTTATAATAAGAAGGCTGTTTTTCATCGGGCTTTTGACGTTTCAATCGATCCATATGAATCGATTCAAACTTTGATCGCTTGTCATGTCGATCGAGTCATGACTTCAGGCATGGACGAAACTGCGATAAGAGGGATGGAATTGATCCGGAAACTGCAGAACCAATTTCATGATCAGATCGAGATCTTGCCTGCTTGCGGGATCACCGCAAAAAACGTAGAACCGTTTTTGAACTATACGCAGTGTGATCAAATTCATTCATCGTGTCGTTCGTATCATTTTGATCCTACCACAAAGTTAGGTGGTGTCGATTTTTCCATGTATCCTCAAGAACACTCGATGGATTATGACATCGTGAGCGCTCGCAAACTTCAACAGCTGATCGATAAGGTCGGCATGCTCAATTTATAACAATAAAAAGCACATCAGGGTGATGTGCTTTTTCATTTGATTCACAATTGTCCAAAAAATAGTGTTCCAACATAAGCGAGTATGGACATAATGATCAAGAAGGCGGCTCCATAAGGAAGGATCATGGATAGAAGTTTAGAATCTTGACCATTTCCATCGACTGCGCTTAAAGCAATCGCGATGCTTTGAGGAGAAAGCATTTTACCGGCTCCAACACCTAGCGAGTTCAAAGCGACGATCCAATATGGATTTAAGTGAAGCGCTTCGGCTGCATTCATTTGCACCGCTCCAAACAGAACACCTGAGCTTGTTCCAGATCCGGTAACAAAGCATCCAAGAGCACCTAGCCAAGGAGCGATGAATGGATAGAAGGCGCCTGTCACTAAGATCGCGAATTCTGAAATCGAAGAAATCATTCCAGAATATGCCATGATCTTTGCGCACGCAAGGACGAAGCACATTGTCAAGATCGTTGGTGTCATTTGTTTAAGGGTGGCGATAAATACTGTTTTAAAGTCGTTCCAGTTCGCTTTTTGGATCAGTCCGCCAATGATCGCGGAAAGGAAGATCCAAACACCAGCAGTATTGATCCAAGTGAATGTCAATGTGTTTGGATTTTCTCCACTGTAGACGATCACGTTCGAAGCAAATTGCGAAAGATATGAATTGACGGGCGGAAGCAATTTGCTAGTCGACAATAATAATATAAAGATACAAATAAAAGGGGACCAAGCTACGAGCGCTTTTTTTAGAGTAAGAGAAGCGCCTTTTTGAATGTCCATTTGATAGGCTGGATCCGGCTTTTTCTTGAGCGACATGAGGATCGTCACCGCCATTGAGCAAACCGACCCTACAACAACAGCGAGCTCAGCTCCTACAAAATAAGCAATCGCGATTTGCGGAAGGACAAAAGCGACACCTGACATTAATACGATCGGCCAAATTCCCTTAAGCGCTTTGACTCCTTTGCCAGCCACCATCACGATCAAGAACGGACACAAGATCATGAATGGAGCGAGCTGCAACGTCTCTGTAAAAGAAAGATATGTGTTTTCTAAACCGACAAGATTGGCTAAAGTCACTGTCGGGATCCCGATGCTTCCAAATGGAGTAGGGACGCCATTCGCAATCAAGCAAACTAAGCAAGAGAATAAAGCCGGGAATCCTAATCCCACAAGCATTCCGGCAGGAATCGCGATCGCTGTCCCAAAGCCAGCCATACCTTCCATGAATCCTCCAAAGCACCAAGCGACTAATAGAACAAGAAGTCGCTTGTCGCTCGTGACAGAAGTCATCATTTGTTTGATCAATTCCATCGCACCTGTTCTAACTGTCAAATTATATGTAAAAACAGCTGCGACGATCACCACGACAATTGGCCAAAGAGCCATCAAAAAGCCTTCTAGAGCGGCTGTGCTAGTTTCCATGACGGGTAGTTTCCAGACAAATAAAGCGAGCAAGAAGGCGACGATCATTGAACCACACGCGGCCTTCCAAGTCGGCCATTTTAGCAGTGTCAAGGCTACGATCAACCACAAGATTGGGCATAAACCTAGGACGAAAAGTAATCCTATCATTTGTTTTCTCCTCTCATTTTCTCGATTTATTATAACAGAATCCATTTCGTCACACACAGATAATTCTTTTCAAAATAGTTTGTTAAAAGCGGTAGGTTGATGTATTATAGTGGTACGAAGTAGCACAAAGTGTCAGAAAGTGGGGTGATGGCACGTGTTCATGGGAGAGTTCGCGCATAACATCGATCGTAAGGGGCGATTGATCATGCCTGCCAAATTCCGTGATGAATTGGGCGAGCGCGTCGTAGTCAACCGTGGACTGGATGGCTGCTTGTATGTTTATACGATGGAACAATGGGAAGTTGTATATGCCAAATTATCCACATTACCCACGACAAAAAAGGACGCTCGAAAATATCAGCGTCTAATGCTTTCAAAAGCTTCTGAATGTGAACTAGATGGACAAGGTCGAATCTTGATTCCTGGCAATCTCGTTAAACTGGCTGGACTTGAAAAAGAGTGTATGATCATCGGTGTGGCAAATCATATCGAGGTTTGGGCTAAAGATAAATGGGAAAGCATGGAAGAAGAGGAAGATGGAAGCTTTGAAGAAATTGCAGAAAGCTTATCGGATTTTATGGAAATGTAGTTTATGGAACATATCAGTGTATTGCTTAAAGAAACGATAGACATGCTCAATGTCAAAGAGGATGGGATCTATGTCGATTGTACGCTAGGGCGTGGCGGGCATAGTTCCAAAATCTTGAAGCGCTGCTCGCATGGTCATTTATATTGTTTTGATATGGATCAAAAAGCGATCGAAGAAAGCACTCCACGGCTAGAAAAGGTCGGAAAGAATTTTACCTGCATCCATGCTCCTTTTGAGCAGATCAAGGAACGTATAAATACGTATGGGGTCGATCAAGTCGATGGGATCGTCATGGATCTTGGAGTATCTTCGCCCCAATTTGACGATGCCACACGAGGGTTCAGTTATCGAGAGGATGCGAAATTAGATATGCGGATGGATCAAAGCGCTCTATTGTCAGCTCATGATGTTGTGAACGCCTATTCGCTTGAAGAACTTACAAAAGTGTTTCGCGAGTATGGCGAAGAACCGTTCGCGTATAAGATCGCCAAGGCTATTATTAAAAGACGGGAAGATCATCCGATCGAAACGACTTTTGAACTTGTCGATACGATCAAATCAGCGCTTCCAAATTCGGTATTGAAAAAGAAGGGTCATCCGGCCAAAAAGGTATTTCAAGCGATTCGGATCGAGGTGAATCAAGAGTTGAGCCAATTGAAAAAAGCTTTGATTGAGGGGTTGGAGCTTTTGAAACCTGGCGGGCGAATGGTAGTGATCACCTTTCATTCTTTAGAAGATCGCATTGTGAAAAATGCCTTTAAAGAGGTCGCGACACCAAAAAAAGTCGATAAGCGGATACCTCAACAAGGGATAGAAAAGATTGAATATCGTTTATTAAATCGTAAGCCGGTCGTGGCTTCTGTTCAGGAACTAGAACATAATCCGCGCTCGCACAGCGCAAAATTAAGGGGAGTTGAGAGAAATGAGAATGAGAAAAACTAAACGAAAAAGTGCATTAGAACGTCTTTCGAGAATCATTTTTGCTTTTTCTCTCCTGTTCTACTGTGGTTCCAAAGTCGTAGTGAACGCCTATAATATAACGCTTTCGAAAGAGGAGCAAAGCATCGCGGCGAAGAACAATCAAAAACAAGACGCAGTAGAAGAACTGCAGGTCACCATTCGAAACATGCAGGATAAAAAAGAGGTTCTTGGAATGCTCAAAAATGAAGTCCAAGATAATCAAAACAACATCTTCATTATTGGAAACAGTGACGAATAACCGCTTTACGCGGTTTTTATTTTTTTACCATTTGAATTCATCGTTTGAATGAATATAATAAAAACAGCTTAGAATGGACAATTATGAATATAAATAAAACGAATAAAAAAATGAGTGCGATCCTTGTGGTCATGTTAGTCATCTCTGCGATCGTCGTTTCTAACGTTGTCTATACGATGATATCTAAACACCATATATGGTCTGGACAAGATGTCTTGCATTCAAAGATCCGTTCATCGATCGTCAATACGAGTGTCGAAGCAAAACGCGGAAATATTTATGATCGAAATCATAATGTGATCGCTCATCAGATTCCTGCGTATACAGTTGTCGCTTATTTGGATGATTCGATCGTGGATGAAAATGGAGACCCTGACTATGTCTCCGATCCAAAAAAGACGGCGAAGGAACTGAAAAAGTATTTGCCCAATATTGATGAAAAGCAAGTCGCGCAGATCTTGGAGAACGCGATCAAAAATGATTTAAGTCAAACAGAACTTGGATCAGGAACAAAACGAATCGATAAAGAAGTTATGGAAACGATCCGAAAAGCCAATATTCCTGGAATCGGTTTTATTGATGATATTAAAAGAGAATATCCGACGACTCCATTTGCATCGAATTTGATTGGATACGCCTCTTATGATGAAGATGAACAAAAAATCTTAGGAAAACTCGGCCTAGAACAAATGCTTGAAGAGTATTTAGCGGGCGAAGACGGATCGATTCAATATCAACAAATGGTGGATGGAACTGTCCTTCCGGGTACGCTTCAAGTCTTTGAAGAAGCCGTCGATGGGGATGATGTTATTTTGACGATTGATTCGAACCTTCAATCGGTCGTAGAAGCCCAGCTTCAAGAAACGATAACCGCCAACAACGCGAGCAATGCGTGGGCGATCGTGGTCGAAGTGGAGACTGGAAAGATCTTGGCGTGGGGAAGCTATCCGACATTCAATCAAAATCAGCCTACAGAAATTCCGAATTTTTTAAATAATATGACGGAAATGGCGATCGAGCCTGGTTCTGTCATGAAGCCTTTTGTTTATGCGACAGCGATCGACAGCGGCGTCTATCCGGCAGGACAATCGTACACAGCTGGATCGTTCACTTATGGTTTGGATGCGAACGGAAACATCGCCCGAGTCGCAAATGGAACGCAAACGGGTTTTCCTGTAATCAACGATGCGCTAGGTGAAAACTTTGGGGTGATCACATTCGAGCAAGGTTTGGCTTTTTCGTCCAATATCGCGATCTGTGAGTTATTGACAAATTATGTCAATTACAATCAATTTAGTGATTATTTGGATCGTTTTGGTTTTTATCAATATGTAGATATTCCTTTTGTTTCGGAAGCGAAAGGAACGAAGAATATTGAGTCCCCTTCGGATTATTTGTCCACTGGATTTGGACAAGCTTCTTCTTTGACGATCTTGCAGCTCATTCAAGCGTATACTGCGATCTTTAACGATGGGAAAATGATGCGTCCGTATGTGGTGGACGAGATCTATAATGTCGAAAGTGATCATGTTGTGAAAAAGTTCGAACCGGAAGTTGTTGGCGAACCGATTTCGGCCGAAACGGCGGCAAAAGTAAGAGAATTGATGCGTGGGGTCATGGCTCCAGGAGCAACCGGTGATAAATTTAATGTCGATGGCATCGAGATGATCGGAAAAACAGGAACGGGAGAAATCTACAATGAAAAGACGGGCGGTTATGACAAGACGAATTATACGTCCTCAGCGATGCTTGCTGCTCCTGCCAACGACCCAAAGATCATGGTGTATTGGGGAATGCAGTCTTCGAACTATTTAGATTATTCGCCATCTCCCGCTCAAACGATCATGCAGGCTGCTTTGATTGCCAATGCGGTTTCTGGCGCTAATCCACAGCCTTCCGACCAGAGCGAAGAACCAACTTGGTCTACCTATACGATGCCTTCATTGATCAACCATTCGATCGAATACGTGAATTCGCAAATGGAGGGCAAAAATGTAAATATCGTCATGATCGGAGATGGAAATACAATTGTCGATCAATTTGCCAAAGAAGGCTCGACCGTGTATTCTTATGATCGCGTGTTCTTGAAGACGAATGGTGAAAACATAACGATGCCGGATATGACCAATTGGACCCGAAAAGATATTACGGCTTTTTGGCAATTGAGTGGGATCGGTATTCAGACAAGCGGATATGGAAAAGTGACTACGCAAAATATTCCGCCTGGAGAATCGATCAATACTTCAAGCGATATCCAAGTTGTCTTAGAATAGGCAAATTGGCTCAATAATAGTTTGAATTTTGATAGTATGTTGTTAGAGAATGTCCGAATTGTTAATTTCACCTTTAAAAATACAATTTGAATCATGTATAATAGAGCCGAAGTGCTTGAAGGAGATGTCGAATGAGTAAAAAAGTATATGCGGCGATCGAGCTGGCAGATCAAGAGGTCCGTTTGGTCGTTATGGAAATATTTGAATCCCGATCGAACATTTTGAGAGTCGAGCGTGTTGCTTGTTCCGGCATACAGGGCAATTCGATCGTCGATGAAGCAAGTGTCGTAACGGCGATCCGCGAAGCCACGAAAAGTGCACAGGCGGCTCTTGGATATCGCATTGAGCGGGTCATTCTCTTGATCCCAGCTGTCAATGTCAAACACAGCAGCCAAAAAGTTCATGTTCAGATCGAGGATGGAACAAGGACGGTTCGTCAATTCCATATTCAGCAAGGATATCAAAAAGCGATCCAAAAGAAGATGGGAGATGACGTGGAGTATGTGAATCCAAATAAAATCACGTACTTGATCAATGGAAGCGAGACAAGCAAGCTTCCAAAAGGTGAAGAGTGCAATGATTTTTATATGTATGTAGATTTGTTGTATGCCAGCAAAGAAACGATCTTCACGTTTGCGCGGTGCATCGAGCAAGCCAATCTGGAAATCCTGGATATTTGTTTGGATGTATTCGCCATGGGTGAAGAAACAGCGGCCTTACAACAAAGTATCGATCGGTCGATCATTCAGTTAAGTATTGAAGAAAGCCATACAGAACTCGCTTTATTCATGGATCAAAAACTGATGTCCGTCGCTGATCTTGAGAAAGGATTTGGCTGGCTGATCGAGCCTTTGAAGGAGAAGTATCGACTTTCTAGCGAGATATGTTATCGGCTGCTGCAAAATGTTTTCTCAGGAAAAGAAGAAGAAAACAGCGACGTGATCGTATATATCGAGCAGAAAGAAGAGAATCGTGTTGAGATCAGCGCGAAAGAGCTAGCGGAAGTTGTTTTGCCACGATTGAAAGAGTGGATCGTAGAGATCAATACAGCTTGCGATCCGATCGTTCGAAACGGTAAAACGCGGTATGTGCTAACAGGAAAGGGAAGCAACATTCCTGTATTGAAGGATATGGAAACGAGTTTCAACGCGGAAGCGATCGTTTATGAACCTTCAACGATCGGCGCTCGAGATGGTGCTTTGATCGCAGATCTTGGCGCAGCCTATGTATGGCAGGATACGAATCGGATCCGTCAGGACGATCGGATCTCTGTCAACAACAACGAATTGGAGGCGAGCATCGATTCCATCAACCAAAAAGCAAAAGATGGCGATGGCGGCTTCACTCGAAAAATGAAAAGTGTCATTTTGTCGGATAAAGATTAGTAACAGGAGGAACTGAGAATATGCCAGAATTTAATCAAGTAGCGAATATTAAAGTCTTCGGTGTGGGAGGCGGCGGAAGCAATGCCGTGAACCGTATGGTTGCCGATGGAGTAAAAGGAGTCGATTTCTTCATCTGCAATACCGATGTACAAGTGATGAAAAACTCGCCTGCCGAAAACAAGATCGTTTTAGGTAAAGAAACGACTAAGGGACTTGGCGCCGGCGGAAATCCAGAATATGGACGTAAAGCGGCAGAAGAGTCCGAAAACGAGATCCGTGACGCTGTCAATGGAGCCGATATGGTCTTCATCACAGCAGGAATGGGCGGTGGAACAGGAACTGGCGCGGCTCCTCTTGTTGCGAAGATCGCAAAAGAAGAAGGGGCTTTGACCGTTGCGGTCGTAACTCGTCCTTTCACATTTGAAGGAAGAAGAAGAGCCAACAATGCTGCAGAAGGGATCGATGAACTTAAAAAGTATGTAGATTCTTTGATCATCGTTTCAAATGATAACCTTCTTGAAGTGATCGGAAGAAAACCAATCGAAGAAGCGTTCCAAGCAGCGGATAACGTGCTTCGTCAAGGTGTTCAGACGATTTCCGATCTTATTGCTGTCCCTGCGCTGATCAATCTTGACTTTGCGGATGTAAGAAGCGTGATGCAGAATCAAGGTCGCGCTTTGATTGGTATTGGTATGGCTGAAGGAGAAGACAAGGCAGTGGTTGCGGCTGAAAAGGCGATCCAATCTCCTCTTCTCGAAGCGCAGATCAGTGGCGCAAAATCAGCGATCATCAATATTACAGGTGGCGATAAAGTTTCGCTTTATGATGCGCAAAACGCAGTGGCTGTAATCCAAGATGCGGCTGGTGGCGATGTGGACTGCATTTTCGGTATTGCGATCAATGAGCAGCTCGGCGATGCGGTGATCGTTACGGTAATCGCGACTGGATTTGAAGAACCAGTAAAAAATAACACAAGAAAGAAAAGAAATGAAAATCCGCAAGTGCAGCTTGCGCAAAGCAACCAAGCACTATTTACTCAACCGACGATCCAGACGACTGTCAATCCAGGCGTTGTGACAACGGCTGTTGAAGAACCAAATCAGGACGATCAAATTCCGAACTTTTTCTTCAATCGTTAAAAAATGAAAGTCGCTCTATTTGATGCTGCGTTATTGAACACACCTTATATTCAGGCTTTTGTTCAAGAACACAACATCGGATGTGCTGTCGTTTCCAGTTTATATAAGGATATTGAAAATCCTTTAGATATCGAGATCTTTATTCAGAAGGATCTTTCTATCCAAAACTTTGTATTTCAACCGATTAAGGATACATTGATTGTGTTTGATACAAAGACGCAAGCTTGGAAACGATACTACTTTCAGCTATTTTCCTTGGAAGAATCGGATACGATTTCCGTTTTGGCAGAGCAGATCAATTGTTCGATTGATAAATTTAATGCGAAATATTCAGGAAAATGATTTATAGAAGTGAGCGAAAAGGGAGAATAAGAATTCTATTATTCTCCCTTTTTCTGTATTTATAGATATTTCATCAAGTGAATATGTGAAATTATCGAATTCCTCAATACTGAAAGTCTTATATGATAAACTTTTAAAGTTGAAAGGGACGTCTTTACTATGAAACAAAAACAAAAGAGAAAAGTGAGAAAAGGAATTCTTTCTAAATTGCTTTCACCGATTCTATTTGTTCTTTCTTTAGTGTTGGCTTTTCAGATCTATCGTCTGAATATTTTGCCGGTTCAATATTTGCTGCCGATCTTGATCGTAATTGTTGTGTTGACCCTTATTTTATTGATTTGCAGCTATACAAAAACACATCGAGTTTGGATCCGAAGATTCACTACATTTATGACCGTCCTTTTGACGATCGTTTATAGTGTTGGAAATTATTATATTTATAAGACGGATGAATTGTTCGCTCGAATCGATGATCTTGCGACAAAGATAACGAATACGATATCAGTTCGAGTGATGAAGAATTCATCGATCAAAGACGCAGATCAGCTCAATGGAGTCAAGGTTGGTGTTTGTCTTTCTCAAGATCAGACAGGAACGCAAAAAATGCTTGATTCCCTTCAGGATAAAGGAGTTTCTGTTGAGCAGGAAGATTTTGATAGTCTAACGTCAATGACGGCTGCTTTGTATGATGGGCAGATCGACGCTATGATCTTGAATGACGCCTATCTTGGTTTGGTCCATGATACTGAGCCGTTTACATTTATTACAACAGATACGAAAACGGTGGATCAATTGATCTATTATACTGATCGTACACATCAAGTCGAGGATTCTAAAGATCAAGTCAATGTGACCCAGCAGCCTTTTTCAGTGCTCATCAGCGGCAATGATACATATGGTTCTTTATCGGAAAATTCAAGAAGCGATGTCAATATGATCGTGACGGTCAATCCAAAAACGGGGGTCATCTTAATGACAAGCATTCCTCGCGATTATTATTTAGAGGTGGATTGTCCAAATCAAAATGGCTGTCTAGCTGGTCAAATGGATAAATTGACCCATACTGGAATTCGTGGGGTGGAGACGACAGAAGCTACTTTAGAGAAGGCGCTAGGAATCAATATCAACTATACGGTTCGAGTAAATTTTTCTTCGCTTGTTAATCTTGTCGACGCTTTAGGTGGGATCGATATCGATGTTCCAGAAGGTATGGCCGTCAAGACCTTTTATGCCAATGAGACATTGGAAGGTGTGAAAGAGGGAAGAAATCATTTGGAAGGGGAGCGGGCTTTAGCGTTTGCTCGAGAAAGGCATGCGTATGTAGATGGGGATACCCAGCGCGTGCGAAACCAGCAAACCGTGCTTAGAGCGATCATCGATAAGATCACTTCTCCTGCGATCTTGATGAATTATGGGAAGTTTGTCGATGCGATCGGTGGCGCCTTCGAAACCGATATGCCTGCAAGCCAGATCAAGGATCTGATGCGTTTTCAGTTAGCTCGGAATCCACACTGGAAGTTTGAGAGTTATTCGCTGCGCGGAGAAGGCAGTACGGAATATTGTGCGGAGCTAGGAGACTATGCGTATGTTACAATGCCGGATGAGTACTCAGTCGAGATCGCCCGTCAAAAACTACAGGCTGTATTGAATGGAAAGTCGGCAGATTCGATCAAAGACGAGCAAGAGTTAGCGCCTGCAGGAGCTTTTAGCCAAGAAGATACATCGGAGCAAGACGAGGAAATCAATCAGGAAGAGGATTTCGAGGATCCATATCCAGTTTATGAGAATGCACCGACGTATGATGAACAGATCGACGAGGGGCTGTCAGCTTACGAAAATGAAGATCCTTTACAATATAACAGTTCTAATGAAGAAGAGGCTTATAATCCGAATTGGTCTTTGGATAGTGAATCTCAACAGTATCCTTCGTATGGAGAGTAAAAAAGAGTGTACGAGATACACTCTTTTTCAAAGAGAAAGAGTCGTGTGAGGTGAGATATGAATAAAGAAAATGCGATCGAAGTTCGGAATATGTATAAACACTTTACCGTTGAATATGATAAAGCCAATACGTTAAAAGAACGTTTGATCTTTTGGAAAAGAGGAAACAAAGATGTCAAAGAAGTTTTGAAGGATATTAGTCTTGATATTAAAAAGGGCGAAACTGTGGCTTTGATTGGTACGAATGGAAGTGGAAAATCGACTTTATTAAAGTTAATGACCAAGATCATTTATCCAAATAAAGGGACTTTAGAAACGGATGGGAAATTGACTTCGCTTTTAGAGCTTGGGGCGGGTTTTCATCCTGATTTTACGGGACGAGAGAATATTTACTTCAACGCTTCCATCTTTGGCTTGACGCATCAAGAAATCGATAAAAGAATCAATGATATTATCGAGTTTTCTGAATTGGGTGAGAATATCGACAATCCAATTAGAACGTATTCGTCGGGTATGTATATGCGTTTAGCTTTTTCGGTCGCGATCAATGTGGATGCGGAGATTCTTTTGATCGACGAGATTCTCGCAGTGGGGGATCAGCATTTTCAGGATAAATGTTTTGCCAAATTAGAAGAATTAAAAAATAGCGATAAAACGATCGTGATCGTTACGCATTCGCTCGATGTTGTAAAGAAGCTTTGTGATCGAGCAATATGGATCTATAAAGGAGAATTTCGTTTAGATGGAGATCCAACGTATGTCATCGATGAATATTTAAAGCAAGTTGAACTCGATCATCAATACGATATAAAAACCGCGATTTTAGAAGGTCGCCATAAAATAAAAGGAGTTATCTATATTGATTCTCCTAAAAATTTCTCAAAATTGTTTAAGGTTGAGGGGAATTTGGCCTTTCATGGATGGTCGATCCATAATGGGTATGATATTCGTTTAAAGATTTTTTTAGATAATGAACCAGTCGAAAATTACTCGCATAATCCTCGACCGGATGTTTATAATGCGTATGCAGAAGATTATGCCGGTTTTTTAAATAAAGATACTATTGGATGGTCTTTTGAAATGCCATACTCTGAACTTTCTTTGGGGAAACATATAATAAAAGCACAATTGGTCGATAAAGAATCGAATATTATTGAAGAAAAAGAAAGTGAATTCACAATAGAATAGGAGGGAATCTCTTGAAATTATTTAAAGATTTGTATCAATATCGTGAATTATTGAAAACAAATATTAAAAAAGATATCCGCGGCCGATATAAAGGATCTTTTCTAGGGATTCTCTGGTCATTTATCAATCCATTGCTGCAAGTAGTGGTTTACTGGATCGTATTTCCATACTTAATGGGAAGAGCTGCCATGGAAGGTGAAAACTATTTGATCTATTTGATTACTGGGCTTATTCCATGGACCTTTTTTATGACTGTAGTTTCTCAAGGAACAGTGTGCATAAAATCGAATGCGGGAATTATTAATAAAGTTTATTTTCCAAGAGAAATCCTTCCTATTTCAATGGTGGCGAGTGGTTTGGTCAATTTTTTTATTTCTTGTATCATCATTCTTGTTTTTTTATTAGGAAGTGGTGTCGGCATTTCTTATCATATCATTTTAGTTCCAGTTATAGCTTGCATTGAAGCTCTTTTGGCTTTAGGTTTGGTTTTTATTTTAAGTGCTATAAATGTGTATGTGCAGGATGTTGAAAATATCGTTCAATTCCTTTTGAATATGTTGATGTATGGATCTCCGATCATTTATCAACTTAAACAATTTGACTCGGCTGGATTTTTATATAAATTGATCGAATGGAATCCTATGACGATCTTGATCACGGCTTATCGAGATGTTTTCATGTATCATCGTTGGGTCAATTGGCAAGATTTAGGGATTGTATTTCTTTTAGCACTCGTGCTAGTCGTTTTAGGTTATGAAGTCTTCAAGAAATTGGAGAAAGGCTTTGCGGAACAATTATAGGCAAGGAGAAGTGGATGAGTAATATTTTTAAATCTTGTATTGATTCTATTGAATATAACGATAATCAATTTGAAAAAAATATCCGTTTAACTGGTTGGTGTTTTTTCGATGAAGGAAAGGTGGCAGAACTATCTATCCTTGTGAATAAAGAACCAATCGATTTTGAGATAACATCGATCCATAGACCAGATGTATTAGGCTTATATCAATTTCATGATTCTTTTGAAAAAATAGGGTTTGTCATAACTGTACCATTGGAACATATTCAATTTTTAAAAAAGGTTGATGTTATTGCGTATTCTAAAAATACATCTGAAACGATTTATAGTTTATCTCATAATCTTCTTCATAAGTATCATAATCGTCAAGTTTTTCATTATTCAATAGATGATATTAAAAACAATCATGGGCAAATCGTTGTTTCTGGTTTCGTATATGTTCCTACTTTGGAACATGTAACAATAGAATTGTTGAATAAAGCTGGAAGAAGCGTTGAATACACATATGTTCCTGTACGACGGAGTGATGTCGTTGAACTTTATCAATTAGATTCGAACGATAAACTCATCGGCTTTCAGGTGATATTTACTTCTGTAGATCCAAAAGAAGCGTACTCTTTAAAATTTATTTATCAAAATGATGAATTAATTATTCCGATCATAGAGAGTAAAAGTGTCTTCTCTCTTGCAAAATCTTATATTAGGGCAGCCAATCCTAAACGTATTCAAAACGCATTCAATTATTTAACCAGAGAGGGATTTGATCGGTTTCTTGAGCGATTGAAAAAAGGGCCATCTCAATTAAGTGATCCAAATGGACCATTATCTTATGATGAATACCATGAATGGTTCAATACAATGGCACCTACTTCTAAAGTACTTGAATCCCAAAAAAAATATCATTTTGAGTTTGCGCCAAAAATCAGTCTGATTGTAGCTACTTATAATACGGATCCGAGCTTTTTGAAAGCTATGATTGATTCTGTCATTAACCAAACGTATTCTAATTGGGAATTATGCATAGCGGATGGAAGTTCAAATAATCAAGTAGAAGAGTATTTTCGTTCTCATTATGATGATCAAAGAATCAAGTTTAAACGTTTACATTCCAATTTAGGAATTGCAGGAAATATGAATGCGGCTTTGGAACTATGCACTGGAGAATATATTGCATTTTTTGACCATGATGATTTATTGACACCGGATGCTCTTTTTGAAAATGTTAAAGTCCTTCAAAATAAAAATGTGAAATTTGTGTATTCAGATGAAGATAAATTAATTAGCGAAATCGGAATTTACAAAGATCCAAGGTTTAAACCAGATTTCAATCTAACGCTTCTTAGAACGCAGAATTATATTTGTCATTTTTTAGTTGTTTCTAAATCATTGATATCGAGAATTGGAGCATTTAAGTCAGAGTATGATGGGGCTCAAGATTATGATTTTGTTTTGAGAGCTAGCGAAGTTCTAAAACCGGAAGAGATCTATCATATCCCAAAAATTCTATATCATTGGAGAATGCATCAAGCTTCTACAGCGGCTAATCCTGAAAGTAAACTATATGCTTTTACGGCGGGAAAAAGGGCTCTTGAAGATCATTTGATGCGCTTGAGATTACAAGCAACGGTTGAAATGGGTAAATCACTAGGAATCTATAATGTCCATTATGAGATTGTAGGAAATCCACTAGTTTCTATTATTATTCCTAATAAAGATCATATTGATGATTTGGACCGTGCAATCGAATCGATTCAGGAAAAATCTTCTTATAGAAATTTTGAAATGATCATTGTGGAAAACAATAGTACGGATGAGTCCACTTTTGATTATTATAAAGAAATCGAAAATAAATACCCAAATGTAAAAGTTGTTTATTGGAAAGATGAGTTTAATTATTCTGCGATCAATAATTTTGGATTTGAGTTTTCTAAAGGAGATTATATTCTTCTTTTAAATAACGATACAGAAATGATCGAGCCAAATAGTTTGAAAAGTATGCTTGGTTATTGTCAGCTAGATGAAGTTGGAGCTGTTGGCGCTAAACTTTTATATCCTGATGATACGATTCAACATGCTGGAGTGATCATGGGATTAGGCGGAATCGCAAATCATGCTTTTGTTAATTTGAATCGCGAAAATGGGGGCTATTTCAATATGGCTTTTACTGCTAGCGAAGTTAGTGCTGTAACAGCGGCGTGCATGATGATAAAACGAAGTGTTTTTGAAGAAGTTGGAAAGCTGGATACAGACTTTAAAGTCGCATTTAATGATATTGATCTCTGCATGAAAATAAGAAAGAAGAATTATTCGATTATTTTTGATCCTCATGCTTTATTTTATCATTTTGAATCAAAGTCAAGAGGTTTAGAAGATACACCTGAAAAAATTGAACGTTTCAATGGAGAGATTGAACGATTTGAAACAAAATGGAAAGATATTTTAAAAAATGGAGATCCATATTATAATCCTAATTTTTCTTTACGATATCCGGGTGGTTATTATTTAAAATCGCCGGATGAGTTTTACGCGAATAGGAAAGAACAAGGTGGGGATCATTGATGAATGAAACAACGAAAACTTCTAAGATCTATAAAGCTTTAGTCATTGTATTTTCTATTGCTTTAGTCGGTGTGACAGGTTTCTTTTTATATCAATTTTATTCACTACAAGCCCTTCCACCTCAGCTAGTGATCCCGATCAGCTGTGCAATCGTTTTGTTTGTACTGATCTTAGTGATTTGCTGGAATCATTTTCAGCATTCGCTTTTTTCAAAGATCTTATTGAGTGTTTTGAATATTGGTTGTCTCATCATTTTTTCAGTTGGTGATTTATATTTGAATAAAACGCACGATACTTTGACAACGATCACGCATCAAGCAACCAAAGTGACAAATACGGTTTCTTTATTGGTCAAGGCCGATAGTACATACTCTTCAATTCATGATCTCGCCGACATTCAAGTAGGAAGATTAAAATCAATCGATTCTTTGGGAACAACTAAGATGTTATCTGATCTAACGAAGCAATATGGTGTCGATACCGAAACGCTTTTACCATTCAAGCTCGTTGATTTTGATAGCGTGGAAAGTGAAGTAAAAGCTCTTTATGATAATGAAGTGCAAGCAATCATCTTGAATGATCGATATAAAGCGAATGTTGCTGAAATTGAACAATACGCGAACTTCGCGAATGAAACTCGTTCTATTTATCAAATCACGTATGTGACCAAAGTGGACAACTCTCCGATCAAAGTACAAGAAATCACAAAGAATCCGTTCAATATCCTCATTTCCGGAAACGACACTTATGGAGATGTAGGAGAACTTTCTCGTTCGGATGTCAATATGGTTGTTACAGTAAATCCAACGACTAAAACAGTTTTACTAACAAGTATTCCGCGAGATTCTTATGTAGATGTGTATTGTAATGAACAAGATGCCTGTGCTCTAGGACAAAAAGACAAGATCACACACACAGGAATGTATGGTATCAACACGACAAAGCAGACTGTCGAAAAATTGCTAGGTATAACGATCAACTATACATTTAGAGCGAACTTTTCTTCCGTCATGGATATTGTGGATGCGATCGGAGGAATCGACGTAGAAATTCCAGAAGGAATGGCTGTGGAAACATTCTATGCCAACCATACACTTGAAGGTGTCAAAGAAGGAATGAACCATTTAGAAGGAGAGCGTGCCCTAGCGTTCGCAAGAGAAAGATATGCCTACATTGATGGAGATAATCAACGGGTTCGAAACCAGCAAACGGTTTTGAAAGCGATCATCGCAAAAGCGACATCTCCTGAAATCATCACGAATTACGCGAGTCTACTCGACGCATTCCAAGGCGCGTTCGATACGACCCTTTCCAAAGATGAAATTACGTCTTTGATCAAATATCAGATCCAAGAAAATCCGCAATGGAAATTTGAAAGCTACCAATTAACAGGAGAAGGCGATCAATTATTTTCTCCAGAATTAGGATCAACCGCGTATGTAACGCTTGTAGATCCTACATCGATCACGATGGCACACGACAAGATCGAAGCGGTCCTGCATGGCAAATCAGCCGATTCAATCACCGAACCAGTCTCGGATTTTACTTCGAATGAGGGTTATGTTCCTTCTTCTAGCTCAAGCGATGGACTCCAAGAAGATTATTATGATCCATACTCAGGTATTCAAAGTTATCCAGATTATACAGAAAACAATACGTATTACGATCCATCGTATTACGATCAGCCTATAGATGAGCCAGTAACCCAACCAGAAGAAGAACCACTCCCAGGAGGAGAAGAAATGCCTTCTGAATAAAAAAGTCATGATTTCATTTTCTAGATGAAGTCATGACTTTCTTTTTTATTCTAAGGCAAGTTCTGGTTTGTTTTTTACTTCGAGTTCTTGACTTTCCTTTTCTTTCTGCAAGATCTTTGAAGCAGGACGCTTTATGAATAAAGCAACGATCAAACTTAAGGCTGCAAGACCTAATGAGATAGGAAAGATCATCATGATCGTTTGAAAGCTTGGAAAGTTTGGAAATACAAAGGCTACCCAGCTGATTCGAGATCCACAAATCGACAAACTTGTTAAAAATGCAGGAAGAAGCGAGATGCCAAAACCACGTAAATAACCAGAAATCACGTCATACGTAAGAGAAAAAGCATAGGCGGGGAAAATGATCATCATTCGCATATAGCCTAGATTGATTACATCGGGATCGCCATTGAAGATCGAAAGCAAGTTTTTTCCAAAACAAAGAATTAAAACAATGGAAGCAAAAGTGAGCATCGCGCTTTCTGTTAAACATACTTTAAGTATTTGTTTGCATCGGGCAATTTGATGTGCGCCATAGTTTTGACCCACAAAAGTCGTGCACGCTTGTCCAAAGGAAGCTAAGACATTGAATGCGAAAATTTCAATATTCATAGCGGCACTGCTGGCTGCCATAACTAAAGTGCCAAGAGAATTTGTCGCTCCTTGAACGATCACGTTCGCGATCGAAAAAACTGAACTTTGGATACCAGCAGGGATCCCGATCCTCAAGATCCGAACGAGGACGTATCGATTAAAATCCAAATGTCTTAAATCTAGATGAATGATTGTTTTTGAACGAATAAGCTTGATCAATAAAATGGTCGAACTCATTGCGTTTGAGACAACTGTCGCGATCGCGACCCCTTCTACATCCAGCTTAAATCCAATAACAAATACTAAATTCAAGATTACATTCAGAACACCAGAAATAGACAAAACGAATAGAGGAGTTTTCGTATCGCCTGCTCCTCTTAAGATAGCGGCTTCAAAATTATAAAGCAGGATCACGGGCATTCCGATCAAATAGATACGCAAATAGATGGTCGCCATATTCATGACTTCAGAAGGCACGCTTAAAGACGCTAATAGGGGATCGACGATCCATTGTCCGCCGATCGCGAGCAATATCCCTCCAGCCAAGGCGATCAAAATAGAAGTTCCGATCGCGCTATG
The DNA here is from genome assembly GCF_001945605.1 of Dubosiella newyorkensis. Lineage (GTDB taxonomy): Bacteria > Bacillota_I > Bacilli_A > Erysipelotrichales > Erysipelotrichaceae > Dubosiella > Dubosiella newyorkensis. The sequence goes on from NZ_MPKA01000059.1 coordinate 25,099, forward strand.
AATCGTTCCATTTTGATTCGATCCGATCGCATTGGCGATCACAACATTGCTTCCTAAAGAGATTCCAACAAAGAAGTTGAGCAATAGGGCGACGATTGGAGCGTTCGCGCCCACAGCGGCCATGGCAGCCGCTCCTCTTTCTTGGGTAAATTGACCGACGATCGCGATATCTGCCGCATTGAACAACTGCTGAAGAATTCCTGTAAACGCTAAAGGGATCGCAAATAAAAAGACATTTTTCCACAACGATCCATACAACATCGTAGACTTTTGTTGATCCATACTCAAAAACCCTCCTTAATGTAAGTATAAAGGAAATTCAAGACAAAAAAGAACATTTCTCAAAGAATGGAACAGTGTTTCAAAATGCTCGAGTAATAAGAGAAGTGGATCTAAAATTTTGTTTCAATTTTACAAGTGTCTTCCATGATCGAATTTTCTTTAATAATGTGTCCAATCGAATCAGCTTTGATAAAACCACTTTTTGGATTCTTGACGGATTTGATGATTCCTTTAATGGTCGCTTCGACTTGAGAGTATTCGAACGCAAGATCGGTATCGATCATTTCGTAGTCGATCAATTTCAAATTCTCGCAATAACAAAGTGGTTGTGTACCTATGATCTTACAGTTGATCAAGGTGAGGTTTTCAGAAAAATAAGCTAAATATTCACCTTTGATCGTCGAGTCTTTAACAATCACGTTTTTTGAATGCCAAAATGCGTCCTTTGTGTCTAGTATGGAATTTTCAATCAAGAGGTTTTCCATATATTGGAAGGAATACTTTCCTTTCATTTGAATGTTTTTTACAAACACATCTTTCGAGTCTAGAAATAGATATTAACTTTCGATCGAAGAGTCGATGAGCTCTATATCTTTTGATTTCCATCCAAACTTTTTCGATCGGATTTGGCTATTTTTGATTTGAATATTTTGACATTCACGAATCGCTTTGATATCAAATAGTTTTGTTTGATCGATTTTTCCAAACTTTGAATACCAAATTGCCGCTCTTGTTTTCTCATCGAAAGAAGAATCTTTTAAAACAAAAGTATCGACATGGCATAAAGGATAGCGAAGCGAAAAAGAAGAATCGAAGACTTCAATATTCCTTGATTCCTTCAAGACCGATTCTCCATCTCGTATTCCAGCAAAAAGACAGTGATCAATTGTAACGTTTTTCGAATTATATAGTGCGCGTTCTTCATCAAATTGTTTAATTTTTATAATTTCCATGTTTTGTCTCCTCTTTGATTTCATAGCACAGTTGGTCAAGTATAGCCAACTTGTCTTGTTGTTTGTGAACTTCATCAAGCTGTTTTCGTCTAAGTTCGTTAAATATCGATTTGGTTGTCTATGATTTTGGTATTTTTCAATATCTTCATGCGAACATCCGCAATTTTTTAAACAATCACAGACGTATCTTTGATCCATTTTTCTTTCCTTCTATAGATGCGATATTCAAGTTATTTCTATATTTCCAATACTGGTTTTCTATAACTACTATAGGAATAATGAATAGGATTTTTTATAATGGAAGAGGGGTATTTTTAATGGATATTCGAACAATGCGTTATTTTTTTAGCCGTGGTACCAGAAGAAAATATTACGAGAGCTGCTCAAAGGATCCATATCACACAACCTTCGCTTTCTAAGCAAATGAGCGATTTAGAAGCTGAATAAGGAAAAAGCTCTTTGAAAGGGGGAGCAAAAGAAGACGTTCCAAATAAAGGATACACGGAAATAGAAGGAAATGTACGAGTAAATTCGAATTGGAATTTTTGAATGACTAAATTCCGATTTTGATGGTCTGGATTGGAATTTAAGTTTTCAGTTTACATAAAAATATTCGATACACAATCCTATTTTACGAAATCGTAAGGGATGTGTATAATGAGAAATATGGAAACTTTATATCAAACTAGATTGTATCAAAATTATCGTAGTGTTTTGATCGTTGTGATCGATCTTTTGATCGTTTTCGCAAGTTATGTATTTACATTTTTCATGGATAACAATTTCTTTCTGGATGGAAAGATTTTGCATATTACGCATTTGATCCTTTATGGAATGCTTTTTTTGCTTCTTTTGCATCTCGTTGTTGGGTTGGTTTTTAGTACTCAAAAAGCATTATGGACCTATACAGGACCTCAAGATATCGTTCGGACTGGACTTAGTTCGCTGACTTGTACTGTAATTATGCTGATCTTCACGCAAACGATGCATTTATTTCATCCATCTTTGATCATTATTTCGGAAGTGATCGCCTTTTTGTTGCAGCTAGGCGTTCGTTTAGGCTATCGATATCTGCATCAATATCTACTCAATGTAGACCGAAGCGAAAAAGCGCTCGTGATCGGAGCGGGCAATGGTGGATATATCATGGTCAATGAAATTTATCGGGGAAGCCGATATCCATACAATGTCGTTGGCTATTTGGATGATTTTAAACCAAAAGGAACCCTGGTCGGCGGGAAAAAAGTGTTAGGAACGACCGAAGAGGTCAAAGAAATTGTTGAAAAATACGATGTAAAAAACATATTTATCGCAATTTCAAAGATCGATAAAGAAAACAAGCAAAGGATCATTGAACGGTGCGCGGAAACCCCATGTATCACAAAGATCATGCGCTTTTCTTTAGAAAACGATAAAGAACCTATTCGAGTGGATGAGATCCAAATTGAAGATCTATTGAATCGTCATACGGTCGATCTGAAAAATGAAGAAATTGGAATGTATTTATCGGATCAAGTAGTCTGCGTGACGGGAGCAGGAGGCTCGATCGGATCTGAATTATGTCGTCAGATCGTTCAATTTCAACCTAAAAAATTGATCATGATCGATATCAACGAAAATACGCTTTACATGCTTAAGCAAGAATTTATGCGTAAAATGCGGAATGGATCGATTTCTCCAAATATTGAACTCATCTCTTTGATCATTTCGATTCGCGAACGAGAAGAGATGTTCAAGTTCATGGAGCAATATCATCCTGATGTTTTATTTCATGCGGCAGCCCATAAACATGTTCCGTTGATGGAGGATCGTCCTATGGAAGCAATCAGAAATAATGTCTTCGGCACGAAAAATGTGATCGATGCCTGCATTCAAGGCGGTGTAAAACGGTTGATCATGATTTCAACCGATAAAGCAGTCAATCCAACCAATGTAATGGGGGCGACAAAGCGGATGACAGAATTGATCTTGCAGTCAAGAGAACATTCTGGAGAAATCAAGATGGCCGCTGTACGCTTTGGAAATGTTCTAGGTTCGGACGGGTCTGTTATTCCGATTTTTAAAGAACAAATCAAGCAAGGTGGACCTGTCACAGTGACAGACTACAATATTCAGCGTTATTTTATGACAATTCCTGAAGCTGCTCAGCTTGTATTGCAAGCTGGTTATTATGCCAGCCAACAAGAAATCTTCGTTCTTGATATGGGAAAACCAGTAAAGATCTTGGATCTGGCAGAGAAGATGATACGATTATCTGGATTTAAGCCTTATGAGGAGATCGCGATCCAAGAGATTGGCTTGAGGCCTGGCGAAAAAATGTTTGAAGAACTCGCTTTGGAGATCGAACAATGTCATCGTACAGACAATAAATTGATTTTTGTTCATGATCGTCTAGAAATTCCTCAACAGGAAATTGACCAAAAACTAGAAGTATTGAAAAAAACGATCGAAAATACGGACGATATCGCTACGATCAAGTCCGTTTTACTCGATTTGATCAAAGATGATCCTGCGTATCGGAATCAAAAGAATCGATAAATATATTTCAGAACTGCGAAAGCGGTTCTTTTTAATTTTTGAATATTGTTAACAAAACAGGATCTACAACAATTATCGCGAAAATCCGAAACGGGACGGAATCATTTTTTTTAGAAGAAAGAGTATGCTAAAATAGAACGGAATTGAAAGGAGAGACTATGTATCAAAAGTATTTTAAGCGAGGAATCGATCTTTTTTTAAGCTTTTGCGGTATTGTGGTATTATCTCCTTTGCTGCTGATCTTAGCTGTTATCATAAAATGCACATCGAAAGGACCTGTACTTTTTAAGCAAAAAAGAATTGGAAAAAATGATACTCATTTCATGATCTATAAATTTAGAACGATGTATACAGACACGCCGAAAGATATGCCGACCCATCTTTTGGAAAATCCTGACGCATTTATTACACCGATCGGTCATTTTTTAAGAAAAACAAGTTTAGATGAGCTGCCTCAGCTTTTTAACATTCTTAAAGGCGACATGGCTGTCGTTGGGCCTCGGCCTGCTTTATGGAATCAATATGATTTGATCGCTCTGCGCGACGAAAATGGTTCTTCTACGATTCGACCAGGATTAACTGGATTAGCGCAAATCAGTGGGCGCGACGAACTCGAGATCCCGATCAAAGCGAAACTAGACGGTCAATATGCTCAAAAGATCACATTCTTAGAAGATGTTCGTATTCTCTTCGCGACTGTTTTTTCAGTGCTTTGTTCCGAAGGCGTTCAGGAAGGGAAGCATTCATGAAACGTGTTTTGATTACAGGAAAGCATTCCTATCTTGGCGGACAAGTAAAACAATATCTTGAACAATTTCCTGATTATGAGGTTGAAGAACTGGATCTTCATACAAATTGGAAAGATTTTGATTTTTCAAACTATGATTCGATATTTCACGTTGCGGGTCTGGCTCATTCGACTCCAAAAGAAGAAGACCGATCGCTCTATTATCAGATCAATACGGATCTTGCCTATGAAGTAGCTCAAAAAGCGAAAGAATCTGGTTGTAAGCAGTTTATATTTATGTCTTCGATCATCGTTTATGGAAATCAAGTCGAGACGATCACTTCGAAAACACCCTTGCTTCCAGAAAATTTCTATGGAGATTCTAAAAAAAAGGCGGAAGAAAAAATCTGGCCTTTGAATGATGAGAATTTTCGAGTCTGCATCGTTCGACCACCTATGATCTATGGTCCCAATTCAAAAGGGAATTATCGTCTGCTTTCAAATTTTGCAAAAAAGATTCCCCTATTTCCGAATGTTTCGAATCACAGAAGTATGTTGTTCGTTGGCAACTTTACAGCATTTATCAAAGGAGTGATCGATCATTCTAGTTCGGGATTCTTTTTACCTCAAAATAAAGAAGAAGTGGAAACAAGGTATTTAGTGAAAGAAATCGCAAAGATCCATCAACGACCAATGTGGATTTCCAATATTTGGAATCCACTGATTCAATTGTTTAAAAATCAAGTTTATATAAAAAAGCTTTTTGGTAATTTAGTAATCGATCCTTCGCTATCTACGTTTGGTTTTGATTATCAAATCTATACCTTTCAACAATCGATCGTAATCAGTGAAGGAGGAGACTAGAATGAATGTGGCTATCATTTCTGCATTTGATACCTATTTTGATCGAGTGCGGCTTTTGAAGCGTTTTTTTGAAGCGCAAGGAAACCAAGTCACTGTCATTACTTCTGACTTTTCGCATCGAAAGAAAGAATATGTTCAATATATTTCGGGAGCGGATATTTTGGTTCATGCCCGAAAATATCGTAAGAATCTTTCAGTATCTCGCTTGCTTTCCCATTATCGCTTATCTCGATCGATCAAAGAACAAGTTGAACAAATCCATCCAGATTTGATTTATTGCTTATTACCATCGAACTCCCTTGCGAAAGAAATGGAATCTTATAAAAAAGAGCATCCATCGACGAAACTTGTTTTTGATGTGATCGACCTTTGGCCTGAAGCGATGCCAGTCCAAAAATTTTTAAATCTGCTGCCGTTTCGGTTTTGGAAAAATCTAAGAGACCATCATTTAGATGCGGCAGATCAAATCTTTACAGAATGCAATTTATATCAAAATGTATTAAAAAAAGAAAATGACCCAAAATACGAAACGCTATATTGGGCTCGTTCAGAAATCCCTTGTTCTTTTTCGAATTTGATTTCGGAAGATGAATTGCACTTTATCTATTTGGGCTCGATCAATAATATTATCGATATCGATTTTATTGTTGAGTTTTTGTGTTTATGTAAAAAAGAAAAGACTACGATCATGCATCTTATTGGACAAGGGGAATCTAAAAAACAATTGATCCAAAAATTAAAGGAAAAAGAGATCGAAGTGATCGATCACGGTATCGTATATTCACAAGAAAAAAAACAAGCGATCTTTGATCAATGTAATTATGCGCTCAATATTATGAAGCCAAGCGTTGTCGTCGGCCTTTCTATGAAATCTTTAGATTATTTATGTGGAGGCGTTCCTTTGATCAACACGATCCAAGGCGATACGTTTGATCTAGTTAAAAAGTATGATCTAGGTTTCAACATCGACCAAAATTCTATAGAACAGATCGTGCAGACGGTTTGTCACTATCCTTTACAAAAACAATTTGAACAAAGAGAAAATTGCCGAAAAGTCTATCGCGAAATGTTTTATGAAGCTTCATTTATCGAGACTCTAAAAAAGAAAGGACTATGAAATTGAACTTACATTCGAAAGAACCTGACATACCTGTTCCCTTATACGCCATTTTAGTCGCGTATAATCATTCATTAGAAAAATCGCCTTCTTATCAAGCATTGAACAAACATAAAGATATTCAGCTGATCGTTTGTGATAACAGTACGAATGGAGTGGATATTCGTTCAAATGTTGTCGAGGACGGAAATATTTATATTTCCATGCATGGGAATCGTGGGTTATCTAAAGCTTATAATCGAGCGTTGGATCAGATCCAAGTAGAAGATCCTACACTTGAAGGATACGTCATGTTGTTTGATGACGATACAAAGATATCGAATCAATATTTTGAAGAAGTAAAAAAAGCCATTCAAACGAAAGAAGCGGATATCTATTTGCCTTTAGTGACTGATGGACACCCTGAACAAGGGTATTTATCTCCTTCAATTTTAAGGGAACCATATGTGCACCGAACAAAAACGCCATGGCTTTTGAAGGAACAAGAAATTTGCGGGATCAATAGCGGAATGTTGATTTCATTGTCTCTTTTTAAAGAATATAGATATAATGAAGAATTGTTTTTAGATCATGTAGATCATGACTTTATTCGTTCTATGCGAAAACAAAAGGCGATAATTAAAATCTTGAACGCAGAACTCAACCAAGATTTATCTTCCTTTCAAACCGATGGAACGAAAGCAATCAGCAGGTACGATATTTTAAAAAGGGATTTAAACGTATTCTATAAAGAAGGATGGAAAAACCGTCTTTATTATTATTATGTATTATTCCGCAGAAAAGGAAGTATCTTTATGCAAACGAAAGACTGGCGGATATGGCTTCATTAAAGCGTCCGAGCGTTTCTGTCGCGTTAGCTGCTTACAATGGAGAAAAGTATCTTCATCGTCAAATTCAATCGATTTTAGAACAACTCAAAGAAGACGATGAACTTGTTATTTCATTAGATCCAAGCCAAGATCAAAGCGAAGAACTTATACGTTCTTTTCATGATCCACGAATCAAACTATTAAAAGGGCCAGGAAAAGGATTGATCAAAAATTTTGAAAACGCGCTTCTTCATACAAGAAATGATGTTATTTTTCTCTCTGATCAAGATGATATTTGGTATTCTAACAAGATCCAATCGATCTTACCAAAATTGAAAGATTCGATTCTTGTGATCCATGATTGTCGAATTGTCGTTGAATGTGGGAAAGAGATAGAACACTCCTTTATGCGGTTTCATCATTCTAAGCCAGGCTTTTTACGGAATATAATCCGAAATTCATACATTGGTTGTTGCATGGCTTTTAAAAAGGAACTCAAACAATATATCCTGCCTTTTCCAGAACGGATTCCAATGCATGATCAATGGATCGGATTGATTGCTGAAAGAAAAGGCAACGTCTATTGGGATAAAACTATTTTGATGGACTATGTCCGTCATTCAAAGAACGCTTCTTCATTATCGCATGCCTCTATGATGCAAATGTTGAATTGGCGGATCGAATTATGGAAAGCATTAAAGAAAAGGAGTATTTTATGATATCGGTTGCGATGGCAACGTATAATGGCGAGAACTATATTAGCGAACAAATCGATTCGATCATAAACCAAACAAGAAAGGTGGATGAAATTATAATTGTAGATGATCATTCTACCGATCAAACGGTTCCGATTCTTCTCCATCTTCAAAAGGATCATCCGGAATGGAACATCAAGATCCATGTCAATACAAAAAATGTCGGATATAAAACGAATTTTAAAAACACGATCGAATTGACGAGCGGCGATTTTATTTTTTTATGTGATCAGGACGATATTTGGCATAAAGACAAAGTTGAAAAAATGATGAATATCCTTGATTCGAATTCAAGAATCTTAGCTTTAACGAGTAGTTTTGATTTGATCGATGGGAATGGTGATCCTTTAATGATCGAAGAAAAAGAAGGCCGTTCTAACCATAACTTATTGCTGAAGAAAGTAGAAGCAGATTCGATTACTGAAATCACATTTGAAGAATTCGTCTATCATAATTATTTTCAAGGGTGTTCTTCTGTCATCAGACAAGAATTGAAGGAAGATTTTTTAAACAATTTTTCAACCACCTTGCCTCATGATTGGTTGATTCATCTACTAGCAGCTAAGAAGAAGGGGATGTTTTTTTATAATCATCCGCTGTTTGATTATCGCATCCACGAAAAAAATACGATTGGTATGGTCGGTGAAATCAAACCAACTCTAAAACAAAAATGGAATTTGATGAACGATCTAGCTATTCGCGAACAATTTGCGAAGGAACGCGTTGAATCATTAAGTGTCGTAGAACAAATCGATCCTGATTTTATGAACCAGCATCCAGAATATATCAAAATGAAAGCTTTTTGCGAAAAGCATTGCCAGTATTTGGAAAACAAACAGTTCTTTCATTTGTTGTGGCAGAACTTCAATCCGATCTATAAGCAATTAAAGACAAGGAATGCTCGGATGTATGATTTGATTTTTGCGTTGAATAAAGCAAATTATAATTAGATTTATTAAAAAAATTACTATGTTTCATTATTGGCATCAAGATTTAATGGGAAAAACTAAGACAGGGAGGTTGTATTGAAAAAATTTTCTTTGAATATCAATACTAAGAAATTGATTATTAAAAAGTTGTCGGTTTTTATAGCAGTTATATTATTACTGTTAGTGAGAATTGTTTCTTCTGAATATAGAACTATAATATATGATACTAATAGTTATAGTGATGAAAGATTGATGTTAGAGTATTCAGATCTAGAAAAGCATTTTGATCCAGAATTTGAAAATCCTCGTACTCTACAGAAAACGATGACTTTTTCTTGGTTTATAAACTTACCTAGAAAACTTGGTATTTCTTTAAATAAATTACTTGCTTTATGTTGGGGCTTGGCCGCAATTTTAACCTATTTACTATTGTTGAGGATTTCAAGAAATCGGATTTTATCTTTAATTGGATATGCGACCGTTTTATTCTGCCCTGCTGGATTTGAATTTAATACGGGGGTTCATTTTTATCGAAATTTAATAATTGCTCCATTCCTTTTTATATTTTTTTGTTCTTTATTAAATATACTTTATTTAAGCTGGAATCCAAAGAAAACAAGAATAATTAGCTATATAATTTATTCTGTGGTTTTAAGTATTATCTATCCTATGTGTTTTTATATTAAAGAAGATGGATTCTGGATGAAACCCGTATTATACTTTTTTTTATTTACCGCATTTATAGGTTTAGTTATCAAACTATGTTTTATTAAAACTTTAAATATTAAAAGAATATTTCTGTTTCTAGTATGTCTTGTTTTACCAATAGTCAATTTCAATATACAAACCGCAAAATATTTAAAAGCAAATGAAAAATCATTTAATTATTCGGATATAACTTTAAGGACTGGCGGCTCTTTTGCTTCTGTAGCAAATCAAGTTTATAAAATAGCATCAGATGAAAGAACCTATAGATTTTGGGCTCCAAGAGATGCGATAAAGAAAGCAATTGATGTCTCTCCAACATTACAAAGTATGCCCGATCTTATAGAAAGAATAGATAATTTTCCATGGTATGCAGGTACTGAAATACCAGGTGATTTTTTACCTTGGGTAATGTTATTTTCTTTAGAAGATACAGGAAGATATACGAACGCTGCAGATATTGAAAAAATTTACAGTAAAATTGATGAAGAAATACGACAAGCCTTTGAAAATGGTAGTTTAAAAAAAGATCAAAAATTTCAGTTAACGAAATCAGCTGGGGGAAGAAGTGTTCAGGAGATATTCTTAATGTTTCCAGATATTATCCAATTGTATGAAACCGTAATCTTCTTAAAAGGATATGATTCATCATATAAGATGCCTAGCCAAGAAGACCAGGATTATATTGGTTCGTTTACAGAACAACTAAATCAAGATTTAACATATCCTTCAAACTCAAAATTAAGAAATGATTTTATTTTTAAAAATGAAATAGGTAAAAAGATAACTGAGATTGACTTTAATATATATAGAATTTGGATTCCAGTGTTGTTTTTTACTGGAATATTAAGTTGGCTTTTATCGCTGCTTTTAGGATTTAAAAAAATCAAACCGAATACTCTAGATCAGTGGTTAAGTCTATTTTCAGTATTTGTTTTAATGGGTATTTCTTTCGCTTATGCGACAGGAATCGTTTGGTTCTCTGAATTTTTAGTTACAGCTGGTAATATTCAAACGGATGAAATATGGCGAATCATATTTTATGGTGTAGGAATTGTTCCGATGATCTATCTTTCTATTTTGATCGCCATGTGTTTGACTTGGAGTATTCTAAAATGGAGTTATTCGAGACTAAAGGATAGATAAGTATTCTATGATGAAAACTGGAGATCTCGCTAAAATCGCAAATATAAGTTTACGAACTTTACGTTACTATGACAAAATAGGGCTTCTGAAACCTTCGCAGATCGCTCCAAATGGATATCGACAATACAATGAAGAAGATCTCATTCGATTGCAGAAGATCTTGTTATTAAAAAAGCTTGGCTTTTCTCTAGAAGAAATCGAAGGAATGCTGCTAGAAAAAGATCCTTCTTGGATCGATTCATTAAAAGAGCAAATTGGATTGGTCGATCAAAAGATTCAATATTTTCAATTACTCAAAGAAACGATTCGAAAGACGATCGAGATCGTAGAGCGTAATGGAATGTCGGTTGAAAAAACAGTGCAGCTTCTTGAAATTATTTCTAAAGATGATCAGCTTGTAGAACAATATAAAAATTCAAAGAATCTTCATGTTCGTATTCGTCTTCATCATTTATATTCGACAAATCCTATTGATTGGTTTTCTTGGCTGAAAGAACAGATCGATTTTTCAAAAGGGTATCGGATTTTAGAATTAGGTGTTGGTAATGGCGATTTATGGATTGAACCAAAAGTTGATTTAAGAAATCGAGAAATTTTTCTTTCCGATATTTCGGAGGGAATGCTCGAAGACGCGAAAAAAAGACTTTCTGATGATTTTTCTTTTATGCAGATCGACGCGCAAAATATTCCATTTAAAAAAGACTTTTTTGATTTAGTGATCGCGAATCACGTTCTGTTTTACTTGAATGATCTTTCAAAGGGATTGAATGAAATCTATCGTGTATTGAAAAAAGGTGGAGTTTTTTATGCGAGCTCATATTCAAAAAGCCATATGAAAGAGATCACGGATCTCGCGAAAGAATTTGATTCAAGGATCCAACTGTCGCAAAACGTTTTACCTGATGTTTTTGGCAAAGAAAATGGAGAAAAATTGTTAGGTTCTTTCTTTTCTCAAGTTGAACGCAAGGACTACAACGATACATTGGTGATCGACCAAGCAAAGCCGATCGTTGACTATATAATAAGTTGTCATGGAAATCAAAATGAGATCTTAAGTGGTCATATTCGCGAATTTTATCAATTTGTAGAAGATAAGATCAAAGCGCAAGGGGCGATCACTGTCACCAAGGAAGCGTGTTTGTTCATTGCGAAAAAATAATTTTGTGAAATTATCAAATTGAATCTTATATATTGACCCTTACGTAACGTAAGGGTTTAATATTTTTATAACGATAAAAAAGGAGACTACTATGAAAGGTATAATTTTAGCGGGAGGTTCAGGCACTCGGCTGTATCCTTTAACAAAAGTAACGAGTAAGCAACTTCTTCCAATTTATGACAAACCAATGATCTATTATCCAATGTCTATTTTGATGCAGGCTGGAATTCGCGATATTTTGATCATCTCTACTCCAGAAGATCTTCCTCGTTTTGAAGAATTGTTGGGAGATGGTCATCAATTTGGAGTGAATCTTTCTTATAAAGTTCAGCCTTCTCCTGATGGATTAGCGCAAGCCTTTATTCTTGGAGAAGAGTTTATTGGAGACGATTCTGTCGCAATGATTCTTGGAGATAATATTTTTAATGGTCATGGATTGACGAAACGTCTTAGAGCTGCTGCACAAAAAGAAAATGGAGCAACCGTATTTGGCTATTACGTAGAAGATCCAGAACGATTTGGTGTGGTTGAATTTGATGAAAACGGAAAGGCGATCTCTTTAGAAGAAAAGCCTACAGAACCAAAGTCGAACTATGCTGTAACTGGACTCTATTTTTATGATAACAATGTAGTGGATTATGCAAAAAATCTAAAACCGAGTCCTCGTGGAGAACTTGAAATTACGGATCTAAATAAAATTTATCTTGAAAAAGGAAATTTGAATGTCACATTGCTTGGAGACGGTTTTACATGGTTGGATACGGGAACGCATGAATCTTTGGTAGACGCGACCAACTTCGTAAAAACGATGGAAGACCATCAACATCGCAAGATCGCATGTTTAGAAGAAATCGCCTACGATAATGGCTGGATCGATCTAGATCAATTGAAAGAAACGTACGAAATCTATAAAAAGAACCAATATGGAACTTATTTGAAAAAGATCATGGACCGCAAATATATTAAAGACTAAAGGAGAGTATATGAAAGTAACAGAAACAAAAATTCCTGGCGTTTTGATCATCGACACTGATGTGTTTGGAGATCATCGAGGTTATTTTACAGAAACGTATTCAAAACCAAAATATGAGAAGTTAGGAATCAATGTTGACTTTGTTCAAGACAATATGTCCTTCAGCGCGCAAGAAGGAACTTTGAGAGGATTGCACTGGCAAAATCCTCCGTATGCTCAGTCAAAACTGGTATCTTGTACAAAAGGAAAAGTGATCGATGTAGCTGTTGATATTCGTAAAGGAAGTCCTACATTTGGACAGTGGGTTAGCGTAGAGCTTTCCGAAGACAATCATCGACAGTTCTTTATTCCACAAGGTTTCGCGCATGGATTCTTGACATTGACTCCAGATGTGGAGTTTCGCTATAAAGTAGATAATGTCTATAATAAGGAATCAGAAGGTGGTATGCGTTATGATGATCCGACAGTCAATGTGGATTGGGGAAGCCTCCTTCAAGGAATCGAACCTGTATTAAGTGAAAAGGACCAAATCGGACCTACTTTGGAGGAGTCGGATAATCAGTTTGTGTATGGAGAGAATTGTTAATGGATCTTCTTTATAAAAATCAAAAATATCTCAACGTTCTCCTTGGTGATATTGGGATTCTCTTCATAACTCTATTTGTTCATCGTTTTTTAGAGAATTCACAATTGATTCTTTATATTGGGCCAGTTTTGATTTTAGTTAATACACTTCAATTATGGTTTTCGAAAGAATTAAAAAAAAGTTTGGACTTTATTATTCGATATCGATATCCGATAGCTTTGTTCGTATTTTTAGTTCTCGTTTTTTTTAGAGTCAATGGCTCTTCTATTGGAGTTTTTGATACGATATATGGCAAAGAAGAAAATATAATCACTGAACTATTTGGAAAGGCTAGACCAATACGAAGTGACGAATTTGTGGTTCAGGTTCCTTATTTCTTTTCCCAATATTTCAATTCATTTGGATTGAATTCTCATATGATGTCGCTTTCAGGTCAAAATATGATCATAGGCTACAATAGCCCTGTACTGGACTTAACTTTGATTGGTAAGCCAGATATATGGGGATATATGTTATTTGGAAATGAAATAGGACTCTCGTGGTATTGGAATTTTCGGATCATTGCTTTTCTTCTCATTGGCTATGAGATGTTCGTCATTTTAACGAAGAATAAATACTTATCTCTTTTTGCTTCAATTTGTTTAGTTTTTAGTCCAGCGCTTCAATGGTGGTTCGCGCCCCATATGTATCAAGTGTTTTTTTGGGCTTCTACACTTTTTGTAGTTGGTTACTACTTTTTCATTGCGCATCAAAAATGGAAAAAGGTTTTATTTACAATTTTATCCATAAGCGCTCTTGTAGGTTTTGTTGTTTCAATATTCCCTTCTTTGCAAGTTCCGCTTGGATTGCTCATGCTGATTTTAATGGTTTGCTGTTTGATTCGAGATCGTCAAGAATTGAAATGGGAAAAAACCGATTTCTTGAGACTGCTTTTTGTTATAGTGATCGTTGGAATCGTTTTGGGAGTATTTTTAGTTGAATCGAAAGATGCTATTAAACTATTAAATGATACAGTTTACCCAGGAAAACGAATCAGCACGGGTGGCGATTATCCTTTCGCTAATCTGTTTACAGATCCCGCTATGATGTTGACTCCATTTCAAGCCCCGAAAGCATTAAATGAATGTGAGATTAGCTGTTTCAATCATTTTGGAGTATTATTTATACTTTATTATCCTTACCTTTACTATGTGGTGAAGAAAAAAGGAGGAAGTACAATTGTTGGAAATGCGTTATTTATTATCTTGCTCATAGAGATTTTCTTTATGATTATTGGCTTTCCAACCTGGTTGGCAAAAATCACATTGTTTTCTTATATGAATCGAATGGTACTCGTTTATGGATTTACGGCTTTTCTCTTTACATTTTGGTCAATTCAAAAAGTATGGGAATATAGAAAGAATCTAAGAAAGTCGATCGCATTTGCTACAGGCTGTATTTATATTATTATATATTTGCTTGCTTATCGAAATTATGGGTCATCGTTCTATTCAGGACATATCAGCAGTTTGATATATTTTGTTATTCCTTTTATCTTAGGAGGTTTTTCTATTTTATTATTCACAAAATGGAGAAAATTGTTTTTCCCTGTCTTTGGGAGCTGGGTAATCTTGACAGGGATGTTTGTGAATCCAATTGTAATCGGAGCGGAATCGATTACAAATCACACTCTTGTTTCGGAGGCTGTTAAAATCAATCTTGAGAATCCCAAAGAAAATTGGCTGTGCTTAAACTCTCTACATACTCAAAATCTTTTGATGGCGAATGGAATTCCAGTTTTAAATGCAGTGAATTTTTATCCAGATGAGATGAAATGGAATTTGATTGATCCGGAACATGAGCAAGAGGATTTTTACAACCGCTATTTGCATATGTTAATTGAGCTAACTTCAGATCCAACATCTTTTTCTTTAATAAGTAAAGATGCTTGTCAAATTCATTTAAATATAGAGGATTTAAAGAAATGGGATATTCATTACTTAACAACAAATATAGGATCTGAAACAAAAACGGTATTACAGAATTATGGAATTCAGTATTCTGTTCTGTATACAGATCAAGCATCCAATGAAGAAATTATAAAACTTGACTATTGAACAGGAGGAATATATGAATCAAGATAAGAAGATCGCGGTGCTGCTTCCTTGTTATAACGAAGCGCTAACTGTAGAAAAAGTAATCAAAGATTATAAAGAAGCCTTTCCAACCGCCGATATTTATGTTTATGACAACAATTCTACCGATGGAACAGGAGAAATTGCTAAAAAAGCAGGAGCGATCGTGAAAAGAGAATACGCACAAGGAAAAGGAAATGTGATTCGCGCGATGTTCAAAGATATCGATGCCGATTGTTATATTATGGCAGATGGAGATGATACGAATCCTCCAGTTCCTGAAATGGCCGACATGATTTTGCGAGGAGAAGCAGAAATGGTCATTGGTGATCGTCTTTCGAGCACATATTTTACAGAAAACAAAAGGCCTTTCCACAATACAGGAAATCGAATGGTTCGTGGTTTGATCAATACACTGTTCGATGTAAATGTTACAGATATTATGACTGGCAGCCGTGCTTTTAGTTATACATTTGTTAAAACTTTTCCAGTACTTTCCAAAGGATTTGAGATCGAAACGGAAATGACGATCCATGCCGCAGCACACAATTTGAGAATGGTCGAAGTGCCTACCAATTATCGAGATCGTCCTGAGGGAAGCGAATCAAAGCTCAATACATATTCAGATGGAGCGAAAGTGCTTGGAACAATCGCAAGATTATTTAAAGAATATAAGCCAATGGCATTTTTTGGACTGTTTGCCTTGATCTTTTTGATCATTTCGATTTGTTTGTTCGTACCTGTCTTTAATGAGTATTTTGCGACGGGATTAGTTCCTAGATTTCCGACATTGATCGTAGCAGGTTTTTTGTTGATCATCGGTTTGCTGTTGTTTATGTGCGGATTGATTCTGGAAGTCATTGTAAAGAAGAACAGACAGATTTTTGAATTGTTTTATATAAGGACAAAACGATGAAGAAACTGATTGAACAAATTTTAAAGTTCGGATTTGTTGGGATACTCGCTTTCTTTATTGATTACGGATTAATGATCTTTTGTACAGAAGTATTAGGTATTTATTACTTATGGTCATCTTTGATTTCCTTCACTGTATCCGTGGTCTTCAATTACATAATGAGTGTAAAGTGGGTATTTAATGTCGATAATGGAAAAACACAAACACAAAATTTAGTTTTCTTTATTACGTTTAGCGTCATTGGACTTGGACTCAATCAACTGCTTATGTGGTTGGGTGTAGATAAAATTGGAATTAATTATATGATCGTGAAACTGTTTGCGACCGGAGTGGTCATGGTATTCAACTATATCACCCGCAAATGGTATTTTGAAAAATAGGAGGAATAACGATGAAAATTTTAGTTACAGGTGGAGCTGGATTTATTGGTGGTAACTTTGTTCATTATATGGTCAATAAATATCCAGAAGATATGATCATCAATGTGGATAACTTAACGTATGCAGGAAATTTGGAAACTTGTAAGCCTGTAGAAGATAAGCCAAACTATAAGTTTTATAAAGGCGATATCGCGGATCATGATTTTATATTTGATCTTTTTGAAAAAGAACGTCCAGATATTGTAGTAAACTTTGCGGCTGAATCGCATGTCGATCGTTCGATTGAAGATCCAGAAATCTTTGTTCGTACGAATGTGATGGGAACAACTACTCTACTAGATGCTAGCGTAAAGTATGGAGTAAAACGTTTTCACCAAGTTTCCACTGATGAAGTATACGGGGATCTTCCGCTTGATCGTCCTGATTTATTTTTTACAGAAGAAACACCACTTCATACAAGTTCACCATACTCTTCCGCAAAAGCGGCTGCGGATCTTTTCGTATTAGCTTACAACAGAACGTATGGACTTCCTGTGACGATTTCTCGCTGCTCGAACAACTATGGTCCATATCACTTCCCAGAAAAGCTGATTCCTTTGATCATTTCGCGTGCGCTGAACGATGAGAAGATTCCGGTTTATGGGGATGGAGCGAATGTACGAGATTGGCTGCATGTTTATGATCATTGCGTGGCGATCGATATGATCATCCGAAATGGTCGGGTTGGAGAAGTGTATAACGTTGGCGGTCACAACGAAAGAACGAATTTACAAGTCGTTAAAACGGTCTTGAAGGCACTTGGAAAATCAGAAGATTTGATTACGTTTGTAGAAGATCGCAAAGGACACGATATGCGATATGCGATTGATCCAACAAAATTGGAAACAGAACTTGGATGGAAGCCAAAATATACATTTGATACAGGAATTCCTCAAACGATCCAATGGTATCTCGATAATAAAGAATGGTGGGAAAACATCATTTCTGGTGAATACCAAAACTATTTCCAAAAAATGTATGTGGATAAAGGAAGAGTTGAAGAATAATGAAAATTTTAGTTACAGGTGTTAAAGGACAACTTGGTTATGATGTTGTGAACGAAGCTACCAAACGGGGAATTGAAGCGGTTGGTGTCGATATTGACGAAATGGATATTACGAATCAAGAGCAAGTTGAAAAAGTCATTAAAGAAGGTAATTATGATGCGGTCGTTCATTGTGCGGCTTGGACTGCAGTAGATAAGGCCGAAGAACCTGAACTTCTTGATAAAGTTCGCGCAGTCAATGCGACAGGGACCAAATATATCAATGATGTTTGTAAAGAATTGAATATTCCTATCATGTATTTTTCGACGGATTATGTTTTCAATGGTGAAGGAGAAACGCCTTGGAATGAATATGATGAATTTGAACCGTTGAACGTATATGGAATTACGAAAGGCGAAGGAGAAAAATTCGTTCTTGAAAACCCGAAACATTTTATTATTCGAATTGCTTGGGTTTTTGGAAAGAATGGAAACAACTTTATCAAAACGATGCTTCGTCTAGGAAAAGAAAGAGGAGCTGTTTCGGTCGTAAACGATCAAATCGGACTTCCAACATATACCTATGATTTAGCGAGACTTGTCGTGGATATGATTCAAACCGAAGAGTATGGAACGTATCATGCGACAAACTCAGGAGACTTTATTTCATGGTATGACTTTGCGAAAGAAATTTTCAAACAAGCCAATATGGATGTAGAAGTAACTCCAGTAGATTCTTCTCAATTTCCAGCGAAAGCAAAACGTCCCCATAATTCGCGAATGAATCAAACTGAATTGGATAAACATGGATTTGAACGTCTTCCCGATTGGAAAGATGCTTTGGCGAGATACTTAGTTATTTTGGCTGATTAAACTCTTAAAATAGTCGTATAATATATTATATGACTATTTTAATTGGAAAGGGTTAGAAGTAATGATGAGTAAAAAACAAATCAGGCTTTGGTTATGGAGTGCTTCTATATTAGCGGTTTTCAATATCTTGACAAAAATAAATGATCAATCACTAACGGGTATAGTAGTTCAACTATTATTAAAAACAGGTATTAATTTAATAATAATATTTATATTGATTCTTTTATATAATATTTTCTATAAAAAGTATTTTCGAAAATTTAAATCAAAAAGAATAACAAAATCAACATATTCTTCAAGTAGAATAATGCTTATATTTTTTCTTCTTTTAGTTTTATTTTGGATACCAGCTTTTTTAGCATTGTTTCCTGGAACATTTGGTGCTGATGCACCAATTCAATTAGCTATGTATGATGGTATTTATCCTTTATCTGATCATCAACCAATTTTACATACTTTTTTAATTGGAGGTTTAATTCATTTAGGGGATGTTCTTTTTAAAAACTCAAATATAGGATTAGCAATATATACTTTTGTATTTCAAATCTGTTTTTGTGCCTATTCTATTTCATATTCGTTGAGCTATCTTTATAAAAGACAAGTGTCATTGAAGCTGCTATTGTTATTAATTATATTTATGGGAGTTAATCCAATAGTTCAATCTCTTATATGCTATGTTACAAAAGATATTATGTTTGCCGCGACATTTCTTTTGTTTATTGTAAATTGTTGTGAATATCTATTTCCCTCTGATAGATTAAGAAGGAATAAAAGATTTTTAAAAATAACTCTTATTAAAATAGGGTTATTTGGCTTCTTATCTATTCAATTAAGAAGTCAAGGTATTTATATATTTATTGTTGCATTATTAATATTGTTGATTTGTTGGTGCAGATTATTTAAAGAAAACGCTCTATATAAAGAATTTATTTTTATGCAAATTTTTGTTATAGGGATATCTATGTTAATTACTATGATTACTCCTTATTTTTTAAACAGTGGGTATAGAGATAGTCGAGAAGCATTATCTGTTCCTATCCAACAAATTGCTACTATTTTAAAAAAAGATCTAGAAAGAGATAATAAGTTATTGAGTTCTAATATATATGATCAAGCAATTTCTTATTTTGAAAATTTTGACAAAGATCGTATTGATCAATATTCGGCTGATTATCCCAAAAGCATGTTTTTAACTGATAAAGTTAAAGAAAATCCAATTGGATTTTTAAAATTATATATTTATTTGGTTTTTTCTGATTTGCCAACATCCGTTAATAGTTATTTAGATTTGATTACACCATATTTTGATTTTAGATTAAGTCCTTACAATGGTCTAGCCATCAATACTAGTTTTGAAGACTTAAATCCCAACAGAAATATAAAAACATATTCACTATTTCCTGGTTATTATCAGTATTTGAAAGATGTATTATATGATTCATCTAGTTTAAATTGTCCTTTTTGGATTAGAATATTTGATCCAGCAATAGTTCTGTATTTAATAATATTTATGTTGATTTATAGTTTGATATATAAAAGAACATTTTCCTTATTCGTTTTGCTTTACCCAATATTATATATAGGAACAATGTTTTTAGGACCTGTTTCACTTCTTCGATATTCATTTGTATATTCTTTAGAAGGACCTTTTTTGCTAGGTGTTATGATTTACAGTATAAATAATCAACGTTTTAAAAATAGATTACCTATAAAATAATTATATAACAAATAATTAGCGTTTCTTTATCCTTCATGAATCAAAATAAAGATTAAAAATTCAATTAACAAAATCTTTAAGATAAATCATTTATTACAATAGAATGATTAGTGGGCAGTGTCAATATTTTTGTGTAAATTGTTTTCTTAGTAATTAGTTCTGAGTTTGTTAAGGTGAATGAGCGAACACTAAGAAAAGTCATGCCTTTTCTTAGTGTTCGCTGCTCGTCGGCTGACGGGA
>NZ_MPKA01000140.1 GCF_001945605.1 Dubosiella newyorkensis
TTTATCGCTGAACGCGTCCAGAACCGTCGCCGCCAGCAAGCTTTTCGACTTCATCGACCGATACGAGGTTGTAGTCGCCTTCGATCGAATGCTTCAAAGCGCTTGCCGCTACCGCGAATTCGATCGCCGATTGCGGATCCTTCTCTTCAAGGAGAGCGTGGATCAATCCGCCTCCAAACGAGTCGCCTCCTCCTACGCGGTCGACGATGTTCAGATCGTATTTCTTCGAGAAATAGAAGTCGTCGCCATCATAGAGCATAGCGCTCCACAAGTTGCGGTTGGCGCTGATGCTTTCGCGCAGCGTGATCGTCACTTTTTCGAAGCCGAACGTGTCCATCAATTCTTTGGCCACTTCTTTGTAGCCTTCATGATTGACTTCGCCTTTTGTCACGTCGGTGTTGGCCGCGTGGATCCCGAAGACATCGTTGGCGTCTTCTTCATTGGCGATGCAGACATCGATGTATTTGGTCAATTCGCTCATGACTTCTTTGGCTTTGGCTTTGCTCCAGAGCTTGTTGCGGTAGTTCAGATCGCAAGAGATCTTCACCCCGTGCTCTTTGGCTTTTC
>NZ_MPKA01000103.1 GCF_001945605.1 Dubosiella newyorkensis
GTGTTGATTCTTTGACAGATTTGAACAAGCTTATGCCGCTTATGAAGGAGGGTGTTTTGAAATTGAACAAATCCAAGATTGCCCGTGAACTCGATGTCGATCGCAGAACGGTCGATAAATATCTGAACGGTTTTCACAAAGCCAAACACAGATCCAGAACCAGTCCGATCGATGCTTATTATGATCTTATCGAAGACCTTTTGTCCAAAAGCAGCGAACAGGTCTTCTTCTATAAAAAAGTTCTCTGGCAGTATCTCAAAGACAATCATGGTCTTGAATGTGCAGAGAGCACTTTCAGGGCCTGGATCCTGAGGCATTCCGAGTTCGCTTCCTATTTCGATGGCTCCCGCAACCGGACGGTGAATTCCGAAACGAGAGGGGTTTCTTCTCATCGTTCTCGAGTTCTCCATCTCGAATCGGAGCCGGGAGAAGAAGCACAGCTTGATTGGAAAGAGGATATGAACTTCAAGCTCAAAAACGGAGAAACGATCCATATCAATGTCTTTTCCCTGGTCTACTCGTATTCCCGTTTCAAGGTCTTCTATCTTTCCTTGAGCCGGAAAAG
>NZ_MPKA01000143.1 GCF_001945605.1 Dubosiella newyorkensis
CCTTAAACCTCTGAAAATTCAAGTGGTAGAATGTCATAAGAAGAACAATTTGAATTCCAGAATGAGGAGGAATGAAAAATGGCAAAACATTATGACAGAGAATTTAAAGAACAGGTGATTCAATACGTACTCGATCATCCTGATCTTCCCTACACGCAGATCGCCAAACAATTCGGAGTCCATGACACAACAATTGGAGGATGGGTAAAAAGCTATAAAGAGCATGACGATCAAGTCATTGTTCGAGGGTCTGGCAACTACAGCAGCGATGAAGCCAAAGAGATCGCCCATCTTAAAAAACAGCTCAGAGATACCCAGGACGCGCTCAATGTATTAAAAAAAGCGATCAGTATACTCGGCAAATAACAGCTCGTATCCTCTATCGATCGGTTCGGGAATACAAAGAGAAACATCCCAAAGCATCGGTAGCGGGTATACTGGCAAAATTGGATAAGAGCACTTCCGGCTACTACAAGTATTTAAGATCAAAACCATCCAAGACAAAAGTCCGGCGGGAAAAAACAAAAAAAGCAATCGTCAAGATCTACAACGATTCGCACCAG
>NZ_MPKA01000096.1 GCF_001945605.1 Dubosiella newyorkensis
ATAGTAAACCATATTCTAGAAAGATCTACAAGAAAGATGCTCTGCAAAATTGACAAAAGAGTTATAATTGATTCAAGAATGTAGAGGGTGGAATTGTGAGAAAAAATTATGGAGGAACGTCATGGTATTTGCCGATGCCGATCGTATTTGTATCGACCTATGATGAAGAGGGGAGAGCGAATGTGATGGTGGCGGCATGGAGCGGTATTTATGATTGCGAGCATGTCTATTTATCTTTAGAAATGGGTCATAAGACGACCCACAATTTATTGTTGAATCGTTCGTTTACGCTGGGCTTCGCTTCCAAGCATTTAGTTGGGGCTTGTGAATATGTCGGTCGTGTTTCTGGATACGAGGATGTGGATAAATTTCATAAAGCGGGTTTTACCGCGACGCCAAGCACTATTGTTTACGCGCCGCTGATCGAAGAGTCGCCTTTATGTTTAGAGTGCTGTCTAGTTTCGTGCGAGAATGGGATCGTGATCGGAAAGATCTTGAATACATCCGCGGATGAAAGGGTCTTGGATGAGGAAGGGTTACCGGATCTTTCAAAGATGGATCT
>NZ_MPKA01000045.1 GCF_001945605.1 Dubosiella newyorkensis
TGGACAACGGAAGTCTGCCGATGACCAATTCGCTTGCCGAAAGGACGATCCGAAATTTTGCGGTAGGAAGAAACAACTGGCTGTTTTCGGGAAGTCCTAGAGGAGCCAAGGCTTGCGGAGTGCTCTATTCGATCGTAGAAAGCGCCAAAGCCAATGGGCTGATCCCTTACAAATACATCCTTCACCTTTTAAAAGAACTTTCAAGACATGCTGGAAAGCTGACCAGCGAAATACTGGAACAATGTATGCCTTGGAATCCAATTTTGATCAGCCTATGCCAATAAAAACAAAGACGCTCATCGCAGGTAGAGATATTGTCTCTGATTCGATGAGCGTTTTCTATACGCTGTTTTAATTCCCGCTTACAATAACCCTACATGGAAAATCATTAAGAGAAACTTATTCCAGATTGAAAGATAGTGAGTGAACAGAAAAATACTCACGAGTAATCATTTTTAAAAATCACGGCCGTTCTGACCGTGATTTTTAGTGGACTTCTCTCCGTATTTAAATAATTACGCGAATAGACTTTTCCAGCGGATTAGGTGGACTTCTCTAGCGTACAGGGTGGACTTCAATTAGTGGAATACTCAGGATTGAATATAAACACACTTATGAAATTGAATCCAACCAAGCAAAAGAAAATATTGATCACGAAAAAAATTTCCCCATTCTGGATTAATGTAGACTTTTGTATTTAGTCCTTCAAAAGCACCAATCGTATAAGGAAGAGGATCTTCCTCATTTATTTTTTTGATCAATTCAATTGTATCTTTCTTTTTGCTCCAGATTGGATTATTACCCGAAATTTTTAAAAACGGTGAAAGAGTTCTAAAAGGAACATATTGAATAAGTTTTCTTTTAATCGGAAGAATTGAAGATTCATGTTCTTTGATTAAATATTCAATCATTGAATCGGATTCTATTTGGTTTTCCCTTGTTTTAGCCGACAAAACTGGCACAATCTCTTCTAATAAACTCTTATTAGTTCCTCTTATGTTGACTCCCAATTTTAAATGAAATCTAGTTACAACAAGCCAAACCTCACAGATCATTTTATTAATAATTTCATCAAATGTAATTTCTATTTTCTGACTTACACTGATTTTAATTAAAGACTCAAGCCAATAATACTTATAGCATTGAGTATAATCACTTAGAATCATAGAAAACTTTCTCAAATTCAAGTGATTATAATACTTTTCTAATTCGTATAAATCTTTCATGTTTATTGTAAATTCTTTGCCACATCCAATAAACGAGCAAATTCTTCTTTTAAAACCTTAAGATTTGTATGGGGGCCCCAACTAATTCGAACAGAACTTGCGATTTCAGATTGATTTAAACCCATTGATTCTAGAACATAGCTACCCTTATAGTTTTTAGAATTACAAGCCGATCCATTCGATATCCCGCAAAACTCCTTTGTTAAAATCATAAGAGCTTCCGAATTGATCCCTTCAAAAGCTATATTCAACGTATTGGGTATTAAATGCTCTATATTCCCATGAATTGAATATTTAATAGTTGAGTCTCCTAATAGCTTTAAAATGGCATTTTGGCATTCTTTAAGCTGTTTAAAGTTCCCCTCATACTCTTGCTCAGCTAATTCACAAGCTTTACCGAAACCAGCTACTAAAGCAGTTGGAACTGTCCCTGGACGAATTCCTCCCTCTTGCTCTCCTCCAAACATAATTGCTTTAATCGGAGGCAATTCATAATTTTTTCTTCGCAAAATCAAAGCACCAATTCCTTGTGGTCCAGCTAATTTATGGGAACTAAGTGTCAACATATCATATTTGATTTTTTTTAATTCTGGAACCAACTTTCCAGCGCTTTGAGTTGCGTCAATATGGAATAGGACGTCTGTAGAATCGAGCAGTTCTCCAATTTCTTCAACCGGAAAAATCACTCCTGTTTCATTATTAACATGCATTATGCTAACAAGAAGCGTTTTATCTGTTATCAAGTTTTTGATTTGATTTACGTCGATCTCTCCATCTTGATTTGGATTCACATAATCAATTATAAAACCGTCATTTTCAAGATGCTTCATCGTTTCCAAGATTGCTTTATGTTCTACCGAAGTTGTAATAATATGATTCTTTTTTACTCTTAATGCGTATTCCTTAAGTCCCAGAACAGCAATGTTATTGCTTTCAGTTGCACCACTTGTGAAAAAAACTTCATTCGATTGAACATTTAGAAGATTTCCAACTTTTTTTCTTCCTTCTTCTAAAATAGTTCGAGTATTCTTTCCAAAATCATGAGTTCGACTGTCCGGATTTCCAGGATAGTTTTTATAAATATCTATCATGGTATCTAAGACACGTTCATCGATCGGAGAAGATGCATTATAATCAAGATAAATTGCCATGTTTTTCCTCCGTTAAATTGATCAAATCAGAAAAACTCTTTATGAATCCAGTACCACTTAGGTGAGCAATACCTCTTTCTAAATGAAGTTTAAAATACTTAGCCAAATTCTCATCATCAATACTTAAATCTTTTTCTAAGCACCAATTCTTGATTAAAGCTTCATATATGTCTCCATAATCTCCAGCAAAAGTATACCAAGACATTTCAACATTGCTGTCACTAACGATTGGCAAATCAGCAGGAATAGTGTCTTCAGAAATTGAATAGCAAAAAGCCCAACGACAAAGAATATTCCAATTTTCAATTCCTGTCTTTCCTTTTAAGCGAGACAATTTGTCTTTTGCTTGGGAAGACAATTTAATTTGTTTTAAAAACATTATTCCCACCCAAAATAACCTTTCTCAATTCTAGAAGATTTTGTTTCTTGATCATACTTTATAGTAAAAGAATCCCCTATATTTTCTTTTAATGCCAAAAAATACCCATGATCAATTTCTGTATCTGTGGAAAGCAAAATCGTTTGTTTGCTAATATAAGGAAAATATTGGTCAATTAACGCATACCTATGATTCGAATCCAAACGAGATAAAGGTGTATCAATAATTACAGGCAATTGTTTTTTTGAACATATCGCTAAGGCCCACAACAAAGATATGATCATAAGCTGTTTCTCTCCAGCCGATAAAGATGAACCGTGAATTTCCTTTGAATTTGAGTCAAAATAATGTAAATTCAAAGTCTGTGGATCAATCCTTACCTCACTAATCAAATTCTTTTTATTTGCAATTTTCAAATAGCACTGGGCAATCGTCTTGGACAATTCTTCTAATTTTAAATTTTGTAATCTTTCTTTAAATACCGCCAAAATTTTTGTAGCTAAACTTGAATATTTTATTAAACGATGATCTTCATCTCTTTCTTCCATATTCTTAAGAAGCTTCTCGACGGATTGATTAACTTTAAGAGTTATAGACTTTAAACTTTTTTCTAACTCGTTTCTTTCCTGTGTAATAAAACACTTTTTCTGTTCGAGCCTCGCAATTTTTTGATTAATCTCTATAATTTCTCTATGCCTATTTTGTAAATCTTCTTGGTCAATATCCAAATCTAAATAATTATTGATATTTTCTATTTCTTTTTTGTATTCTTTCAATTCAGAGTTCAAATTTGCAATGTTTTTTTGAACTTCTTCAAATTTATTATTAAGCAATTCTTCTAATTGCATTCTACTTTTCTCACTAAATTGAAAGATAGATTGATTTTTTTCTAAGACTTTAGAATCTGCTTTTATGAATTCCATAAAATTTTCTAAAACTTGACTTTCTTGAGTGTTCTTTCCAGATTCATTTACAAAAGCTAAAATTTTATCATCTAACCATTGAATAGAGGATTGTGTAAAACTTGCCTGATATTCTTCAGCCACCTTTTCATTGATTGATTCCAAATTCTTTTTTACTAACAAAAGTGGCATTTCATTTGAAGATAAGTCCAGCATCTTCTTTTGACATTGCTCTTTTAAAAGCTCTAAATCACTTCTTTTTTTAATTTGTTGTTCTCTCTGAGCGGTAACTTCTCCGCCTTTCTTTTTAAAATTGGTTTCTTTTTCTTCTAAAATTTTACGCAAAGAATCAAGTTGATTGGATAGTTCGTTCATTGAACTTTCTTTATTCTGGAGTTCTTGTTCTAAAACTTGTCTTTGTTTTTTTAATCGATCTGATTCTTCTAAATCGAAGTCATTTTTTTCTGTAGTTATATTTTTTAAAATTCGCTCTATATCATGGTCCAAAGTATCTAAAACACTTATGCCTAGCAGTGCTTTAATAGACTCTTTCATTTGGGTATTGATATTTTTTCCAATTAGTTTCGATATTTTCTCTCCATCAAAGAAGAAAAACCTAGACAGCTCACTTGGCAATTCATTCTCAATAAAAATATTCCAATGTTCAGTTAAAAAAGATTCGACTTCGCCGTTTAATTTAACCGTTACATTTTCAGCTGTACGTAAGGTATTTCCTTTCCATGATTTCACCACTGTGTAAACTTGTCCATTATTCTCTAAAGTAAAATCCAATTCTATAGAAGCAATTTGATCAACACTATTTTTATTTACAAAAGAATCAAGGTATCGACCATAGTTATTAAAATCACTCTCTTTATAAGCAAAAGAGTTGGAACCATATAAAGCCAATAAAACGGCTTCTAAAAACGTTGTTTTCCCCCTACCATTCATTCCACCAATTAATACGACTGACTTATCATTGGTAAAAATAAATTCATTTTCCCCATTATAAATACCAAAATCCTTAAGATAGAGTCTTTTGATAATCATTCGTCAGCCTCCTCTTCTGGAAAATCATCATTTGTTCCTTCAAAAAAATGTTCGTTATATTTACCACCTAATTCTTTTTTTCTACTCATTTTTTGAGTATAAAATTGAGTGGCATCCTCTTCATTTTGATAAAAATTCCGTTTTATTATCTTCTCAAGATTCTTAAGAATTCCGCTTCTTTTATTCAAATTACGGCTTTCCATTTCTTGATCAATCAACGAATACATCATTTCAAAAGCAAGTTCTTCTTCAGGTGCAACTTCTTCACAAACACTTTTTAATAAATCCCATTCTTTTTTATTATAATTGGATACTGGAATCCATTCTGGGTCATCAAAATCTACTTTAAATACTTCTTTATAGATTTTCGGTAACGAATCATCAAATTCATGATTTTCTTTAACCCATATTCTACGTATTTCTCTCAATTCAGGCAAGGTAATAATCTCATAATTTCTGTACTCTTTAGGAGCTTGTTCCTGAACATACAATTGAAGTTCAAGAAGCTTCCTAAGCCATATTTCGCGCCATTCCTTTTTATATGGACCATGATTCAATCTGCCCATTCCACCTTGGAGTGCCCCTGACCTCTTTCTAAAGCTTCTTCGTTCACGATCATTTTCTAAGTTTCCAAATTCATCTCTAAAATTAAGAAATTTCTTTAACCACGAATTATCTTCTTGATTATTGCTGATCATAGCTTCCATGGATTTATCTTTCGAAACAACCGTACATACCCAACATCCAAAACGACTTTTTCCACAACTAGGTACACTTTTATCTTGAATAATAGGGCATTCATTGTCTGCTGTCGCCCCTCTGTATAGAGTTAACAATTCAGTATTAGGAAGATTCCATGGATTGGTATATTGGAGCAAATAAGCCCAAACATCATCGTCAGACCAATTTTCTAAAGGCGAAAAAACAAGTTCATTTGCTAAAGTTGGATTTGGGCTCAATAAGTCTCTTACTCTCTTTTTAGCCAACGCTTCCATAGAACGAGCACGATTGACACTCTCTGCTTTTCTTGTTCCAAGAATCATAATAATTTCGCCATGTTCAGCAATTCTGTTTTTTATGAAATTGTTTACTGGCTGAATTTTTAGACGGTCCGTACACCATCTCAATTGTCTTCTAGGAACAGGATACCCTCTTCCAATGAAATTCACCCAAAATGTTTGATTATATTCTGGTGACAATACATGCGTAGTAAATGGAAGTGCAGAAACTTTAGAAGCATGTTCCATCTTACCCAAAGCATTTTTTGCCCATCGTGAGACAATCGGAGATTCCACTAAAGTGTCCGTATTAATGATATGGATTGTTTTTGTTCTTTTTTCTAAAGGTAGTTTGCTTATCGCATACCAAACTAATTGCAAGGTTGCGGTAGAGTCTTTTCCACCTGAGTATCCAATAACCCAAGGAATATCATCAACAAGATAGAGTTTTCTAATAATATCCTCTAATTCTTGAATATTTTCTTTTGTAATATTATTAGTTGTCATAAAAATCCTTTCAATCTACCGCTTTAACGAGTAGATCAAAAAAGAAGCTTAGCCGCTTCTTTTTTGAGTTTTCAATTTACTATAATAAAATATTTCGACCCAATTCTCAAAAAAATTTAGTTTTTATTCTTCCATTTTTTATATAGTTTCCAAAATGGATAATCTTCAATTTTTATTGGATCCCCATTTCCTACTTTAACTAAGCTATGATGTTTAATTAATTGTGAAATTTCCAATTTTATTTTTTCGGTTTCTGGACTTTTTGGTTTTGTTTTAAAAACGAAACCTATGTCATTATTTGATAAATCAGATACATTATGAACTATCCAAGTTAAAATATACTTAGAATAGTCTGTTTCACTATTGTTAAAATGGGATAGTGATTGCGTTGATAATATCATACCCACCCCAAATTCTCGCCCTTCTTTCATGACTTTATTCAAAGATGGAAAGTTCAAAGACATAAAGTTTTCTGCTTCATCAACTAAAACAAATTTCGTCAATTGTCGATAAATATTATCAAGTCGACTAGAACCTTTTGCCTGCATTTGAGCATAAAACAAATCTAGCGTTATCGCGGCTATTAGATTTTGTAATTGAGGATTATATCCATCTAATTCAATAACAACAACCCCATTCAAAAGACCATAAAGTGATTCTGTTTTCTTAGGATCGGATTCAAAAACTTCATACTCATGTAATTCATCCATAGCAGCGCCAAGAGAATCGTTATGATTAATTTCTTCGTCCGAAATATAAACATTATAAACATTATGAAATGTTGGAGGTTCTTTTGACCATGTATTTGGATCATTTGAAATGATTCCTTTTTCTTCATAAGCTTTCTTAATACAGTTTTTCAATATATTAGATTGTTTAACCCCTAAAGAATAAGCTTTACTAATAGTGGCGACAAAAGTCCCTGCAGTATGAGTAGGAAGTAAAGGTCTAAATTGCTTTGATTCAATTAAAGAAAATGGATTAAAAGGTAGATGATATGGTTGAAAAACTCGTGCCTTGGTAATTTCTACAAAGTCTTCCTTGGACTCATTATAATCTCCTTTATAATCAAAAATTAAAATCCCTAAATCTTCACTCGAAAAATTATACTTACGATTTTGAATCAATTGAGTAATGATCGATTTTGTGCATTGGGTTTTCCCTGTACCCATAGTTCCAATAATTCCGGTATTCGTATGGAATAATTTTTCTGTATTATTTGGTTCCCAAATTACATCTTTTCCATTACTAATATCGGTTCCTAGAAGAATCGTCATTCCATGTGTTTCCTTTTCTTCCTCATCCTTATACTGTTCAAATTCATCCTTATTCTCTTCTGCTAACGAAACTTGTTCTAATTCTTTTATTTCTATAGGTGGATCCTGAATCACTGAAATGTTTGGCCCACCATTTCCTTGATTATTGGCATTGATAAAAATTCCGGGATCATGCTCATTTATATCGTACCCGTCCCAAGAGTCAGGCTCGTCTGTAGAAAAGTTATCTTCCATTCCTCGATCAGAGCATGTTTGGAAATGACAACTCATTTTTCGCTTGATCCTTTCTACAGATTTTACCAAAAAATTATAACCTTCTAATTCACTAAACGATAAATAAAGAATGTCCTCTTTTAATTCTTTAGATGGTTCCGTACAATCTTTTGTAAATGTTATAATAGCTCCTTTACCAATATAACTTTGATCAAAGGAATCGAATTTAAATTCATCATTAATTAGTTTTGTTCTTATATTATAAAGAAGATAATTCCAGTTAATTGATGGGTCTACTTCATACAGGTCAAATTTCTCTATAAACAATAAGATTTGTTTTATAAAGTAATTCTTTAATAGCTCAACTTTCATATTTGGACCGCCTGTATTCTGTAATGCTCCATATAATCCTTGACTTGTATGCTGAACTTGTTTCTTTGCTTTATCAAGAACGTTATTCCCATTAAAACCAATCTTGACTTCGACAGGATATAAATAAACTGGAATCGTACCTCCTTCAGACTCTGTGATTCTAAATCCTACTAATAAAAGGTCATCTGAGGTGACCCCTCCTTCAAAACCTAGATTTTTTGCCGATAACACTCCATCATTACGGCTTAACCCTGTACTGCCTGAAACTCGAAGCATTTCTTCCATAGAAATAGGGACCCAAATTATTTGATCTGTCTCGAAAAACGCTAGGCAAACCTTCATAGCAGACAATATACTCAATTTTTCTCTACTAAATTGATTGTTGCTTTTTCGATCATTCGAGATCATGCGCAATAACCAGTTGCCACTAACCACGTTAAATAAATTCACAATTTGCCGGATTTCCGATGCATCGGCTAAAACTCCTTTATCTAAGAGTTCCTCTTTGATAATTTCGCAATATTGATCTGATTTTGCAGTGACCGTTATATCATCATATCCATTCGAATTGCTAAGCTGATCACTATAATGAATAATCATTACATCTTTTGAGTTTCGATCTGAAGTAAAAAATGAAAGATCTATTTTTGGTTCAATTAGAACTACCCAGTTTGTTTGTTTATATAATTTTTCTAATTTTTTCTTTTGATTTTCTGCAAGTTGAGTAATAATAGTTAACCCTTCTTCATAGCCATTCGAAGTATTAAATACTCGATATAATGAATTTAAGGTATCGCTAAAGCAAGAAAGATCATTTTTTACTGAATTTTTCAAACCAAACCCTGTTTTATACCAAATTCCATCATGCGTGGAAGATAAACCAGAAACCAGTCCATTGAGAGACAAGCCTGTATTCATGTTTATGCTACGGGCGCTTGCCTGTTCATCGGAATCTTTCATTTCGAAAAACGTTAAATGCGAATAAACAAAAGCATCATCTATGTCTCTGACATTATAACAATGAATCTTAGAACTAAGAATTACTTCTAAATCTGCGATAAATTTATTCTCCACATAAGAACTATTCATTAAGTAGCGAGTCAAAGAATTAATGTTTCTTAACACCTCAAAAGCACTAACAACACCTTCTTGAAGATAAATATAAATATTCATGGAAATCATATCATCAACTGATTTATGAGTTTTGATTTCGCCAATATAAAACTCTATGATCCCTTTTAACGCTTCGCTACCAGTTCCCATATTTACCAATTTGATTGCTAAGATGTCATTGGTTAATCCACTAAACAGAAATGGGAAATGTTCAATAAATTGTTTAATTTTCTCTCTAACTATTTTGCTTACAAAATTTTGTTCCGCCTTAAAACGATCATCATTTGCTAAGCCATAGCATACCCATTCTAATGTGCTTTTAGCTTCTATTACTTTATATAATTGATTAATACTCATGTTAATATATGGCACAAGATATAAAGAACTAAGCATCTTCATCAACACATTTTCTGATGTGTTTTTCCAATCTAAAGCATCAAATCCACCCTCAAGCGCAATTGCGGAAAGTTTTAATCTATATAACATATTCAAAGGATGAAAAGGAGTGAAGTAAATCGTATGATCATCCTGATTAAAAACTGTTCCTAATTGTAATACACCCATATTCGGTACGGTCAATGTATTACCCGGATTAATATTTGATAAATAAGTTTTTACTTTTTCTATATATTCTGTTGCAACTCTTCTTAAATCATCATTGTAATATGCTAAACTTGGAATCGTTTTTTCTTTACGAAATTGATCTAGTAAAGAAAGATAGGCTTGTTTTATTTCTTCAGGTAAATCTAGTTCTATCGGAATTAAAGAATCTTCAGATATTTCAGAAGCAAACATTTGTTCAGCAATGATCTTTTGTTCCATATCAAAAAAGTGATTTAAAGCCTTTGAAACAGAATACGCAACATTCTCTAACTCTATTGTTGTTTTCCCATTGTAAGAATAATATTTGAAACTTTTTTGTTTCTGAAGAGTCAAAATATGAATTGCCTCATCGTTCAATGTGAGTTTTTTCTGAATCTCTGTATTAAGCCTTAAAGGAACCTCAATCAATCCAACCTTAATTCCAAAATCTATATGCGCCTCATAATCATTACCATCCAATTTTAATTCTAATTTTTCATTATATTGAATAGGATAAATAGAATTTGGCTCTAAAGTTTCCAATTTAACTGAATCTATATTCTTTCCTTCAAAAAACAATTCTTGATCCCATAACAAAGTAATCGGTA
Source organism: Dubosiella newyorkensis (assembly GCF_001945605.1). Lineage (GTDB taxonomy): Bacteria > Bacillota_I > Bacilli_A > Erysipelotrichales > Erysipelotrichaceae > Dubosiella > Dubosiella newyorkensis. The sequence continues at coordinate 10,379 of NZ_MPKA01000045.1, forward strand.
AATTACTAACAGATTGCGACTTCTTATATTTAGACACTAAAAAACATGTTTTATATGGCTCCAAATAAATAGAATCAATCCCTAAAATCTCAACAAAAAAATTCACTTTTTCTTTGGAAATATTATTCTCTCTATCACGAACCATCTTTAAAGAATAAACACCTATAAAATCCGCGTCTATTTTCACTAAGACCGATTTTTTATTATCTGATAAAACGGTATCTATTTTAGAAGAACCCGTTTTTGCCCATTCAAATGATGAAAGCAATTTTGGATAAGAGATTTTCAAATTAACTGTTTTATAAGGCTCAGGATTAAAGATTAGAAGATGAATATTTCTTTTTTTTGCTTTTGTTTCTCCTTCATGACGAACAAAGCTCTCTAGAGGTTCAACGAGTCCATTTTCATCCGAATATGTTTCGATTATTAAGCGATCTAAATCCAGTTCGGACTGATTAGATTGGATTTCATTCTTCTTCACCTTTTCATAAGAAAGATCACTAAACCATTCTTCATTGTTGTCTTTCTTTTTTTCTAATTCAGAAATTAATTTTCTTTTATATTTTCCTTCAAGAGCTTCTTTAATATTTTGATATTGAAACACGTCATCTAAATTCAAATAAATTTTTTTATTCTCATCATAAATACGTTTAATTTCAGCTTTACTTAATTTCTTCTGTAGAAATCGTTCATCAGGTAGTAAATGTAATCCATAATAATCGGAATCTTTCAATTTACCATTTTCTAAAATAACGATAATTGGCTTAAACAAATACAAAGAAGATGAATCCTCATATTGATCATTGATGATTTCATCTAAAGAGTACATGAGTACACCTTTTTCAACCTCATTAAAGTTGGACCGCTTTATACTATCTGACAGTTCGGTTTGAAGATCCTTTGGAGAAAAAGGATATCCTGTTGCTTTTAAGCTGACAGCTCCACTTTCGATCGTATCAATTGGAGCATAATCCAAGATCAGCATTGTACGATTTAAATTCCTTAATTTAGCAAAAAATCCATCACTAACGGCATTATCCTTAGGACAAACTATGACCTGAATACTGCCTGATATAGAAATTTCTAAAGTTTCGTATCCATTTAATTCAAACACTTGATTGAGTTTGAGTTTTTTTGCTAATTTACAAAGAGCATTATAAATCCCCTCTACTTCTTCAGGATTTGAAAGATTTAAATAAAATTTTTCTCCATCTTCCAAGGCTTTTGCTGCGGCTAAATTTTTAAAAAAATCATATATAGTCTTAGCAATCCACATATAAAAGGCATCATTTTGTTCCTTGGTTATGTTATTCTCCATATTTTTATATTCGTTTGACATATTTTGCCTCTCCACTGTCGCTTTTTTTATCTATTAAACTCAGCTTCTCAAAATAACCTTCTATTTCTTTTTTGGAAATCGAATCGAAATATATGCCTCTTTTTTGGAATTCTTCAAACAATGAATTCAATAATATTTTGTCTTTCCCTTTAATACATATTTTTGTTAAAGAAATAAGATCCGCTTCAGTAATAGTCAACATATTCCCATTTCTACCCCTCGGCTTTAAAAATCTTTGTTTAATTGTCAGCTCAAAACTCTGTCCGACTTTTTTTCTTACATCATCAGAAACCTTTAATTTTATACAATCAAAAATTGTTTTGAGGGCTTGGTCCAAAGTAAAAGAATCTAGTATTTCTTTCCTCTGAAACTCCTCTTTTGTTTTATCGTCTTTTTTGTTTAAATATCCATCCTTATAACAATTTAAAAGAGTCTTTAATTGGCTAATTATATACGCTCGATCGAATGAATCTTCGCATTCATTTTTAAGTGTGATATAATCTATCATTTCATTAAATTGATATCCAATATTCATAAAAGCAAAAAATACAGCATGAATAAACGCATTTTGAACGGCTGGCTGTAATAACTTCCACCCTTTTAAATAACAGTCACGATTTTGATCCGTTTTTTCATTTCCAAAACAAAAATAAAGAGGAGTATTCTCTGTAGCAGAACCCGAAGAAAACTGATTCAATGTCAACAAGGTCTGAGATGTATAAGATAAATAGTATAAATTAAGCAAAAAAAACAATGTTTCGTCTATTTCGATCGAATTACTTAAGAGATATCTAAAATCTTTTTCATAAATCTCATTAAATGATTCTTTCACCTTATAATAATTTGTAGATGAAACCTGTTCCGTAGTTTTTGAAACAGCCGTATTGAACCATTGCTCAAAAACATTTAAATATTCTTCCTCGTTCACAAAGCATTCGTCAAAAATTTGTTTAATATTTTCTTTATCTCCTAAAACAAACGCCATATAGTTTCCGATTTTAGAAATAACATTTGAATCTTTCGGATTCACTTGTCGAATCAAAGTTAAATTCAATGGTCTGATCGTACCTTCTTCCGTGAAGAAATAATCCTTAACAATATTTTGTAACTCAGGAATCAAATCAGTATCAATAATTAAATCTGTTTTAAGTTGCTCAAAAATTTGTTCGAAAGAAATCTCTTTATTTTTTTCTCCCGATAGATGTCCGAAATATTGAGAGACCAATATTTTTAAATCAAATCCAGTTTTTTTCAATTCTTGCAAGTCATGAGAACCAAAAGGAAAGAGAGCACCCTCCGTTTTAGTTAATGAATGCTGTTTAAAATCTCCCGAATCATCTTTAAACGCTACATTAAACTCTTTTTCTTTAAAGCAATACATAGTATTTAATCTCCCAAACCAAATTCATAGTATTCTTCATTTTCGCTAATTTTTGAAAAAGTAAAAATTTTTGATACATCTTCTTTCGGCACGATGTTTATACTACTTCTTTGATTTCCCAGTTTCTTCAACTCTGAAATAAAGCTCTCAAAATTTGTAAAGCGGTTCAAATCATCAATCGTTGGTTGATAACCTTCTTTCAATAAACTCATCAAAAAAAACAGCGAATGATTAATAATTAAGTCAATCCGTTGATTCGAGTTTCCAATTTGTTCAAACTGAATCGCAATATATGGACTGAATCTTTGAATAACTTCCTTGTTTCTATAATTTAATCGAGTGGCTTTCCTTTTGAAATCAATTTTCTCCAATAACAAATATTCTGGTGAGTCTCCGATCACATACAAGTTGTTATTCGCATTATAGTCTTCCCATAACTTGATTGACTTCTTTACGTCCTTTTCTAAGCCAATCATTGTTTTTGTATCATCAATGCAATAGTGATATAAACAATCAATAAATGCATCGAATTTCCCTTCTTTCAGAAAATCCATATTGTGCATTTCACCTAAAAGAATGATGAAACGAAAAATAAGATTTTTAAGGTCTGAATCTAAATTAAGCAATGACGATAAATCTAGCTCTTCACTAAATTCAGAATATGGCGTTCCTTTTACAGCTTCTAATAATTCAGGTTTTATATCTTGCAAAGCATTGTACTTAAACGAGAGATCGTCAAATGATTCACTACGATTTCTTAAAACAGAAAGTGATTGAATGCTATCTAAAAGTTTCGAAACTCGTGGTTTTTCATTTAATAAAATCGGTGTCGTATCATTATAATAACGCTTAAATAAATCTTTATTTTTTAAACGCCCATAATCTTCCATATTAAAGTTATTCGGTACTAAAATATCATAAATTAAATTAAGAAATTCACGAGTAGTAACAATAGAATTTTGCTTTAAAACAACTTCTGCTACTTTTAATGAAATATATTTTTTCTTTTCATCAGAAAAAAACAATTCATAATTCTGTTTAATGGGACACCGATTCCGAATTGGACAATTAAAACAATGGGTTTTGTAAGCAGCATAAAATGGATTCTCTAAATTCTCGTCAAAAATCCGATGCAGCAATCCCATCAAATAAGACGTATCGATACCTTCTGGTGTCAATGAAAAAATTTGAAAATTAGAAAAGCTCACGTGTTGGAAAACACTATCCTCTTTATATCCTTCAGAGCGATCATTTCCCACAAGAATGTTCTCTTGAATTACATAATCCTTTAATGCTTGAAATGATTCCCCAAAAGAAGATTCAATAAAATTGTTTAACACGCCTAAATTAATCGCAATAATGATTTTCTCATTCCCTGTACTTAAATTTTGATCGCTGAATGCACTTAGTCGGTTTTTTAAATTCTCAAGATTGGATTGGGTAGGGATTTCACTTTCTGTCGCATCATTGATTATCTCAAAACCATTCAATAAGTACCGATCTTCTCCATTCTTCAATTCCGCTAAGAGATTCGATTTTCCGTCTCCTGCATTTCCACAAATCAGCACCAAAGATTTCGTATTATTTTTTTGTATTTCAGAAAGAATTGTTTTTAATTCATCTTCGATATTCCTATGAACATGAAAATACTTTTTAAAATCATCATATTCATTAGAGTTGTCTATAGAATTCTTAGACGATTTCTGTAATTTCTTTAAGACTGGAATAAATTCACATGCCATAATTCTTCTCCCACGATTGGTATACCGATCAATTTCATAATATATGTATTTATTAATTATAAGGTATTATCACCGGTTTATAAATGCTTTTTAAAATCCTATTTCTTATTTTTAGGACGAAATCTTTTATTTTTCCTGATCGCAATCATGTTTGTTTACCTAAACTGAAATGATATACTCAAGAAAGAAAGGACGAATGCCATGACAATCTATATTACAGGACACAAAAATCCCGATTCGGACTCGATCGTCGCATCGATCGCGTACGCCTATCTAAAAAATGAACTTGGAGAAGAAGCCATTCCCTGTCGATTAGGAAGCATTTCCCAAGAAACCGAATACTTGCTCAACCGCTTCGATTTTCCGACCCCGCAACTACTCGAAGACGCTCGATGTACGCTAGGCGAAATCGAACTCTTGCCAGCCACCCAGATCAGCCAAGACGCCACTCTCTTCGAAGCGCTGCAAACGATGAAACAAGCCAAACAGCCCTTCCTTGCCGTCCACGATCAAAACCACAAGATCATCGGCATGATCACCCGCAACGACATCGCCAATCTAGGTGTAGAAGACACCGCCTACGGCATCGAAATGCTCCAGCACACCAAACCAAGCGACCTCGTCAAGACCCTCAACGGAAAAGAGATCTACATCCCAGAACACCTACACCTGAATGGAAAAGTGAGCATCGTCGCCCTCTCGAGCCACCGCGCCCTCCGCTACCAAGTCCAAGAACGCATGGTCATCGTCTCCGACGATCCGATCGCCCAAAAAGAACTGATCGAAAAAGGCGCCGGCATGCTCATCCTCGTCTGGTGCGATTCGATCGAAAAAGACGTTCTAGAAGCCGCCAAACAACACGAGTGCGCCATTATCCTCTCAGGACACGGAAGTATGAACACCTCGCGCTACCTCTACTTCTCTTTGCCCGTCAGCGCCCTCATGTCCACCAAACTCATCACCTTCGAAAGAAGCGAATACGTCGAAGATGTCATCCGCAAAATGAGCCGCTATCGCTATCGATCGTATCCGATCGTATTCGAAGAACAACTTTGCGGCTACCTCGAAGCCGGAAAAATGCTGTATCCACCGACGAAGAACATGATCTTAGTCGATCATAACGAATTCAGCCAATCCGTAAAGAATATCGAAAAAGCAAGCGTCCTCGAAGTCATCGACCACCACCGCATCCACGACTTCACCTCCACACGCCCCGTCTACTTTCGAAACGAAACAGTAGGAAGCACCTGCACTATCGTGACCTCCCTCTTTTTCGAACACAACATCCCAATACCACGAAAACTCGCCGGCCTGCTTTTAGGCGCGATGATCTCCGACACCCTGAACTTCCAGTCGCCAACGACCACCCAAAAAGACATCGACCTCGCCCAACGCCTAGCCAACCTCGCCCACGAAACGATCGACGAACTCGCCTACGACATCTTCTTCTCCAACGACCTGTCTCAAAAAGATATCAACGACTTTTTGCAAGAAGATATGAAACACTTCGAAATCACGAACTACCAAGTCGCCATCGCCCAAAGCATCATCCCCCAAAGCTCCTTGCTCTCCATCCAAGAACAAGAGCTAAAAGAAAAAATGGAAGCCTACACCAAACGCAGCGGCATCGACCTCTACGTCTTCGCCCTCACCTCGATCTTAGAAAACGGAACCTACTTCTACATCAGCGGACCACTAGCCCAACAGCTCCAACAAAACCTAGACCAAACCCACTTCTTCCCAAACATCCTCTCCCGCAAAAAACAAATCGTCCCGCTGATCACGAACTGGATCCAAGAAGCCAACTAACCAAACACTGAGCATCAAACAAGCAATCTGCCAACAAAGAACTACAATAGTAGAAAGGAGGTACCCACATGGAACCAAACACAAACCCAATTAAAAAACCAAACCCGCAAGATACACTCGTCCACCTTTTAATGAAAGCCGGACATATCTTGCACCATCAAGATATGAAAAGCGAACAAGCCCAAGTGCTCTTCAAAACGCTAAGTCCCCAACAACAAGACCAACTCAAAGAAATGCTTGAAACGCTGCTCGCCGACTGGAAGAAAGAAGCCAAACCAAAACTACCAAAAACACCAAAAACACCACAACCAGCCAAACCCGTAACCGACACAAAACCACAAGCCGAAGAAAAACCACAACCAAAAGAAGAAGACAACACAAACAAAAAAACCAAAAAGAAAAAGAAGAAAAACAAAAAAGATAAAAAACACAAAAAGAAAAAAGACAAAAAGAAAAAAGACAAAAAAAATAAAACAACGAAAGAAGGCGCACAATGATGCGCCTCTTTATTGCCCTAGAACTCCCTATCGCCATTCAACAAACACTCGCCAACACCCAAAAACAACTCCAAAACAAAGGCGTCCAAGGACGACTCATCCCCCAAAATCAGCTCCACTGTACACTCGCCTTTATCGGAGAAACCAACCAAGCCAAACAAATCCAAACGATACTCGAAACAACCCCAACCCCCAAAGAAACCCTATGCCTTACCACACTTGGCCACTTCAAAAACCTCATCTACCAAAACCTAGAAGTCCCCGTCACCTTCTGCGAATACGTCAACACGCTCAAAACCAAACTCGCCCAACAAGGAATCAAGACCGACCCCAAACCATTCAAGCCCCACATCACCTTGATCCGAAACGCCAACACGACCCATATCACACTACCTACCCCAAAACTCTGCTTCCAAAACTACACCATCGTCCTCTACCAAAGCCAATTCACAAAAAAAGGCGTCGAATATCACGCCTTATGGAAAGCTTCCAAATAGGCTGGCGAACTTGTATCGCCAACCTTTTTAAATTCCTGCACCGCCAAAAACCAACAATGCCGCGCCTCCCTCTCCTTTTTTTCTTTCTCAAAGATCTTCGCCTCCATGCAATACACAAGCGCCAACATCCTAGAAGGCTCCCGGTCCTTCTCTAAAAGCTTCTTCGCGTCCTTCAAAACAAAACGCGCGCTCTTGCATTTGTTTTTCTCCAACAATTCCTCAGCATCCTTCATGCACCGGGAAATATAAGAAAACGTCCGCTGATTATAAAACTTCATCCAAACCCGTCACTTCCACACAACCAAAAGGACGTACATGCACCACCTTCGTGCTCCCCGCACCAAAAAAATGATCCATCTTTTCCTTAAAGTCCTCGATCGCCTCGTTTTTCACATACGCTTGGATCGTCCCATCCTCCCCTTCGCCATGGATCCGACACAAACCATTCCCCTTCAACACGCTTTGACAAAGCGCCAACGCCAGCCCCAAAGAAGGTATGCTTTTTTCCGCGCTTAAAGACGTCTGCGCCAACAAACTCACCAACGCCCCCTTATCCCTCTTCTCTAAAGCCTCGACCATATGCGGGATCCGCTCCACTTCCGAAAAAAAGTGCGCCGCCCGAATCAAAACCTCATCCTTGAATTCGCTCCGCAAATCCGGGATCGCCTCATAAAACGCACACACATCCACATCCCTAAGCGCTTCTTCCCCAAAATAAACAGCCAGCCCCTTCAACTCCTCTTGCGCCCGCTGCACATCCTTGATCAACGCCTGCTCATTCACATTCGTATTGACAAGACACAAACAAAACCCAAGATCCTTCAAAGTCCCCTCGATCTTTTGATAAGAAGGATGCTGTACATCCGCAAAATCCAAAGCCATCAAGCCACCAAGCGCGCAACCAAGCTGATCCTTCATGCTTCCAGGCTTACGATAATACACATTCTCCGCAAACTGGCCCGCCTTCGCCAAATCAAAAGCCGAAATCCTCCCCTCGTTGTATAACGAAGAAAGGATCGAAGCAATCAACACCTCAAAAGAAGCCAAAGCCGACAATCCCGCTCCCACGATCACATCACTCAAAATATACGCCTTAAAACCCCCCACCCGATAGCCTTTGCGCTTCAAGTATTCCACGATCCCACGCACGATGCCCACCAACGTTCGCGCCTCGTACATCCGCTTGATCGTATCGTTCGTATCCACCTGCTCCATATCAAAATCTTGCGAAACGATCTCAATGATCGAATCCTCGCTCTTGTTCACGATCGCGATCGTATCGAGATCGATCGAAGAAGCAAGGATCCTCCCATGCGAAATATCCGTATGCATCCCAGCCAGCTGACAACGAGAAGGCGATGAAAACAAAAAAACCTCCTCATCCCCATCATAAATCTGCGCATACGCATCTAACGCCCTCACATACCGATCCACTTGCGCATTTGGATCTTGATACAACCGACCCAAGATCCCATCCATCTCATGCGCTAAAAAGCGCTCCTTCAAACGCACCACCTGCTCCATCCTGCGCACCTTTTATCCTTTCATTTTCTCCACTTGCGCCCGCACCGAAGACGTACACACCCTACAATTCGAGCACCCATTACAAATCATCCGATTTCCGCACGAAAAACAATGCTCACGAAACGAAGGCACATACAAATCCGACTTCGGGATCTCAAGACCAAGAGAATCGAACAAACGCCATACGATCGGCTTCCCCTCCACATTCACATTCGCCCGATGTGCCATGATCGCCTGCAAGCCTTTATTCGGCATCCGATACACCTTGCCCTCCTTGACAAAACGCGTCCCCGTCTCGATAAAGACAAACCGAACATCCGCCTCTTGGCATTGCTTCGAAAGAAACTGCACCCACTCGAACCGACACTCTCTTTCGCCCCCATAATTCTCGCCCCCGCAAACGACCTGCTCGATCCAGCCCTCCTTCAAAAACGAAGAAAGATCGACCTCGCCAAGCATCGGCGTCACCATGACTCCCTTATGTTTAGCCGGGATCTCGCGCAAGATCTTCAAACGCTCCTCGGCACGCTTTTGATTCTCGCAAGCCACATTCAAAAACACATTCTCATACCCATCTTCCCAATCGTCTGGCAAGCATTCCATGATCCGATCCGCCCTTTTCGTCAACAAGAAAAAGATCACATCCCGCCGCCAAGAGATCATATCCCACGCCTCTTGGCGCCAAGGATCCGCCTCCTTTAAAAAGAAGTCCGACATCATGCACACCCGAAGCATCTCCCCGCTCTTGATCTTGAACGAACCATCCCGCTCCTTTTGTATAGGATAGTTGAACTTCGTCTTTACTTTATAAATATCCGACCCATGTTTGCCCCGCATCGCATCCAAATAATACATATAGCAGTTTTGACACCCTTCCGAATACTTTCGGCACCCATGCCACGGATTCCAAATATCATGCATCGACTTCCCTCAATCGATCCTGCACTATCTCAAGTTCAAACAAACACCAAAAAGGAACGACCACACGAAGCCCTTTCTTACGCGCTTTCTCGACCTTCCTCTTCAAATCTTGAACGTGCTTGCCTTCGAGCATGAACAAAGGCACCACCACGTTGATCTGATTCCGCTTCAAAGGCAAAGGATCCACACACTCGCACACTTGTCCCTTCTGCACAAAATGTTCGATCTTTTTTTGAAACGCGTGATCGCGAGTGGGATGAAGCACAAAGATCGCGTTCGCTTCATCAAAAGGCGCAACGATCCGCCTCCATAGCTTTTCGTCGAACAAAAGCGGCAAACACGATACAGGAAGCTTCAAACATTGATAATACAAATACCCCTCGAACAAAAACATCGGCTGCACGACAAGCGAGATCGAAAGCAAACGACAAACAGAAAACAACGCCTCGATTTTCTCCTCCATATAAAAAGCCGCCATATCTTCACGCAGATGGTGTTGAAGACAAGAAAGATCCATACTCGATTTGGCAAACAAAACCACGATCCCCTTTTTCTTGTCAAGAAGACGAACAAGCCAATCCAGCTGTTCTTTGGAAAGCTCCAACAAATATGCCAGCGCCTTCTTGTCCCCAATCAAATGAGGCCGCAACAAAGACAGATCCAAAAGCCTTCTTTCCCAATTCGCCCTAAATTCATTCTCTATCCAAGGATCGAAGGCGCGATAGAACATTGGAAAGGCACCCCTCGTGCTATAGGCGAGCGAAAAACGATCGAGATCGAGCGAATGCATCCGATGCAGGCTCGCCTTTTCATCCAAGTCGACACTTTGCGAAAATATCCGTCTTTCATTGACATACTCGACAAGAGCATGATTAAAATCCGGATCGGTCGTGCACGCCACCACAAGATCCATCCCCTCTACATCCGACCACTTAAAATCAAGATCTTTATAGACGACGCGCGCCCCTTCTCTTTCATAGCTTTGCGCGATCCGCTTTCCTTGTCTTCCCCATCCGACAATGAGCACGTTTCTTTCTTTCCAATCGAGCGAAACGATCATACGCGAAACTCTTCCATGACTTCTTTGAACGCTTGGATCGTCACATCCATATCGTTTTTCGTGAGCGCCGAAGAAATAAACATCGCCTCGAATTGACTAGGCGCCAATAAGATGCCTCGCTCTAGCATGCCTTTAAAATATTTTGCATACTTCTTCGTATCGCAACGTTGCACCTCTTTAAAATCATGCGGAACGGAATCCATAAAAAAGAGCGTCATCAAAGAATGGTTGCGCACAAGCGTGAAAGGAAGCCGATTGGCATCGAGGATCTTTTGAAAATGCGCTTGCAAATAAGCTCCTTTTTCCTCGATCAGATCATAGACCGCCGGATTGTGCTTTAAATAATCGAGCATCACCTTGCCTGCCTGCATCGCCAACGGATTGCCTGAAAGCGTCCCGGCCTGATACACCGGCCCGCTTGGTGAAACACAAGCCATGATCTCTTTCTTACCACCATAGGCCCCAACAGGAAAGCCCGCCCCGATGATCTTGCCAAAACAAGCGAGGTCCGGAACGATCCCATAATAGCCCGCCGCCCCTTCGTAGCTGATCCGAAAGCCTGTGATCACTTCATCAAAGATCAAGACGATCGAATGCTTCGTGCACAATTCTCTTAACCCCTCTAAAAAACCAGGCTCTGGCGAAACAACGCCCATATTGCCGCACACCGGCTCGACGATCAAGCCCGCGATCGCATCCGGATTGGCATCGATCAGCGCCTTGACAGAATCCAAGTCGTTATAGGTGGCCACCAACGTGTTTTTTACGACATCCTCCGGCACCCCTGGCGAAGTGGGCACGCCAAAAGTCAGAGCGCCCGATCCGCTTGAAACGAGCAAGCCATCGCTGTGGCCATGATAGCACCCTTCAAACTTGATGATCTTGTCTTTGCGCGTATAGCCTCGAGCAAGACGAATGGCCGACATCGTCGCTTCCGTGCCGGAATTGACCATCCGCACTTCGTCGACGCCAGGATACGCCTCCACGATCCGCTTGGCCACCTCGACCTCGATCCAGCTTGGAAGGCCATAGCTGATCCCATCTTTGATGTGAGCTTCGATCGCTTCATTGATGATATGCGCCCCATGGCCTAGAAGCATCGGTCCCCACGAAGCGATATAGTCGATATAGTGGCGTCCATCTTCCGCGAACAAATGCGCGCCTTGCGCTTTGCGAATAAAGATCGGATCGCATCCAACCGCCTGAAACGCGCGAACCGGCGAGTTGACTCCGCCAGGAATATATTGCTTAGCCTCTTCATAGAGGTCGTGATTGTTTTTGAGCATATTGTCTTTTCCCTTCCATTAGCGCGAAATAAGTAATGATCATGGAAGCGCCTGCCCGTTTGAAGGAGACGAGTGTTTCTTCGATCACCTCTTCTTTGAGCCAGCCATTCAAGATCGCCTGCATGAGCATCGAATATTCGCCACTGACATTGTAAACACAAAAAGGCACATCGAACCGTTCTTTGGCTGCCTGTAAAATATCTAAATAACACATGGCTGGCTTGATGATGATCGCATCCGCCCCTTCTTGAATGTCGGCTTCGATCTCGCGCAACGCTTCTTTCCCATTGGCTGGATCCATTTGATAGCTTTTTCGATCCGAAAAGCTTGGGGCCGAGTGGGCCGCGTCTCGAAACGGGCCATAAAACTGGCTCGCGTATTTGGCCGCGTAGGATAGGATCGGCACATCCGCGAATCCATTTTCATCCAGCACTTGGCGTATCGCTTCTACACGCCCATCCATCATGTCGCTAGGAGCGACCATATCCGCGCCCGCTTCCACATGCGAAAGGGCGATCTTGGCTAGATAGGTGAGCGTCGTATCGTTGAGCACGACTCCTTCTTCATCAAGGATCCCACAATGTCCATGATCGGTATATTCACACATGCATACATCGGTGATGACATACAATTCTGGATCGTAGGCTTTGATCGCCCGCACCGCTTTTTGAATGATCCCCTCTGGCGCGTAGGCTTGCGAGCCGCATGCGTCTTTATGAGCCGGGATCCCGAACAAAAGGCAAGCGCGCACCCCATACTTTTTCATTTCATCCAACAATGGCGGAAGCTGGTCGATCGAATATTGAAATTGGCCAGGCATGCTTTCGATCGGGGCGCAGATCCCTTCTCCTTCCTGCACGAAGATCGGATAGATCAAATCGTCCATCCGCACATGATTTTCCCGGACGAGGGCGCGGATCTCTTTATTTTTTCTTAGTCTTCTTCCTCTATACATTTTTTTCTCTTTACTCCTTTTACTGCTTCTACGATCGATTCATAGCTCGCTTCTTTAGCGCAAGAGACATTTGAATATCCGCGCGCTAAGAGCGCTTTTTCGCTTTGCGGACCGATCGCGATATAATAGCGGGCATTGATCTTATGCGTTTCGAGCACATCGACAGCCGCTTTGCTCGTACAGATCGCCACATCATAAAGGCTGGCGCGAGGCTGGATCGGCTTTTTCTTGTTCGAATACAAGACCACGATCTTCTCTTGGCCCCTAAAGCCTTTCACCCCTTCTAGATTCGAGGCGCTATGCGGGATCAAGATCTTAGAAGCGGGTAGCCGCTTTTTTAAAGAATCGACATTCCCTTCGCCGATACAGTCGGCATACAAACCATATTCTTGCAGAACTTGGGCGCTTTTTTCACCCACGAGAGCGAGCTTTGGCAATGTTCGAACATCGACCTTTTCGCAAGCCATCCACTCCATAAAGAAGCGGATCGCGCTAGGCGAAGTCAAGACGATCCAATCGTAGTCCACCAAATCGATGTCTTGCATATTTTCAAAATGGGGACATTGTTCAAAGGCGATGGGGGCGTCCACTTGGGCGCCAAGCTCTTGCAGTGTGGATGCCAGTTCGAGACGCGAAGATAGGCGCGGATAAAAGATCGAGAGCCCAGAGAGCTCTTGGCGAGAAAACCAATCGAGCGCTTGGCGTTTTTGAACGACTTCTCCTACTACGATCAAAAGGGGCGCTGTGATCGATTCGAGATCTTGCGTCAAGATCGTCGACATCCTTCCGCTTACTACACGCTGATCAAAACAGGTCGCATTCGAGATCAGGGCGATGGGCCGATCGCTTCCTCGTTTTAAATATTCATGCACGATTTCAGGAAGCGAGGAGCGCCCCATCAAAAAGACGACCGTATCGTTCGTGTTCGCCAATTCATCAAAGGGCAGATCGTTGCGTTTCTTTTCTTGCGTATAGGCGGTATAGACGCGAAAACCACGAGAGAGGCCGCGATACGTGATCGGGATGCCTGCATAGCTCAAGCCAGCGATGCAAGAGGAGATGCCAGGAACCACCTCGAATGGGATCCCTTTTTCATACAGGAATTCGCCTTCTTCCCCGCCTCTTCCAAACACGTAAGGATCGCCGCCCTTTAAGCGGACGATGCAGGAATACTCTTGAGCGAGCTGTTCTAACCATTCGTGGATCGTTTGCTGGCTTGTAGAGAGGCCATGGCCTTTTTTGCCGACATAAATTTTTCGGCAGGAGCAAGAGCACGCATCTAAGAGGCGTTCATCGAGCAAATGATCGTATAAAACACAATCGGCTTGTTCAATCAGCGCTTGGGCGCGCAAAGAAACGAGGCCTGGATCTCCACAGCCTACACCGACCAAGTATACTTTAGCCATTCCAATCTCCTTTCACGCTCAAAATCGCTTTGGCTAGAAGCCGGCCTGGATCCTTTTCTTGAAAGGTGTAGCGGCCGATCGAATCCGTATCGCCATAGACGATATCGAGCGTTTGTGTTTTTGGATCATAGAGCGCGCCAATCGGTGTATGGCAGGAGCCATCCATCGCTGTTAAGAATGCGCGTTCTATGCGTGCGCTTTGGTCTATCACCTCGTTTTTAAGCTTGGAAAACAGGGCGTAGAGTTCTTGATTTTCCGCTAACAGCTCGACGGCCAGCACGCCTTGTCCACATGCGCCTAAGCACTCTTCCTTCGTAAAGACTTGCGTGATGCGCTCTTCTAGGCCTAATCGTTTCAAGCCCGCGCTTGCGAGGACGAGCCCATCGTATTCGCCTTCGTCCAGTTTTTTCAGGCGGGTGAGCACGTTGCCGCGAATGTTTCGATAGACTAGATCGTTCCTAAGCGCTTTGAGCTGCAATTCTCGGCGCAAAGAGCCCGTTCCAATGATCGAGCCAGAGGGAAGATGATAAAAATCGGCTGAATTACTGATGAAGCAGTCGCTTGGATCGGCGCGAAGACAAAAAGGAGCCAAGCAGAACATAGGATCGAGCTGGCTAGGAAGATCTTTGAGAGAATGGACGGCAAGATCGATCTTTTTGTCTCGCAAGGCGTCTTCGATTTCTTGGGTGAACAAGCCTTTTTGACCAATTTCATGGAGCGGCTTATCTAGGATCTTGTCTCCTTTGGTGGAAAATGGCACGATTTCATAGCGGATGCTTGGATCCACGCTTTGCAGGAAGCGGCCAATTTCATGGCTTTGAGCGAGCGCGAGCTTGCTTGCTCTCGATCCGATTTTAAGATACATGGTATTCTTCCTCCTTTTCTTCCAAATCAAATAGCGCTTTGAGCATCGGGTGATAGTGTTCTTGATCGCCTTTCACGTTTTGAAGGGGTGTTTTAAGCAAGCGGAACAAGGCGGCTTGCACGCTTTGGGCAGCGAGGCGTTGTTCGCGTTCGTTCAAGTCGAGCTTGCGTCTTAAATAGAGGCTCGTGTCGTTGGCGATCGTGTCGATTTGTTCATGAAGCGTTTGGATCGTCTCTTTCGTATCTTGCCTCGTTTCCCATGCTTTGAACTCTTGAATAAAGTGTTCGATGCGCTCTTGGATGTATTCAAGATTTTCTTGGCGAAACGATAAATTGCGCTTGGAGAGGACGGCAAACGTATCGAGCGTATATATTTCTTGGTCTATGGCGCCAAGCAAGTTGCGTGGCGAAGATAGATCGAGAAGCATCGTCTCTTTGGATAGGGATCTTGTATCGAGCACGATATGGGGGGCGGAAGTGGCGGCGATGACGACATCGGCTTGTTGGGCGTATTGTTCTTTAGCCTCAAAAGGGATCGGGGCAAGTTCGATTCCTTCGCGCAAAAAACAAGAAATTTGTTCTTGGCGGCGCAAGGCGACATGGACGGTGGCGTTGGTGTTTTGTAAGTGGGCGACCACTTGCTGGGCGATCTTTCCACCTCCTAATACGAGGATCCTCCGTTTTCGAAGATCGCCTTTTCTTTTTTTGATTTCCTGCGCGGCTAGATAGCTTAAGGAAAGCGGGTGTTTGGAAAGCTGATAGTCGCGTCGGCACTCTTTGCCGCAACGGAGCGCTTCTTGAAAAATATGATGGAGCGCGGCATCGAAGTCATAGCTCAAGCAGGCGCGTTCATAGGCCATTTTGAATTGGTGGAGGATCTCATCTTCGCCAAAGATCTGCGAATGGAGTCCATTGACGACTTCGAGCAGATGGCGATACGCTTCTTGATCTTTGTAGGTGTAGATTTTGATCGGCAAGCCTTGGTAAGCTTGGACGATCCTATCAGGATCGATCGGTTTTTTTGAATAGATCTCGAAGCGATGGCATGTCTGCAAGATCAAGCAGGGCTGTCCGATATCTTGGGCAAGCAACATGCATTCTCTTTCGCTGTAATGAACTTGGTCACGTACGGATTGGTCGGCATCGATGCCAAAAACTTCAAATTCCATGGATCCTCCTTTTTCTTCTTTTCATTATAGTGTTTTTCTTGTTCATTTTCGACTTTGCCAATCATCTAGCATTCTTTTTTCTTCCGCCTATTTTATAATGGAGAAAACACGAGGTGAAATGTATGAAAAAAGAATATCGGATCAAGATCGAAGAGCGTGGCGTCAAGCTGCAACTTCTGCAAGGCGAAGAGGAAATGGATTATAAAACATTTCCGATCTATACGACGCAAGCCAATCCAGAAGATCCTAACGACTTGTCGAATTTTGTGATCCCCTTCGAGCTGCTCGCGCAAATGCAGATGCTCGACAAAACTGGTTTTACGTATCAAGGAATCGACACTCCATTCGATACGAGCATGCCTAGCGATACAGGCGATGATATGAACGATATGGATCATAATGCCAACGACAACGACCAATAAAGAAAAAAAGGCGATGCGCTCGCCTTTTTATATTGCTCCGATCGTTTTTAAATATTCCATTTCTTCTTGGTCTTTTTGAATACGACCTTTGACCTCGTTTTCATAGCGGACCGCTTCTTCTTTGGCGTTTTCCATCTCCTCGATGCTTCCCTCGTTGTCGATGGTCGATTTGAGCTTGGCGCGATACGTGTTGAATTGGTCGCATTCGCTCGGATACGCTTTCTCAGGACACGCGTGCTTCTTGAGATAGTTGTTCATCTCTTCTTGCACATCGAGATAGTGCGTCAAGGCGTAAAGATCGATCGTATTGACGACATCCGAAAAATCGTACTCATTGAAATCATTTTTATACGTATAGAAGGAAAGAGTGTAGGTCACCCCTTCGATCGGGACTAAAAAGGTTTGGCCGACAAGATCGCCAGAAAGCAATCCATTGCCTTTCTTAGTGTGGATATTATAAGAGACGAGCTTGCTTTCGCGGCCATTGACATACCGGTCTTCATCGATGATATCTAAGATAGTCGCGTTGATCCCGAGTTGTTTTTGGACCTCTTGTGTCAAAAGCGATTCGAGATTTTTGATCGTTTCTCCTTCTTCCTTAGATGCGACAAGCACTGGGACGGATTGGGAAGCGACCGGATAATAATAGAGGCTTCCTTCTTTTTCTTCAGAATGGAGCGCTGGATCGAGCCGGAAGCTCATGTCTTGGAATGTGTTGACCTTGCTTCCGGAAAGCGGTTTGAATTCTTTAAGGAGCGAAGGAATATCGCTCTCTCCTGGCAGCGATAGATAGCCAAAGATCCCCGCTAGAACAAGACAGAACACAGGGATCCCGATCAGCGCGTTGGCGTTGTAGTGGTGTTTTTTAAGAAAGATACGGATGGGCGGAAATACGATCAATGCGGCAAGCAGCACAAATGGCGCCGAAGCATAAAAAGATTGATAGACTAAATATCCAGATCCCCCAAATAAAAGGATCGATACGAGCCAATAAGGCCATTGTGGGGCTTTTTTTGTTTTACGAATAACACGCATGCGCACTTCCTCCTATACAAAAGCATACACTATCGTGTCAAGATAGACGTATGCTTTCGCCTCTTGTGGTAGTATGAAAGCATCAAGGAGAATGGTATTATGCGATTTAAAGACAAAGTCGTCATCGTCACTGGCGGTGCGAGCGGAATTGGTAAACGGTTAAAAGAGCGCTTCGAAGAAGAAGGCGCTCATGTTTGTGTGTTCGATATTTTGCCGAACGATTTTTTTCAAGGCACTCTTTCCAATCAAAAAATGATGGACGCGTTCATTAAAAAGGTGCTTTCCAAATACGATCATGTGGATGTTTTGATCAACAACGCCCCTCCAGTCATGCAAGGGATCAAGGAAGGAAGTTATGAAGGCTTCAATCACGCCCTTCTTGTCGGGATCAGCGCGCCCTTCTATTTAAGTCAGCAATTGATGGATCATTTTGCCTTGGGGGCTTCGATCATCAATATCACCTCGACTCGGGATGCGATGTCGATGGAGGAGAGCGAAAGCTATGCGGCTGCCAAAGGGGGCTTGATGGCGCTTACCCACGCGATGGCGATTTCTTTGGCAAGAAGAGTGCGTGTCAATGCGATCGCGCCTGGTTGGATCGATACCAAGAACGAAGAGCACTCGGCTGCAGATCGGCTGCAGCAGCCAGTGGGCCGGATCGGCACGTGCGATGATGTATGCGAGCTGGCGATGTTTTTGGCAAGCGATGCGGCTGGCTTTATCACGGGCGAAGAGATCGTTCTCGATGGAGGTATGAGTCGTTTGATGGTGTATCATGGCGAGCATGGCTGGACGTTCCAGAGCGAAGAAGAATAGGAAAGAAAAAAGCTGAAACGAACTTGTTTCAGCTATTTCATTGGGTTTGATGGTTTTGAAGCGAGAGTAGATTTCGGTTCATATACGCGCTGAGCATTCTTAAATATGAGAAGAGATCGTTGTATTCTTGAATGTTGATCTCTCCATCTACACTGACCGCAGCTAAGCCAAGCGTCTCATAGACTTCATAGAGCGCGGTAGCCGCCAAGGAGATCTTTCCATATTTTGAAAAAAGGTGGTTGTCGGCTTGAACGAACACTTGCAGCGTATAGGAAATGGTCGTCGCAAAATGTTCTAGATCGGTTTCAGCCATAAAAGCTTCCATTTCTTCATCGCTGAAGCGAAAGCCTAGGGAATCATATAAAAACCCTCTTTCTTCTGGATGGATCTTTAAGTCAGAAAAAGATAAGTGCATAATGAACACCATCCACTCTGTCTTTAGAAGCGTCTTTAATGGATAGTTGAGATGAAGTTTAGCCCCCAATGTTTTTTCGACTTCATCGCATATCTCATACATGCATTCAAGCGATTCTTTTAGATCTTGATCCATAACTTTCTCCTTCATGCACGTTTTTAATTATACCCTAAAACGTTTAAAAGCTAAACAAGAACATACAAATTTAGTAGATTTTTCTTATTCAGATTTTCTGTTTTTAATATTTATTTCATCCATTTTGTTTGGTATGATTAAAGAGAAGCGATCAAAATCACAGAATACGATAGGTAAAGGCGATTCCATCAGGAGTCAAAAATTTCTGAGTGTCAAGACTATCATTCCAAATATTTCTATGTATACTACTAAGTGCATAGAGGAAATAGTTGAAGCGTCAACTATTTCCAAAAACTATAAAAATCAAAGGAGCAGAGCAAACATGAACGTAATTAAACGAAGTGGCGAAGAAGTCAATTTTGATGTTCAAAAAATAGAAAACGCGATCCGCAAAGCGAGCAAGGCGACCGCGCACGATCAAATGAGCGAAGAGCAGATTTTGCAAGCCTCCAAGACCGTCGCAGATAAATGTGTCCAATTGAAGCGTTCTCCTAACGTCGAGGAGATCCAAGATATGGTGGAAACAGAAATCATGGCCCGCGGTTTTTTCGCGGTCGCTCACAACTACATCACGTATCGTTATGAGCGCGCCCTTGTCAGAAAAGCCAATTCGACCGACCAGCAGATCTTGTCCCTTCTTGAGCGGAACAACGAAGAAGTCAAGCAAGAAAACTCGAACAAGAATCCGCTTGTCAACAGCGTGCAGCGCGATTATATGGCCGGCGAGGTCTCAAAAGACATCACAAAACGTTTCTTATTGCCGCAAGAAGTCATGGAAGCGCACGACCAAGGGATCATTCACTTCCACGATTCGGACTATTTCGCCCAGCATATGCACAATTGCTGTTTGGTCAATCTAGAAGACATGCTCCAAAATGGAACGGTCATTTCGGAGACGATGATCGAAAAGCCACATAGTTTTTCAACAGCGTGCAACGTGGCGACGCAAATCATCGCGCAAGTGGCCAGCAGCCAATACGGGGGCCAGAGCATCACGCTTTCGCATCTAGCGCCCTTTGTAGAAGTCTCTCGTCAAAAAGCGCGCAAAGAAGTCCGCGAGGAAATGGATGCGCTCGATATTCCATACACGGAAGAAAAGGCGAATGAAATGGCGGAAATGCGCGTCCATCGCGAGATCGAAAAAGGCGTGCAGATGATCCAATACCAAGTCATCACATTGATGACGACCAATGGCCAAGCGCCATTCGTGACCGTTTTCATGTATTTGAACGAGGTTTCGGACCCTCAAGAGCGTCATGATCTCGCTTTGATCATCGAAGAAATGCTCAAACAGCGTATTCAAGGCGTCAAAAACGAGAAGGGCGTCTATATCACGCCAGCCTTCCCAAAACTGATCTATGTGTTAGAGGAAAACAACGTCAAGCCAGACAGTCCTTATTATTATTTGACAGAGCTTGCCGCCAAATGCACCGCGAAACGTATGGTTCCTGACTACATTTCAGAAAAGCTCATGCTTTCTCTCAAAATCGACACGAAAGGCGAAGGCCATTGTTATCCATGCATGGGATGCCGTTCCTTCTTGACGACCTATCGCGATGAAAACGATCAACCAAAGTATTATGGACGATTCAACCAAGGCGTCGTGACTTTGAATCTTGTCGATGTCGCTTGTTCTTCTAAAGGCGATCTCGACACGTTCTGGAAAATCATGGACGAGCGTCTCGCCTTGTGTTATAAAGCGCTCATGTGCCGTCATAATCGTCTTCTTGGCACGCCAAGCGATGTGGCGCCGATCTTATGGCAAGATGGGGCTCTTGCTCGTTTGAAAAAAGGCGAGCCGATCGATAAATTGCTTTTTGGCGGCTATTCGACCATTTCTCTTGGCTATGCCGGCTTATGTGAATGCGTCACGTACATGACAGGGCATCCGCACACCGAAAAAGAAGGCACAGAATTCGGCTTACAAGTCATGCAGTATTTGAATGACGCGTGCGCGAAGTGGCGCCAAGAAACAAATATCGACTTTTCATTATATGGAACGCCGATGGAATCAACGACTTACAAATTCGCGAAAAAGCTGCAAGACCGCTTTGGCATCATTCCAGGTGTCACAGATCGCAACTATATCACGAACAGCTATCACGTGCACGTCACTGAAGAGATCAACGCCTTTGATAAATTGACGTTCGAATCGCAATTCCAAAAGCTTTCCCCAG
Source organism: Dubosiella newyorkensis (assembly GCF_001945605.1). GTDB lineage: Bacteria > Bacillota_I > Bacilli_A > Erysipelotrichales > Erysipelotrichaceae > Dubosiella > Dubosiella newyorkensis. The sequence goes on from NZ_MPKA01000045.1 coordinate 31,829, forward strand.
GAGGCGCGATCAGCTACGTCGAGGTGCCAAATATGGAAAACAACATTCCTGCGGTACTCGCTTTGATCCATCACATTTATGAAAATATCATGTATGCCGAGCTCAACACGAAGAGCGACTATTGTCAAGAATGCGGCTATACAGGCGAGATCCAGATCGTAGAGGATGAAAACCATAAGCTTATTTGGGAGTGCCCAAATTGCCACAACCACGATCAAGAAAAGATGAATGTGGCGCGCAGAACGTGCGGCTATATCGGAACCCAATTCTGGAACCAAGGACGGACCCAAGAAATCAAAGAGCGCGTCATGCATCTATAAAACGAAAGCGAGGCCAACGACCTCGCTTTTTCTTATTCTTTGATTTTGATGATCGTCGCGAATTTGACTTCGTGATTCTCGATTTGGAAGACGTCGAACTGCAAGTTTTTGATCACAAAGCTGCATCGCTCTCCATCTTCTGGTACGCGTCTAAGTTGCTGATACATCATTCCGTTGAAGGAGTCGTTGTCATTTTCATCCAAGTCGACTCCCGTGATTTCGCTGATCGCATCCAGCGGCACATTGCCAAGCACTTTCCAGCGATCGATGCCAGCTGGCAAAATACGTGGGCTTTCTTCTTCATTAAAATCGCCGACGAGTTCTTCGACAAGATCGTTCATGGTCACCACGCCAGATACGCCGCCATACTCATCCAAAACGACCACCAACTTCTGCTTGTCTTTTTTCATTGTTTTGAATAGAACATCGGCTTTCATGTTTTCGGGTACAAAATAAGGCTTACGGACCGCGCGCTTCCATACGTTTTCTTTGGAGCCATCCTTCAAGCGGAAATAATCTTTCGCATTGAGAATGCCTACGATCGAATCTTTTGTTTCTTTAAAGATCGGAAACTGGGAGCGTTTGCTTTCTAAGATCGTCTTGTCCCACACTTCGATGGGATCTTTGGCATCGAGCATGGTGACATCTTTTCGATGCGTCATGATGCTTTCGATCGCCAAATCGTCAAATTCGAACACATTTTGGATCCACGTGTTTTCTTCTTGATCGATCGTTCCTTTCAAGCTTCCAGCTTCTGCCATCAAGCGGATCTCTTCTTCGCTAAGCTCTGTATCATCTTCCTGATTTGGGTCGATCCCACAAAGTCTTAGCACTCCATTGCACGAGATCGTTAATAAGCTCACTAGAGGAGCGAATAGCTTAGAAATCGTCGAAATCAAGCCAGAAACAGAAAGCGCCATCGTTTCTTTTTTACGCATCGCGATCTGTTTTGGAACAAGCTCTCCAAAAACGAGCGTGAAATACGACAAAATGATCGTGATCAATACGACAGAAATCGTATTCAAGATCGAAGGCGAGATCCCTACGCCAAGTTTTACGAGTCCATCGACAAGATAGCCAGCAAAGTTATCGGCGGCAAAGGCGCTGCCTAAAAAGCCCGACAGAGTGATGGCGACTTGGATCGTGGCCAAGAAGCGCGAAGGATCTTTGATCAGCTTCAATAAACGAGCCGCCTTGCCATTTCCTTGTTCTGCCATCTTTTCGATCTTGTTTTCGTTGACGGAAATGACGGCGATTTCGGCGCAGGCAAACAAAGCGTTCAAAGCGATCAAAGCCACTTGTAAAAGAAGCATCCATAAAATTGTTGAATCCATATTACCTCACTTTTTTGAGGCAAGTATATCAAAATCAGTTCTAGAGAAAAATCGAATTGCTTGTTAGAATAAAGAAGAAAGAAGGTAGCTCATGAATTATGGAACGATCAAAAAATACGATATAGCCAATGGCCTTGGCGTGCGGACGACTTTGTTCGTCTCCGGGTGCACGAACCATTGTCCTGGCTGTTTTCAAAAAGAAACTTGGGATTTTGACTATGGAAAGCCCTACACGAAAAAGACAGAGCAAGAGATCCTCGACTCTCTCGATCACGAGTACATCGATGGTTTGACCCTTCTTGGAGGCGAGCCTTTCGAGTTTTCGAACCAGGAAGCCTTGATCCGCCTGCTTAGAAAAGTCAAAGAACGTTTTCCAACCAAATCGATTTGGTGCTATACAGGCTTCGTGCTCGATCAAGATTTGCTCTTAGGCGGTAAACGACATGGCCCATATACCGAAGAAATGCTTTCGTATCTCAATGTGCTTGTCGATGGTCCTTTTCAGGAAGAACGCAAGAATATCATGCTCAAGTTTCGGGGTAGCGAAAACCAGCGGATCATCGATGTTCCGGCTTCCCTCGCAAAACAAGAAATCGTCCTTTTGGAAGACTTAATGTAACCGTTCACACTTCGTAAACAAAACCATCAAATCGATGGTTTTTGTTTTTAAGAAATAAACATTTTTTTGACAACCCCCGTTCTATCGTGTATAGTGTTTCCTTGTGAAATAAAAAAGGAGGAAACAACCATGATGAAACAGTTGTTTGCGAGCGTTTTATTAGGGGGATTAAGCGCAATCAGCACACCGGAAATAACACTCAACAAAGTGCATGATCCGATCTATGAACAAGCCAATCTTCGTTTTGAAAAGTACTTTTTTGAACCAACACAAGAAACGGCCTATCTTATAGAAGATGCGAAAGGCAAAGATATACCAGAAGAGAGCGGGATCGATCAGATTTCCTTCTCAAAATACGATGCCGTAGAACTAAGCGGCATCAACAACTACGACTATTGGAAAGTCGAAGTGGATGGAAAAACATATTATCTCGAGAAAGATTCGATCACGCTCGATGAAGAAGTCATCCAAGACATGAAAGAACAAGAAGAAGCAAAAAGACAAGAACAATTAAAAACCAATTGGAACGGCCCAGTCCTTTCACCAAGCGCTGGAACGATCGTCGGGCCTTCTGGAAAAGAAACCTATTATAATTTACCGATGGAAGGCGTTGTCTCGATCATGCGCGGCATGGGCAACAACGATCCTTATTGGGTTAGGGAAGATGGCGTCAAAATGCTTGGCGATTATGTGATGGTCGCCGCCCATCTTGGCTTGCATCCTCGCGGATCGATCGTCGATTCTTCGCTTGGAAAAGCGATCGTCTGCGATACAGGAGGATTTGCTCATTCAAATCCAAATCAGCTCGATATCGCGACGGCTTGGTAAAATACACCTATATATATTAAATGTCCTGAAGCGTACGCACAGGACATTTTTTTGATTATTTTTTCTCGAGACTTCCTTTGAACAAGATCGTGATCGCCGCAAAGAGAACACCTCCTACCGCAAAGACGATCCATGTGTGATCCCAATCGTTGGTGGTAAAGCTCCACGCTAAATAAATGGCTGTGACAATGCACCAATAGGCGCCAGGCAAGTAGCTATACTTCTTATTGAACTGCTTGTTTTTGATGGAATATTCACCTTGATTGAGAAGCGCTTCATACGTTTCTTTCATGGTGCCATTATATATAAAGATGAATACGCCGCAAGCGACAAAAAACAGAAGGATGCTCAATCCTACAAACACATACTGTTCGCTGATCATGATCGAAACAAACAATGGAATGACGCTTAAAATACAAATCGTAACGCCGGTCATCGTCCAAAGGGCAGATTTCGACTGCATCGTTTCCAAACGCTCTTGGACCCAATTTCTTGTAGTATTCGATAAACGGACAGGTTCTTTTTCGATCCATTCATACTTTTCTAAGCGGCTTCCAAAATAGACGCAAATCGCCACTCCAATACTGACAAGGATCAAAAGAACGATCAATCCGATCATGCCGGCTTGATCTTCGCTTTTAAATACATCATGAAAAAAGCCAAGCGAATATCCGCCTCCACACACGAACAGCGCGATCGGGGATACGATAAACAAGAAAACAGCAATGGCGATATAGAGGCGGCTTTTTTCTTTTAAGTTCACGAGCGCTTCTACTTCTGTTTGGGGCATTAGACGCGCTACATGTTCTTCGGGTTCGATCCGATCTTCTTGCAGTAAAGAATCGATGCTTACGTGAAAGATTTCCGATAAGCGTACGATCTTGTCAAGATCGGGAGTCGAAGCGTTTAATTCCCACTTCGATACCGATTGTCTTGATACATCGAGTAAAGAAGCTAGCTCTTCTTGCGAGTATCCTTCTTTCTTTCTAAGTTCAATGATTTTTTCTCCTAAATTCATAGTTGAATCTCCTTTTCTTGCGTTTATCTTTCCATATTCGCTCTCTATCAACTACCAAGCGCGCTTAGAAAGTGCGCAACTGGTTGTTGCGTTTTAAGAAAATCTTTCTTTTTGTGTCTAATTATTCTTAATTATATCGGATTATCGTATGAAATATGATAAAACCATTCAAAAAAGTTTGTATTTCTTTCTTATTTCATCTTTTTCCAAACGACTGGACCATGGATTTATATTTACAACAAAAAAGAAAGGAGGTTCAACAATATACTGGCATCCTGCGATCCATGCTTGTAGAATAAGTGGATAGTCAGGAGGTCGTATGTCTATTTTAGGAAATATTATTTGGTTTTTGTTTGGAGGATTTTTGCTTGCGATTTCTTGGTATTTCATCGGGATCCTTTGGTGTATCACGATTATTGGCATTCCGATTGGTACGCAGTGCTTTAAATTCGGAACGCTGATGTTGTGGCCGTTTGGCAAACAGATCGTCTATTCTACATCGACGGTTAGTTTTCTTGTCAACGTATTGTGGCTTCTTTTTGGCGGATTCGCCCTGGCGATCGAGACCATTGGATGCGGTATTATCTTGTGTGTTACGATCATTGGCATTCCCTTTGGCTTGCAGTGCTTCAAATTCGCCAAGCTTGCCTTGATGCCCTTTGGAGCTCGAATCGTTTAAAAAAAGGAGATCGCGGGATCTCCTTTTCCTTATTGGATCGATACGGGCTCATAACCCGCGTTTTTGACAGCATCCATCAAGACTTGGTTTTCGACAGGCGCCTCCAATGTGATGCGGGCTTCTTTTTTGTCGAGATCGACCACGGCTTTCTTGACACCCGATACTTCATCTAGAGCCTTTTCCACATGGGCTTTGCAGTGGTTGCACGACATTCCATTGACTTTCATGATTTTTTCCATTGTTTTTTCCTCCTTGTGTTCTTCGATACCTACAGTATAGTCTTCTGTATACTGGATCTTCGCTTTTGTCGCTTCTTTCTTTTCTTGCACGCTTTCTTGGCTTGGTTTAAAGAAACGCAATCGCAAAGCGTTCAATACGACGCATACACTCGATAAAGACATGGCAGCGCTGCCGATCATTGGCGACAACAAAATTCCCCACAGTGGATAGAACACGCCAGCTGCCACCGGAATTCCCAATACATTGTAGAAGAACGCCCAAAACAAATTCATCTTAATGTTTTTGATGACTTTGTCTGAAAGTTCATAGGCCGTATTGACATCCATCAAGTTGTCTTTCATCAATACGATGTCGGCTGAATCGATCGCAATATCGGTTCCGGCGCCGATCGCGATCCCTACGTTGGCTCGAGCGAGCGCAGGGGCGTCATTGATCCCATCCCCAACCATCGCGACAAACTTGCCATCGTCTTGGAAGCGGCGCACGACGCTTTCCTTTTGGGTCGGCAAAACGTCCGCGATCACTTCATCGACCTGGATATCTTGGGCGATCGCATTGGCGGTCTTGATATTGTCGCCTGTGAGCATGACCACGTAGATTCCTTTTTCTTTAAAGGCGCGTATCGCTTGGATCGAGCTTTGGCGGATCGTATCCGCTACACCGATAATGCCAAGCACCTTGTCTTCGCAGGCAAAAAGCAGTGGCGTCTGTCCTTGATCGGCGAGCTTATGAATATAGTCTTTGATCGGCTTAGATAAGAAGATCTTTTCTTCTTCCATCAATTTTTGATTGCCGGCCACATATTCTTTTCCTTCCAGCTTTGCTTTTAAGCCTTTGCCCGACAAAGCAACATAGTTTTCGAGTCCATCGAGAACGAGGTTTCGAGCTTTGGCTTCGAGCACGATCGCTTTGGCAAGAGGGTGTTCGCTTCCCGTTTCAATCGAAGCGGCCAGTCGCAAAAAGGAGTCTTCATCATACTTTGGATCGAAGACGACAATATCGTGAATGCTTGGATTTCCGGAAGTGATCGTTCCTGTTTTATCCAAAACGATCATATCGACTTTATGCATCGTCTCTAGGCTTTCGGCTGATTTGATCAAGATTCCATTTTCGGCCGCTTTTCCTGTGCCGACCATGACAGCGACAGGTGTCGCTAAACCTAAGGCGCATGGACACGAGATAACAAGCACACTGATCGCGTTCGATAAGGCGAATTCAAAGCTTGTGCCGCTTACAAGCCAGACGATGAATGTCACAAGAGCGATCCCGATCACGATCGGAACAAAGATGCCAGAGACTTTGTCGGCTAAGCGGGCGATAGGCGCTTTTGTGTTCCCGGCTTCATCGACTAAGCGAATGATCTGAGCGAGGGTCGTATCGTCGCCCACTTTCGTGGCGCGAAACTGAAAGGTTCCATTCACGTTCATGGTGGCGGAAATGATCGGATCGCCTTCTTCTTTTTCGACTGGTATGCTTTCTCCGGTAATGGCGGCCTGGTCGACATAGCCATGGCCAGAGATCACGATCCCATCGACTGGAATGCGCTGTCCAGGACGAATCAGGACGATATCGCCCGCCATGACATCTTCGGCATTCACTTGCACTTCTTGACCATTGCGGATGACGGTCGCGTTTTTCGGGGCAAGATCGACCAGTTTTCCTAGGGCGTCGCTTGTTTTTGATTTGGAGCGCGCTTCTAAGTATTTGCCTAAAGAAACGAGTGTCACGATCATGGCAGCTGATTCAAAATACATTGAATGCATGGCGCCATGGACCATTTCCATATCACCAAAGCCAAAGCCATACGCCATTTTATACATGGCATACAGCCCATAGCCAAAGGCGGCGCTCGCCCCTAAGGCGACAAGCGAATCCATGTTGGGCGCCTTTTTAAAGAGCGCTTTCCAGCCATGGATAAAGAAGGAGCGCTGAAAGAATAAGATCATCATGGTCAATACGAGCTGCGTGATCGCAGAGATCATGCCCCATTCCATGCCTTGCCAGAACGGGAGACCCATCATAGGTCCCATGGCGACGATCATCAGCGGAACAAGAAGGATCAAAGAATAGACAAGGTTTGATTTTTTTTCTTTTTGTTCTTCTTCCATGCGTTTTTGGCGTCGGTCCCATTCTTCCTGCATCGAATTTTTGGACGCTGTGTTTCCTTGTTCTTTTAGGGTGGCGCCATAGCCGATCGCATCCACGGCAGCCATGATCTGGCTAGGGTTCGTTTCTTCGTCGTTGTAGTCGACTTTCATCGTATTGTTGAGCAGCGAAACATCGACATGTTCGACGCCAGGCACTTTTTTGACGGCTCGTTCGACATTGGCGGAACACGAAGCGCACGTCATGCCGGAAACATCAAATTGTTTTTCCATTATATATCACCCCTATTTTAATTTTTTCATTAAATCCATCACTTCATCGAGCACTTTCTCATTGCCGTTGTTGATTTCATGAACGACACAGGAATGCAGATGTTTATCGAGCAGCGTATATCCGAAGGATTGCAGGGCAGATTCTAATGCGCCGACCTGGATCAAGATATCGCCACAATACCGATTCTCATCAATCATTTTTTCGATCCCGCTCAGCTGTCCCATCATTCGATGGAGACGATTTTTGAGTTTGCGGACGTCTTGCTCGTCGCGGATCACTGTTTTTTCTTCCACATCGATCACCCAGTTCCATAATATACCCCTTGGGGGTATAATGCAAGCGAGTACCTTTTTTTTAGGAGGTGTCCTAAAATACAATCAACAGGAGAAAAGCATCATGAATAAAGATTATTATACATTGCTTGTGTGGCAAGGGGTTTGCGTAGGCTCAACATTTTGGATTCCTGAGATTGGATGGATCTATTTTTTGATTGGCGTCGCTCTTTGTCTATTGGTTGAGACACTCGTTTCCAAGTATGCCAAAGACCAAGGCTTGCAAGTGTTTGGGACCCCATTCAAGGGGGATAAATATTTACAAGATGAGGCGCTTATGATCGCTCAGCTTTGTTTGAGCGTTCTTTTATGGGTCGTTTCGCTTGTTTTGTTGGGCACCTATGTGTTGTGGGGAGAATTTTGGATCGTGATGATCGTAGGGATCCTTGCCTTTTTGTTGTTTTGCGTCTTTTATAAGCAAAAACAAGTTCGGAGAAAGCGATGAAAAAAAAGCAGATCAAAACGGGTGTCGAGATCCTCATTTCGATCTTGGGTCTTTTGGCGCTTTACTGGATCGATCTATATGCGATCAAGATCCAGTTCAGCGAGCATTTGAACAAATTTGTGACGGTGCATGATGAAGTTTGGTTTCCGATCTTGAATGTGCTCGTATGCTTGATGACTAGCTACTTTCTAGGCCGCCTTTTTTCGTGGTCAAAAAATACGTGGGGGCTCGTGCTCGTCTTTTATTTATTTTTGTTGTGCGCGTGTGTTCCTAACTTGATCGTGGCCAATTCAGCCGTCTATTTGAGCGTTTCTTTCATGCGTTCGGCTCGTTTTTTTCAAGCGATCCTTCAAATCAAGAGCGTGATCAAAGCGATTTCTTTGTGTTTATTGGTGGTGGGCATCTTATTGAGGAAACAAAATCGGCACTCTCGCTATACGATTGGCTTTTTGTTCGCTAGCGCGATCCTTTCTTCGATCTTATATGAGTTTTCTACATTCGCCTATGCCTGGTATTTTTATTTAGGGATCCTAGGGATCCTTCCTATTCTATATTTGGCGATGCGTCAAAATGAGCTTCGTATTCCTCGAGGCAATTGAAAAGGCCGAACAGATTCCTGTTTGGCCTTATTTTTCTTTTTTATGCCACCAATTTTTGGAGTCGATTTCTTCCATATTCCAGTTTTTGCGTAGATTTTCTTCATAGCGTTTCTTTTCTTCCGCATAGTCCGCTTTCTTTTGTTGGATCTTTTCCCAAAAGTGTTGCTTGTCTTTTCCTAATGGAACGAAGTTGAGCGATAAGATCGAATGGGCGCGCCGAACCATATAAAAGGCGATGCAGAAGATCACGATCCCGCCCATGCTCGCGCTGAAGGCTAGGATCGTCTGTCGGGTTGAAAAAGGCGCGTTGGAGAACCAAGCGGTCTCAAAAGCTAAAAGCGATACGATCGAACAAGCAAAATTCAAAGCGCGCTTGCTTGTTAAAATGGGCGCGTCGATCTTACGGTAAACAAGGTGTCCGAATACGACCATGATCCATTGATAGATCGTAAAGAGACCCATCACATACAGAGTCAGCCCACGATACGAATACGCCTGTTGTTTTTCGAGCATAAAATAGGCGATCAACGTATAGGGGACTAGGAGCGCGATCAACAAATAGCCTGTCGCTCGATATCGCTTTAGATCTTCCAAAAATTGTTTTCCGCGAATTTTGTAGGTGCCATGGTAGCGGTTGACATACGACAACAAATAGAAACGGATAGCCGTCAATACACCATAATAGAAAGCGATCCCAATGAGCCATTCGCTTTGATCGATCAAGCCGAAGAAAAAATCGTAGCACGCGTTCAAACTCGTGATGAACATATTGAAATAGAGCGAGACAAAAATGCGGATGTTGACATCATTCACAAACATCGATGTCCATTTATGGCGGTTGAGCACGATAAAAAGGTCGCGTATGAGCTGCGGGCTGGCCAGCGCGCTGATGAAAAGCGTATAGCAGAATACGATCCATGTGATCCCATATAAGTTTTGACTATAATGGGCCGACAAAAATAAAGCTATGGAAACAAGAACGAAAAGGCCGATCCACTTTTTGGGAGGATAAAACAAAGCTTTGATCCATTTTTTCATTGCCTTACTCCAATAATCGTTTTAGAAGCTGTTTGGCCTCTTGGGGTGTATACACTAAATTTTCTGGGATATTTTCTAAATAGTCTTTGAACAAGAAGAGCACCTTTTCGTTGCGGATCCCTAAAAATACGGATTGCTTGTGTTCGTTGAAGATCTGCACATATCCTCTTGAAGGTGTGACCATCAGCTGGATGAGCGGGTCGATCCCGCCAAACATGCCTTTGAGCATCACATAGCCATATTCATCGTATTTATCGATCAATCGGCCAATGATTTCTTTGCGATCGCGCAAATTGAATGTATTTTCGGTCATAGAATCGATATCGCCTAGATAGCCAAACTTCATGAATTTTTGGATTCCTTCAAACGTAAACAAGAGTTTCGATGGATAGGCTTCTAGCTTGGCGCGGACGCAGTCCATATATTCGATCGATTCAGCTAGAAAGTCTGGATCCATGCCCATTGTCGTTTCTTTTAAAAGTTCTTCATCCAAAAGCGGATACAGAAATGGATAATACCGATAGGATACGACGCTTTCTTGATTATTCTGCCAATAATACAGGCTGTTTTTCATGATTTGATTCGATTTTGTTAGTTCCACATTGAAAGGGGTCGAATATTTTCGTTGCGCGTTAAAATGGGCATAATAGAGGCTTTGGATCTTTTCATCTTTGATCAAGATGGCATTCTTGAAATCGGAAGCGATCTGGATCAATCCGGCATGACTCAATATATAATACGGAAACGGGTACATGAAGCTATCCATGTCTTCATAGAAATAGTAGCTTTTAAAGTCGGTCGTTCCCATATAGATCGGGATCAAGTTTTGCAGCGTTCTTAACGTGCTGTTTTCGAGTTCCGTGTCTTGTTTTTGACGATTGATCCCAAATATATGTTCTATATGCAGCTGCCCGCCTTCTTTCTCATAAGAGCGAACAAGATTGGCAAGGATCGGAAAAGTAGAGGGCAAATACATGCATAGCACTTCTTTTTTGGTTTCAAAAAACATATTGTAGACAAGCTGCGCGAGATCAAGCGTATTCGAGATCGTCATTAAGTTGGGGAGCTCTTCGATCGTGCTCGTTCGAAAAAAGCGCAAATCGCCGATTCCTTCTTTATAGGAATCAAAAAAATTCGTCACGCTTTTTCTTCGAATATACACGTCTTTGCCGATGATCGTCATAAAATAGCTGTTGACTAGTTTTTCTCGTTCTTTTGGGCGCAGCTGCAAATATTCGGCGATCCGTAGCACAAGATCGCCAGAAGTCGGCTTTCGTTTTCCATTTAAGATTTGATAGAGGCTTTGAGGAGCGATTTGACAAAAGTCCGCCATTTCATATACGCGGACCGATTTTCCTTGGCTCACTTCTTCATATACTTCAGCAAATTCCTTCATGCTTTTATTTTATGAAAAAAATATTATTGATACAACAAAAAATGAGAATCCACCCCACATGGACTCTCACACCCATTGAACCAAGCGCTCAATTCTATTTTTAGTTTAGCTCATTCAATTTGAACTTACAAGATGTCGCAATTATTATCGCACGCAAGATGTTCTAAGTGTCTGAATAGGAAATCCAAGTTTTTCCGACTACAATAAAGTTAGTTCACAGAAAGGAAATCCCATGCAGAAAAATCAAATTTATGTGATCGCACTTGTTGATGTGATCTTGCTTATTGCGTTTGCGGTTCAAATGTATCGTTCCCCGTCTTGGCTCAATGGCGCAATTCTTGTCGTCGTGGGCATTAATTTGATCCAAGTCAAAGGCATGTATGATAAAGCCAAACAAAAAGAGGAGAAAAACAAACTATGAAAAAACTCGTATGCATTCGTCATGGAGAAAGCGAATGGAATAAAGAAAATCGCTTCACGGGCTGGAGCGATGTCGATCTAAGCGAAAAAGGACACAAAGAAGCGAAACAAGCCGGAAAGATCTTAAAAGATAAAGGCTATGATTTTGATATCGCCTATACTTCGTATTTGAAGCGAGCGATCCACACACTCAATCACGTATTGGATGGATTGGATCTCGATTATATTCCAGTAGAAAAAAGCTGGAAGCTCAACGAACGCCATTATGGCGCTTTGCAAGGTTTGAATAAAGCCGATACCGCCAAAAAATATGGAGACGAGCAAGTCTTGATCTGGCGGCGTTCATTCGACGTTCTTCCTCCGCTTTTAAAAGAAACAGATGAAAGAGCGCCTCGCAATGAAAAACCATATCGGAACGTGCCAAAGGACGAGCTTCCTTTAGGAGAAAGTTTAAAGACGACCATCGAGCGCGTCATTCCTTATTATGAGGAGACGATCAAACCGCATATCGAAGGTGGCGAGAATGTATTGATCGTCGCGCACGGCAATTCCTTGCGGGCGTTGTTGAAGTACTTAGAAAACTTGAGCGATGAAGAGATCATGAAAGTCAACATTCCTACAGGGATCCCGCTTGTCTTTGAATTCGATGATGACATGAAGCTTAAAGACCACTACTATCTAGCGGACGAGAAAGAGCTTCAAGCGAAGATGGATGCAGTCGCCAACCAAGGAAAAGCAAAACAGTAGAAAGCAAAATACAAATTCTTTTAAACCCATTGAGCGGTTCTGTCATCGATGATGAACACAACAACAGCGAAATGGGTTTTTCTATTTAACACTCTTCGGTTATAATTATTTAATAAGGAAATTATTTTACCAAAAGCAGAAGAAAGAGAAAGGAATACAGAATGAAAAGAATTCGATTTCTACTTGCCGTTTTGACCATCGCAACTATACTGAGTGGATGTTCTGGTGGTGAAAAATCAAAGCCGGAACCGGTGGCGAAGCTTCTGAAAGAGTTCGAAACCAAAGACCATCTCGATGGGACTGCTCTTGCTCGTTGGATGGATTGCGTGGCGCAAGCCACCATCACAGCCAATCCGGAAGGATATGCGATCGACATCGACAAAGGACTCCTTGGTTTCCAGACAATCTGGTGTTTTCAACAGGATGGATGGATTTACTATGTTCAAGATTTACAGAACGGGCCGGAACAACCAATTAGCGAGGCAGTCTCACTGGCGCGTACCGACGGGAAAACACAAACGAATATCAATCTTTCTCTGGATGTGAATGGAGTCATCTCATCGAATTCGTTTGAGCGCGACCCATACTGGAGTACAGTCGATTCGACTTATCAAAGATGTCCGCTAGTCGACGTGCTCTCCGCCGAGGGGATCGAGATCCTTCGATCATTTCCAGATCAGTTTTCAGGCAGTCTGAACCAGAGCGAGAACGAATGGACAATTACTTGGATGGCGCTAGATCCTGACGCGCTTTATGACAAGCTGAGCGGATCACGTTTTACAAAGTCGGGTTTTTCTACAAGCAGCCAATGCATCCATTCTTGGACCATGACGCAAGAAGGCGTCGTTTTGACGATCGAAACAACGGATATTCAAAATTCTTCTTCTAGAAGCGTAGCGAACGTCTGTTCTTTACGCGAAGAAGCGGAAAACAGATCGAGGATCGTCGCACTCTTTGATCAATATCCAGTCGAGTGATGAAATGAATCAAAATCTTTTTATTTGTTCTCCTTTCTCCATTCTATGATCAGCTCCAGGATGGAAGCGCCTAGCCAAACTGAACCAAGCACTTTGTTGTCTATTGCGAACATCAAAAAGGATAAGACAAGCCATAGGCATCCTAAAAGCCATGGTCCTTTCGCACTCATTCTTGATCACCTACTTTCGAATTTCACGCAATGTTTTCAAAAAGAATTCTCTTAGCAGATTATAAATTCCTAGTTCTATCTGGTACTATGTCAAGTTTGAGGACAACCTAAATTTCTGTTTTTTGACAAATCCGAAAAAATTTGTTCCGCTTTCCATTGACTACGGGTCCCTATCCCTAAGAACCCATTTCTTGTTGCTTTTCAAACTCCCAGCTCTTGCTGCGGCTTGAAAAGCCCCAAGCTTAT
>NZ_MPKA01000072.1 GCF_001945605.1 Dubosiella newyorkensis
TGGATTTAGTATTAATGGTGTATTCCTTAAACCTCTGAAAATTCAAGTGGTAGAATGTCATAAGAAGAACAATTTGAATTCCAGAATGAGGAGGAATGAAAAATGGCAAAACATTATGACAGAGAATTTAAAGAACAGGTGATTCAGTATGTACTCGATCATCCTGATCTTCCCTACACGCAGATCGCCAAACAATTCGGAGTCCATGACACAACAATTGGAGGATGGGTAAAAAGCTATAAAGAGCATGACGATCAAGTCATTGTTCGAGGGTCTGGCAACTACAGCAGCGATGAAGCCAAAGAGATCGCCCATCTTAAAAAACAGCTCAGAGATACCCAGGACGCGCTCAATGTATTAAAAAAAGCGATCAGTATACTCGGCAAATAACGGCTCGTATCCTCTATCGATCGGTTCGGGAATACAAAGAGAAACATCCCAAAGTATCGGTAGCGGGTATACTGGCAAAATTGGATAAGAGCACTTCCGGCTACTACAAGCATTTAAGATCAAAACCATCCAAGACAAAAGTCCGGCGGGAAAAAACAAAAAAA
>NZ_MPKA01000144.1 GCF_001945605.1 Dubosiella newyorkensis
TGATCCATTCTCTCTTGATCAGTGAATGAAAGCTTTCGATACAGGCGTTGTCCCATGGATTGCCTTTTCTCGAATACGATCTTTCCATTCCTTCTGTCTTGTTTTTGTATTCTTCGCTTGTGTACTGCACTCCTCGATCGCTGTGGATCACCAATGGCTTTTTGATTCCTCGTCTTCTTTTTGCTGTTTCTATACACTCCAGAACTTTTGCGGCTTCCATATTTCGAGTCATCACCCACCCGACTATTTTTCTGGAATACAGATCCATCACGCTGGTCAGATAGACAAATCCTTTGTAGACGATAAGATAAATATGTACATAAACGATGAGATAAATATGTACAATTTCTAAAAAAAGATTGTAAAATTCTCTTATTTGCAGGGAGGATTTTATGATCATTACTTTATCAATCAACAACTCGTTGCGTGTTGATTCTTTGACAGATTTGAACAAGCTTATGCCGCTTATGAAGGAGGGTGTTTTGAAATTGAACAAATCCAAGATTGCCCGTGAACTCGATGTCGATCGCAGAACGGTCGATAAATATCTGAA
>NZ_MPKA01000042.1 GCF_001945605.1 Dubosiella newyorkensis
AAAAGAAAGATTACGATCTGATGGAAGGGATCCTGATCTGCTTGAGCCAGGATGAAGAGGAGGCTTCCGGATCGGATCTGCTTGATTTTCTGAATACGACATTCAGGAAAACGATGAGCGCGAAAGAAAAGAGAAAGATCTTGGAAGAAAAGTATTCGATCCCATTTGATCAAGAACTAGAAGAGGAGATGGAAACAATGGATGGTGCATTCAGCAGCGCGTATAAGAGCAGTTTGGAAAGAAAAGGAATGAAGCAAGGAATCGAGGAAGAAAAGCGAGAAACGATCCAGGCATTGTTCCAAATGAATCGTTTTTCGCTTCAAGAAATCGCAACAATCGCAAGATGTCCGATCGAAAAGGTCCAAAAGATCCAAGAAGAATTGAACAAGAAGAGTTCTTAGGAAGAAAGAAATTGTGGAGATGAAGCGTACGAAAACGTTTGGAAAGAAAAGCAACTTTTCAAAAGAGTGACACATTGGATAGATATGATCATCGATTCGTGGTATACTCCAAAAGTAAAAGAAATTTCAGGACTTCAACTGATCGTTATTATTGGTTCTAGTGTATATGTTTCTCATACAAGAACCGATCATAATGATCATTTTTTTGTAAAAGAAACGATTTCTTCTACAAAAAAAATGAAGGAGGTACCAAATATGAGTACAGGAACAGTAAAATGGTTCAACAACGAGAAAGGATATGGATTTATCCAAGTGGATGGATCGAATCGTGATATTTTCGCTCATTATACGAATATCGCAGGCCAAGGATTTAGAACACTCGAAGAAGGACAAAAAGTCGAATTCGAGATTGGAGAAGGAAAAAAAGGACAACAAGCTGAACACATTCTTGTTTTATGGTAAGATCCGAAAGGATCTTTTTTTAAGGTTGAATAGATAAGTATATCAATATATCATATTAAATGGTACACTTCTAATCAAGGAGGGACTCATATAGTTTAAAAAAGCCCTGGAAAGGAAACAAGACTACGAGTTCGTACTAAAATCAATTTTAGATACGAATACGATTTCACAAGTAATTTGCACTGGCTCAGGAACAAGTTATCATGTAGCTTGTATGGTCGCTCGCTTGATCCAAAAATACTTGAAAATACTAGCTTATTCTCCTTTACCTATGGAGTTTGCAGGATCTTGCGTTGAAAAGAATTGTCTAGTGATCGGAATGTCCGAATCAGGAAATAGTCTTTCGACATTAGAAGCTATGTGGTGAGCAAAAGAAAAAGGATGCATCACGTTAGGATTTACAACGGATGCAACAAGTGAACTCGCTGAAAACTGTACATACCTTATGAAACATCCATGTAAGATGGAACTCGTGCCTCCTGAAACAAAAGGATATACGACTGCCTTATTGGCATGGATCGTTGCGATCCATTATGCGGCAGGAACCGAAGTGGAAGCAAAAGAAGCCATTGAAACCTTGCACAAAACGATCGAGAAAAGCGAGAATTGGGTCATGCAAAATTTACGCGATTTGATACGGTACGACCGAATGCGCGTTGTTGGCTCAAATCTACATTATATAAGCTCGAAAGAAGGAGCCCTCAAAATGCAAGAAACGATAAGAAGACCGCTTTCCGCTAAGGAGATGGAAGAATTCTCTCACATAGCGGATCTAGCACTCGAGGATACAGATTGCATATTGATGATCGTACGTACAAAAAAAGATCGGCAAGTTGTCGATCTTGTCAAACAAGTCACAGATCGAATTTATGTTTTTGATTCCTCCTTTTTCCCGATCGATCTAAGAGAAGATCTTTCGATCCTGAATGCGATTATCCCATTTCAAATGGCAGCAGCAATTGTTGCTCAAAGAATCGGCAATGACACCTCGCGGTATCCTTACGATATTGAAAACATTTCTCATAGCGAACAATACGCATTTAGAACAAAATAAGAAAAGGAGGACTAGAACGATCCTCCTTTTTAACTAAGCGATTCTTTTAGATAAAAGTGTATTTTTGACTGCTTTTATACAGATCAAATCGCAAAGGATCATAAACAGCAAGATGATCAAATTGCTGATTACAAATACAGAACCTAAAGGATCGCCCGCGACCTTTGATAAAGCCATCAAAGAAAAATACGAAGAAATGCACATGATCAAAAAATCAAGTCCAAATTGGAACGAACATTCCATTATGATCGAATGTTTGAGAACCTTTCGATCAACTCCGATTTTTTGAAGCAGACGATACGCTTCGATCTCTTCGAAAGAATCATTATATTGCTTGATGAACAAGATCGAACAAGCAGCGATCAAGAAGACGATGAACAAAAATACACAAAATGTAAAAATCGTATTCAACCATACATAGGAATCATTGTTTTCATCCATTTGAAAGATCCCAACAACCATTGGATCCTCCGTGCTGATCTCAATATTTGGCTCGTCGCCTTCAAATTTATAGTTGTACAAATACAAACGCTCATTTTGTGGAAAAACTTGATCGAACAAAGAATCATTGATCACATAAACAGGCACTTCCATTTTATCCTGCATAAAACCGAGCACAGCTGTCCGAACATCTTCGATACAAGTCAGCTTTCTTCCTTCTAGTTCCGTAGAATTATGCGTAGGATCCGTATAAAGTGAAAGAAGGATCCTTTTGCTTAGAAGAATACATTCGTTTTCTTTTGGCTCAGAAATATCGAAACTCGAAACACTAGAGTAAGGGACAAATAACTGTTCATTCTTTTCCGCCACAGGAACGATCGTACGCATCTCTTGTTCAGGAAGGCGCTCATTAAAATACGCTTCCGCATTTGGATCAAGACTTAAGATCTGCACATCATACTGCATCGAATATTGTTGGATCGCTTCAATACGATGATTCAAGGTAAAACCGCAACCTAAGGCAGTCACTGCACAAATCAACAAAATACTCACCATCGCAT
Source organism: Dubosiella newyorkensis (assembly GCF_001945605.1). Taxonomy (GTDB): domain Bacteria; phylum Bacillota_I; class Bacilli_A; order Erysipelotrichales; family Erysipelotrichaceae; genus Dubosiella; species Dubosiella newyorkensis. The sequence continues at coordinate 2,919 of NZ_MPKA01000042.1, forward strand.
AAGAACGATAGTTTTGCTTCATCCGAAATACGAGATTATTCACCCACAATAGACGGCGATGACTCAATAAAAACCGCTTATTGTTCTGCATCGTCTGCAGAAGAAATGGAAGAAAACCGCCAAAGATCAAATATGTTCCAAGAATCACGCAAACTGTCGCGATCATCGCATTTCCTAAAACATCCATCCCACCATCTTTGATCGCAAAATAATAACCAGTAAAAAGGATCGCGCACCCTATGATCGCTTTTAAAATAAGAAAACGAGACGAATCGTTCACCTTCTCATTTTGGCGAGAAGCCGATAAAAGATCTTTCACGCTGCTTTTTTGAATCGAACGCATCCCCCATAACGTGATCAATCCATAGATCAGAAAAAACAAAAGACAAGTTTCGACCACAGCCCGCCATGAAATGGAAAAATCAGCAGCGATCCCTAACGAAGAGATCTTGACAAAAATCATCGAAAACAAATAAGAAAACAAAGTTCCGCACAGTATACCAGCCAAAATCGAAACGATTCCCACCATTAGATTTTCGATCATATATAAAATACTGATCCTGCCGCTCGTCAAACCTAAAAATACATACACCCCAAATTCTTTCTTTTGGCTTTTTAAAAAGACATGCGAAGCATAAGCGATCATCGAAACCATAAAACAAACAAGAACGACTTTTACAACATCGATGAGCATTTTGATCTTCTCAAGATTATCCGCACTCAAGCCACCTAAAGAACCAGAATATTCTAAATTTTCAAAATTGAAAAAAATAAAGATTGTAAAGGCAAGCGATAAGATCAAAGCGCCATACCGACGCACATGCATCATAAAATTCTGCCACGCAAGATGAAACAAACTCATTGCAAGTTCCTTCCCATGGCCGCCTGCGCATCCAAGATCCGATTAAAGAATTCCTTTTGACTATCTCCCTTATGAAGGTGAAGCTCGATCTTTCCGTCCTTAAGAATATACACTTCTTTCGCGTAAGAAGCCGCATACGCGTCATGTGTGACCATCACGATCGTTGTGGCGTTCTCCTCATTGATCTTTTTGAAACAATCGAGAAGATCTTGGGAAGATCTTGAATCGAGAGCGCCTGTCGGTTCATCCGCAAAAAGGATCTCAGGCTCCATGATCAAAGCCCTACAGGTCGCGCCCCGTTGTTTTTGACCGCCGGAAAGTTGATAAGGATATTTATCCAAATGCTCAAAAAGACCAAATTGTCGCGCGAGCCGTTTTCCTTTTTTTAACGAAATAGCCGCCTTCGCTCCATTTAAAGAAAGAGGAAGAACGATATTATCCAATAATGACATTGAATCGAGAAGGGAATAGTCTTGAAAAACAAAACCAATCGTATCCTTTCTTAATTTTGATAAAGCTTTCGCATTCATATGCACGATGTCTTGACCGGCTAGTTTGATCACGCCTTTTGTTGGCTGATCAATCGAAGAGATCAAATTGAGCAACGTTGATTTGCCCGAACCACTAGGACCCATGATCGCGACAAAATCACCTTGATCGATCGTCAAATTGATATCTTTAAGAACAGGAACTCCATATCCATGGCTTTCATATATTTTTTGTAAATGCTCTACTTCAAGAATTTTTTTCTTCATTCTATTTACCTCCTACATTTAGTGTAGAAGATCTTATTGGCCAAATCCTTACAAAAATGTCCGATAGAAAAAGGACTCAAGATACCATCCTATCTTTATGCCACGAAATTTCAGGAGAGTTGAACAAATGAAGCGTAAAGATCGTATATGAACCAGGAACCGAAAAAACTTCCACTGTTCCAGAAAGCTTATCGAGCACAGTATGGACAAAATAAAGTCCCATTCCGGTAGAACGATACGTTCCAGAACGCGTGTTGCTTCCAGTAAATCCTTTTTCAAAAACTTGAGGAAGATCATGACGTTCGATCCCGATTCCATGATCTTTAAATTGAATGATCGTTTCGTCTTCTTTTTGATCGGCTGAAATCTCGATGCGAGCCTCTCGCTTATATTTGATCGCATTGAGGATCAATTGATCAAATATATAGATCAGCCATTCAGGATCGGTATAAATCAAAAGCTCAGGACAATCGATCTTGACTTCAAAATGATTGTAGATCAATAGATGCTTATTGTTTTTGATAGAAGAATAGATCAAAGGACGCAATTCTATCTTTTTAAACTGCACATCCATCACATTTGTTTCGAGCCGCGCCAAAAGGAGCAAGAAGCTCAATTGACGATTCATCGTTTCAATACTGAGCTGAAGCATTCTTTGATCGCTTTCATCTTGACATAACAACATTGTCCCTAGCGAAGCTTTTAGTTCATGCACGATCCGATCAATACTGTCTTTCAATTCATTGTTGCGCTCTCGTTCTTGAGAAAGCTTGTTTTCTAACTGCTCGATATCGTGAAAATATAAATCTTGATCAATATATGGCAAATAGAACGGCGCGATTTTTCCCGACTGAGATAAACTTTGCTCGATCTTTTTTTTGAAGCTTCTTTTCTTGAAAATTCGAACACTCAAACAACACCCCCAAACACTCAGCACTAGAAGATCCCAATAGGCAAGATCAAAAAACGAAATTTGAGGAAGGAGAAAAATTGCGTAAAGATTGAACGCAAGAACGATAAAAAGAGAGAGGATCATTCGATATAGTATCCTTTCCCTTTTGCGGTTATGATCAGCGGAGAACCACAAATCTGTTTTAATTTTTGTCTTAAACGGCTAACAAGAGTTGTCAGCGTTCCTTCTTCGATAAATTGATCCGTTTCCCAAAGCTCGAGCATCAGTTCTGTGCGAGAGACAAGACAACCTTTTCTGTTTATAAAAATATGAAAAAGCTTTCTTTCTGCCGGAGTCAGATCTACTTCTTCGTTATGATATTTCAGCATTTGCAGATCCAAATGATAAACGAGCTCGTTTTTCAGCTCGATCGTTTTGGGCTTTTGATATTCTTCATTCCGTCTAAGTGCCGCTTCGATCTTAGCTTCGAGAAGTTCAATCCGAAACGGCTTGGTTAAATAATCATCGCCGCCTAAATGGATCGCTTTGAGCGTATCTTCAATCCCGTTCCGTGCCGAAATAAAAAGGATCGGCACATTACTTAAAGAACGAAACTGCTCGCACCAATAAAAGCCATCCTTACCAGGAAGATTGATATCCAGTAAAATAAGATGGGGCTTGATCGACTGTACGTCTAATAAAATATGGTCAAATTCCCGGATACAATATACTTCATAATGATTTTGGAGCCGATTTTGAATTTGTTCTAAGAAGAAAAAATCATCTTCAATGATCAGTATTTTCCATTTCATACTTTGATTCTAACAAAAATGTACGCTAAAAACCTTACTCTTTTGCAAGTTAGACCGTATTGAATGGTAAAATAGAAAAAATAGGAGGAAGCCAATGAAAGACCATGAACTCATTTATGAAGAGTGGAAGATACCGTTCTACAATTCGATCCATCTAGGAGAAGGAACGATCCTTTCCGAAGATAAAAACGGAATGTTTTTAAAAGATGGATGCGGTGTTTACATGCTTTATCAACCAGATCCTATTCAATGTGAACGATGGCTTAGAAATCTCGATCCTCATGCGATTGAGATCATGATGATTCTAGGAAACGAAACAAAAGAAACAGTGGACAAAGTCTTTGGCTTTCAAAACGTCTCAAAGTGTGAATCGTTTTATTGGCCTTTTGAAAGTATCGATCCACTTGCCTCGAATTTAGTGTTTCATCATGCCACTTTGGAAGATCTGCCATGGATCCAAGCCCATTATGAACTTCTTGATCAAGAAGAAATCAAAGAGTATCTCCAGCAAAAATTGATCTGTATCGCTACCAAAAACCAGAAAAAGATCGGATTCGTTGGCCAGCATTCCGAAGGAAGCATGGGCTTATTGTATGTTTCAGAACAATTCCGCCATCAAGGATATGCACAAGAACTCGAACGATTTATGATCAAAAGAATGCTCGAACAAGACTTGATTCCTTACGCCGATGTTTTTGACAATAATAAAGCTTCTATTCACCTCCAACAAAAAATCGGTATGAAGCGAATGGAACAACCTGTTTTTTGGGTCGAAAATTCGTAATCAAAAAGAGAGCTAGCCAATGCTCTCTTTTATTGACGCAATTTTTTCAATTGTTCGTTGATCTGTTTTGCCTCTTTGATGTTGTAATGACGGAAAATCAAAAACAGAACCAAGATCACGATCAGCTGTCCTGCGATCGTCAAAAACAAGGAAAGCGGATCTGATAAATTTCCTAACCAGCCTAACGAGGCCGCAATCAAAAAATAAACAGGAATCCCAATGCCAAGATGAATGAGCATCTGCATATTCCTTGAAAACCTTGGATCTTGATATACAATGGTCGGCACCCCAAAACCAAGACCGATGCCAATACAACCAAGAACCATTTTAGTGAATTGATAATTTTCAAGTACGAAATGTCCGTGATCGATTTGGTCAAAGAGTATCCCAAATAGACAAAATAAAGTGCAAGCTAGACCTATACTTATGAGTGTATCGATCACGATTTGTTTTTTATCGATTTTCATGATTTCCTCCTAGATCCCGATCGCCTTTTTAAAAGCTGGCAAATAGGTTCGAGATACATAATCTTGTTCTTTGTTTTTGAGCTTCAGCATTAGAGCGCCTCCAAACGACACTTCTGCATAATCGATACAGCGAATATTGACAAGCGTTGTTTTCGAGATCCGGATCATCGCGTTTCCAAGCTGCTGTTCGATTTCGTACAATCGCTTTTTCGATCTCAGTTTTTTTTTCCGTATAGAGAAAGACAGCGCCATCTTCGATTCGGACCATATATAATTCTTCTGGGCGCAGCAGAATGATCCGATCTTCTCGCATCGCTGCCAAAGGCACGTCGCTCGATGATAGAGAACCGATCAGCTGTTCGATTTCTGCATTCAAAGCGTTCGTATGGATCACAATATACAGTTCTTTGAGTCCGGATTCAATTTGGATCTGCACATTCATAAGCTCCTTCTTGTCTATGATTATACGAAACGATTGGAAAAAAAGACGAAAATCTCGCTAAGTGGTCTAAATCAAAACTTAACAGGTAGGATCTCTTCCTTGATTTGCATTAAGATCGGCGAAAGATACTTTGGATCTGAAAGGTCTATCGAACACGAAAGCATCTCTTCGATCTGAAGTTCTTCTTTCGTTTTGTTCTCTTTTTTTGACAACATCTTTTTGAACCGTGTCAGAAGCCATTTATAAAAGGCAGGCTGCCGATCGATGTCGAATCCTCCTGGTAAATAGAAAAAAGAAACAGAGCTTGGCAAATCTTCTTCAAAGTTTTGATGGATCAAAGATTTGAAATCGATCTGATCCATGGGTGTTCTTCCTACGCAAAAAATGATCCAGTTTTTCTCTTGATACTGCTTGAGAAGCGATTTGAGTTGTTTGCCTTTTTTTATCTTTCCAGCCATGAGCCAGCTTCCAAATACGATCGTATCGTATTCATCGAGATCGACCCGTTTTGTTTTGGAAAGATCTATCCATGGACAGGAAAGATCGTTGGCAAGCCAATCCGCGTATTGTTTTGTGAATCCGGTATTCGAGGTGAAAAGCACGATCGTTTTCATTGTTTTGTCTCCTTTTCTAAGTGTTCGATCCCAATATACAATTTGGAAAGAAGTGTAAAGAGCGCTTCTATTTCTTGAGGCGTATAGACTTCGAATAAGGATTTGAGATCTTCTTGATATTGAAAAAAGGAAGTTTTAAAAAAGATCTCCACTTTTGAAGTTGGGAAGACTTGAAGGGCTCTAGGATCTTTTTGATGCGATCCTAGCGTAACGAAGCCTTTTTGTTCTAAGCTTTTGGCGAGTTTTTTTACATTTTGTCTCGAGCAGCCTAGCATCAAGCCATATTGACTCAGGCTCATTGGTTCGTTTGCTTGACGAACAAGCGACAACAACATGAACTGTTTTAAGGTAAGATCGGGAATATGCTGATCAAAAATAGCTTGAAGCTTATTTCCAAGAATGAAAATCGAACTAAAGATCGCTTTTTCTTGGTTTTCTGTCGTGTCGGAAAATCGATGGATCAAAGTTTCTAATTCCATATTTCCTCCTATAGGTAACTAGTTACCTATATACTAGCATGACGATCAATAAAGTCAATGGAAAAGGATTCACGCAAAGGAAAGATGTTTGATATAATCAAAGCTAAGGGGAAAATGAACAATGCGAAAAGTTAAACGAAAGAAACGTGGGCCAAGACGTCCACTCACATTTAAAAGACTTGTAATGATCACAGCGATCTTGGCGATCAGCGCTATATTGCTGTTTTTATATTTGAATCGACCCAACGAGATCGACAAACTGAATACCGACTATATTTCGACGATGAATCGCAATATCGTGAAAGAAAAGGTGAAAACGAGCTATCCAAATACGTTCAAAGCAGCTGATTACACGGTTTATGGAGAAACGCTCGCCTTATATGGCGACGAATATGGAAGTGTTGAGCTCGATCCGTTTTTAGGGAAAGCGGTCCAGCTGCAAAATGTCGAAACAGGAGAGCAATATAGTTTTACTTTTTCAGGAAAAGGCGATGCGGCTATCCAGCTTGGCGAGCTTTCCGAAGGAATTTATGACATCTATATTTATGATCAATATACAAAAAAAAGGATCTATTTTGATGCGCCGATCCATAGCGATGAGATCGTCACGATGCGCCGGAATGGCGAAGTCAAGACAGTCACGTTGGAAGCGGAGAAGGATCTATTCAAAAATTTCAATATCACGCTCGATAAAGATTATGCCTATCTTGTCGTCAAAGATACGATCCCACAAAAAGAGATCATCGATGTCTTGATCGATCCGAGTGGCAATGTTCTAAATGAAATTACCGGAGAGATTTATGAAGGCGCATTGAGCGATACGATCAACGAAAAAGAAACATCGTATACCCTTGCCCTCCAGATGAAAGAGGCCCTTGAAAAATATGGTTTGAAGGTCGAGCTGACGCGTGATGAAAATGGAGCTTTAAGCTACTATGGAAAAGAAGGAAGAGTGGGAAAAGGTTATGAAAAAAAAGCGAAGCTTTTTATTGATCTGAGCATGTGTGATGAAGAATCGATCAATCGGCCTTTCCTTAAAGTCTCGCCTTGGACGAACGCTTCCTTTGCCAATCAAATTGTTTACTTTATGGAAAAAGATGGGGTCGAGTTCGATTATCCATATTCTTCGAGCGATTTGTTGAATAGTGGCGTGATCTTTGATTCTCTCTTGACCAATGATCAATACGAGCTGACAAATTATTCGATCGATCCGGCCTTAAGAGAAAGTGGCGGAAAAGCGACCTATGCAGGACAGCTCAACGAATTGGGAAATCAGAGATACGCCAACGCCTATGGAATGAACGCCGTCGTTCTTGTTTATGCCAATATACAAAATCAAGATTCGATCAACTATTTTAAACAAAACAAAGACTTGATCGTCCGCTCATTCGTCCAGGGGATCGCGTCTTATTACGATTTAAAGGAGGAACAGGATGAAACTGCAACTCAATAATGTCCACAAGTCCTATGGGGCTCAAGATGTATTGGATGGAGCCGATCTGCAAGTCAGAGGGAACGAAAAGATCGCTCTGATCGGGCGCAACGGATCGGGCAAAAGCACGTTGATGAAGATCATCACGAAAGAAGAAGAAATGGATTCTGGCTCTCTTGTCATGGAATCAGGACTTCAGGTCGGATATCTTTCTCAAATCACTTTTGAAGATGAAGAAAAAAGCGTCCAAGAAGAGCTGATGAGCGTTTTCGATGATCTCATTCAGCTTCAAGCCCGATTAGAAAACCAGGCACTCGTATTGGAAAAGGATCATTCCGAAAAGCAGTTGGATCTGTATGATCGACTCCAAAACCGCTTTGAAACTTTGGGCGGATATGATTATGAATACGAATTAAAAAATGTCTTTTTTCATTTTCAGTTTGAAGAGGCGGATCTGCACAAAAAATTGAAGGAGTTCTCGTCGGGTCAGCGAACGAGGATCGCTCTTGTCAAGCTGCTTTTGAGCAAGCCGGATATTTTATTGTTGGATGAACCGACAAACCATTTAGATATTGACTCGATCGAATGGCTCGAAAACTATATTAAACATTATCCAAACGCAGTCATACTCGTATCGCACGATCGAATGTTTATCGATCATGTCGTTGATGAGATCGTCGAACTAGAATTTGGAAAAACGACTCGATATGTGGGGGATTATTCTCATTATATTCAAACGAAAGAAGAAAACTTAGCGAAAAATCATGCTGCCTATGTTCGCCAGCAAGAAGAGATCAAGCATATTGAATCGCTGATCGAGAAATTCAGATACAAAAAAAACAAGGCCGCTTTCGCTCAATCGAAAATCAAATATCTCGACCGAATGGAAAAGATCGAGGATGTCAAAAAAGACCAGTCGATGATCAAAGCGAATTTTTCGAGCGCTAGAAAGGGCGGAAATCGAGTGTTGGAGGTGGAACAGCTTCAAATAGGCTATGATTCGATCCTTTCTACTGTGGATTTGAATGTGATGCGTCACGATCATGTTGGTATCGTAGGGCCCAATGGAATTGGAAAATCGACCTTGATCAAAACGTTGATGGAGCGTCTTCCGGCAAAAGGGGGGCATTTTCATTTTGGTCATCAAATCGATCTTGGCTATTTTGATCAAGATTTTGCGCAACTCAACTCCAATCAAAGTGTGATCGACACGCTATGGGACGAGTATCCTGAACTCGATCAAACGGAGCTGCGAAACACGCTGGCGGCCTTTTTGTTTACGCAAGACGAAGTGTTCAAGGAAGTGAAAAGCTTGTCGGGAGGAGAAAAAGTCCGTCTTGCTTTAGCGCTTTTGATGCTTTCTCACGACAATGTCCTGCTTTTAGATGAACCGACAAATCATTTAGATATTCCTGCCAAAGAAGCGCTGGAAAAAGCGTTGAAAGATTATGATGGAACGATCTTGTTTGTTTCGCATGATCGAATGTTCTTGAAAAAGATGGCGACGCGGATCATGGAGATGGGAAAAGAAAGCCATGTCTATGAAATGGGCTACGAAGAATATATAGAAAAGAAAAAAGAAGGAACGCTTCCTAAACAGAATCAACAAAAAAAGGAAAGTCCGGAAATTAAAAACGAACCAAAGGAAAGAGCGCTCACATTCGCGCAAGAAAAAAACTATCGCAATCGCATCGCAAAATTAGAATCGCTTTTAGAAGAGGCAGAAAAAGATCTCGAGTCCTTACGGGAGCTTCGCTACGAACCAGAATATTATCAAGATTATCGAAAGATGGAAGAGCTGGATTCGCAGATCGATGAAAAACACAATGAAATCGCAAACTATACGAAAGAGTGGGAAGAAAAGATGTTGGCACTAGAGGATAAATAACTATGAAATATGATTGGAAAAAAGAAGAGAAAATGTTTTATGGAGCGAAAATGAAACCAGAAGTGGTGGACGTTCCTTGTTTTAATTATATTTTGTTATCAGGTCATGGAGATCCCAACGAACCTCTCTTTTCGCAAAAAGTATCGACTTTGTTTTCTCTTGCCTATGCGATCAAAATGAACTATAAAAAGCAAACTCGTGATGATGAAATAGTTTCTGACTATGCTGTCTATCCGTTAGAAGGTCTTTGGAGTCTTTCTTCCAAACAGGAGCGGATAAACAAAGATGAACTGGAGTATACGATCATGATTCGGCAACCAGATTTCATTACAGAAGAAATGGTGGATCAAGCGATCGAAAAAATCAAAAAGAAAAAGGACGATCCTTTTATTGACGATGTCGTCTTTGAGGCTATTTGCGATGGAGAATGTGTTCAGATCCTTCATAAAGGTTCTTTTGACGATGAGCCAGCTTCTTTTGAAAAGCTAGATCAGTATTGCCAGGACCATGGATATAAAAGAATCAAAAACCAGCATCGGGAGATCTATTTAAACGATAAGAATCGCACGAAAATAGATAATTTGAAGACGATCTTGCGGTATCCGATCATCAAGTCATGAAATTGAGCGGGAAACCGCTCTTTTTTTTGAAAAAAAGAAGACCTTGCGATCTTCTGTTAGGAATAATAGCCAAATTCCTCGAATGGATAGAGGACCAAAAAGTCTTTGGCTAAGATTTGCGATTTTTTATAAGGGCCAGAATCTCTTGAATCCAAAGAGATCGGACGATTGTCGCCCATCAAAAAGTATTCATCCTCTTTTAAGGTGACAGGATCGAAATTATAATTGAAATACCCGTTTTTCGCGAGCCAGTCTTTAGCGTAGTCATTATCGAGATAAGCGCTCTCATCCAACGCTTCGCCATTGATATACACTTGCTCGTCTTTGCATTCGATCGTCTCTCCCGGAAGAGCGATCACACGTTTAATCACTGTGGCCGGCTCTCCTTTTTCGGTCGTCGTTTTCGCCAAAACGATGTCGCCTCGAGAAATTCCATCCATCGCGACGCCGATCACATTGGATAAACCACGCTCTCCATTTTGAAAGTTTGGGTACATGCTTCTTCCTTGGATCAACGCGGGCTTGAATACGAAAGAGGTAAATAAAACGATGATGATCGAAACGATCAAAAATGTCGAAACGAAAGATAAGATATCTTCTAAGATCGTACGCTCATCGTTTTCGTTATACCGATATTTCGTTTTTCTTCGAATTGTATTTTTCTTTTTTGAACTCATATCATATCTCCAGCCTTTATTCTATCAGTCCTGTCAAATGATGAAAACAAAGACGCCCCTTAGCGGTTCAAGGAGAATGCGGTAAATTTGAATTTATCATAGCGATGCCGGCAGAAAGAATATTCGAATGGCATCCCATTATCGAGATAGGCGATCTGCTCCACCACAAGAACAGGCTCAATATCCGAAAGGCCGAGCACTTCATGATCGAGATCGTTGGAGACGTCGGCACGATTGGTTTGTTGGGCGCTAGCGATCTTTAAATTCAAATCGTGTTCAATATAATGATAAATCGAATGGTTCAACACATCCTCGTTGATTCCAGGAATCAAATTGACGGGCATAAATGTATGCTCGATCACAGTAGGCTCGCCATCATATAAGCGAAGACGTAAGATATCGTACACTGGATCGTTTTCCTTCAAATGGAGCGCTTGGGCCACATCGCTGGAAGCAAAGCTCAATTTAAATTCTAAGATCCTCGATTTAGCCAAGTGGCTTCTTGCTCGATCAAAACCACCTACCGGAATCTCTTCGATTTGGTAAGGGTCGTTGACCATTTGTTTATTCAGGACAAAACTTCCTTGTCCTTGTTTTCGAAAGATCTCACCTTCTTGAACGAGAAGATCTAAAGCTTTCTTGACTGTCATTCTTGAACAATCATAGATCTGACATAAAGAAAGCTCATCTGGAAGCTTGGCTCCAGGCCCATATTCACCATCATTGATCGCTTCTTTCAATTCTTCGTAGATCTTTTTATACTTTGCACTCATACAATCACCCCATAGATTTCTATTTGTCTATATTATCTCAGAATTTCTAAAAAATGTATAGACAAATTTTTTTTAAAAATATACAATATAGCCGAAAGAGGATAAATGAAATGAAAGAAAAAATACAATTTCCAAAAGATTTTTGGTGGGGCGCAGCCACTTCTGGCCCACAAAGCGAAGGCTGGTACGGAAAACGCCATGAAAACGTAATGGATTATTGGTACCGTGTACAAAGAAACGACTTCTTCAACGGAGTTGGACCAGATGTCGCAAGCGACTTCTACCATAAATATAAAGATGATTTCGCGATGTGCAGACAAATTGGAATGAATTCATTTAGAACGAGCATCCAATGGACTCGTCTGATCAAAGATCTAGAAACAGGTGAACCAGATCCAGAAGGTGTTCAATTTTATAAAGATGTGATCGCGGAAGCGAAGAAAAATGGAATCATTCTCGTGATGAATCTGCATCATTTCGATATGCCGATCGAACTTCTTCAAAAATATGGTGGATGGGAAAGCAAGCATGTCGTTGAATTGTTCGCGAAATTTGCGAAAACTGCGTTTGAAGCGTTTGGAAACGATATCGAATATTGGACGACATTTAACGAACCAATGGTAATTCCAGAAGCGGGTTACTTGTATGGCTTCCATTATCCAAAACTCGTCGGCAAAGGAAAAGAAGCAGTCCAAATCATTTTTAATATCAACTTGGCTTCGGCGATGGCGATCCAAGAATACCGTAAAATGCATTTGAATGGCGAAATCGGGATCATTTTGAACTTAACGCCTGCCTATCCAAGAAGCGACTCAAAAGAAGATTTAGATGCGGCAGCTTTCGCCGATGATTTCTTCAACCGCTCGTTCTTGGATCCAGCCGTATTCGGAACCTTCCCAAAAACGCTCATCGAGATCTTGAAAAAAGACAATGTGCTTTGGGAAAGCGATGAAAAAGAATTGGAAATCATCAAAAACAACACCGTGGATTTCATTGGTGTCAATTATTATCATCCAAAACGGGTCAAAGCCCCAGAAGCCGATCATTTCGAAAACTGGATGCCTGACCGCTACTTTAGTGACTACGATATGCCAGGCAAACGCATGAATCCATACCGCGGATGGGAGATCTTCCCTAAAGCGATCTACGACATCGCAAAAAATGTCCAAGACAATTATGGAAACATTAAATGGTTCATTTCTGAAAATGGAATGGGTGTCGAAGGCGAAGAAAAATATCGGAAAGAAAATGGCGAGATCGAAGACGATTATCGAATCGAATTCTATGAAGAGCATCTCGCGTGGCTCAATAAAGCGATCCAAGAAGGAAGCAACTGCTTTGGATACCACGCTTGGACACCATTCGATTGCTGGAGCTGGAACAACGCCTACAAGAACCGTTATGGATTTATCGCTATCGATCTGAACGATCAAAAACGGACGATCAAAAAATCCGGATACTGGCTCAAAGACGTTGCCGACAACAACGGCTACGAATACGACACAGACAGTATCAAAGAATAAGAAAAGAGGAAAGATCATGTTAAAACTCGATCCGATCTTTAGTGATCATGCGCTTATTCAACATAGCGTTGAAAATACGATCAAAGGATGGGCCAGTCCCAACGAAACGATCCATGTCGTCTTTCATGAACGATCTTTCCAAACCATAAGCAATAAAGAAGGAGAGTGGTCGATCGTACTGCCTCCTTTTTTGCCAATATGGTCAACAGAATGCAAAGTTTATACGGAAAGAGAAATGATCGAAATTCACGATATTGCGATCGGCGACCTCTATTTAGCGGCTGGACAATCCAACATGGAATATATATTGGAGGATGAAGCCAATTATCCAGGCTCAGCCAAAGACATGAAACCATTCCGCTTCTTGATCGTTCCGCCAGTCGAATACATCCAAAACGGACAAGAAGTCCCTTCATTTGAAAAGATGAATTGGAAAAACGCGACAATAGAGAACATCAAAACGCTTTCTGCCGTCTCGTTTTATGCGATCCAAGAAATCGCTAAAAAAACGAAGATCCCTCTAGGAATCGTGGGGTGCTATAAAGGAGGGACGAGCGCTTCCTGCTGGATCGATGAAGAAGTACTCAAACACAATGCGATCCTTAAAAAAGAATACTACGATACGTATTGGACCGATATCAAAGACCAAAGTGAACAAGAAGAGGACCAAAAACGAAACGCCTACCAAGAAAAGCTGCAAGACTACACTCAAAAAGTCGAAGCATATCAAAAACAATATCCAGATCGCTCTTTATCCCAGCTGAAACACGATCTAGGCCATACGCCATGGCCTGGACCGAAAGGAAACAAAGATTTTGGAAGACCTTCCGGCCTCTATCATACGATGTTTTCAAAAATCAAAGATCTATCGTTTAAAGCTGTTTGGTGGTATCAAGGAGAAGAAGACGCCAAACACGCGGATATTTACGCGATCTTGCTTGGAACACTGATCGATTCATGGCGCATCGATTTGCACGATTCGCTTCCATTCTTTCTCGTTCAGCTGCCCAACTATATAGAAACGACCTACCCAGAAACGTGGCCGATCTTGCGGGAAGCCCAAATGAAAAACGCCCGAGGAAAAGAAGATGTAGAGATCCTTTGCGCCTTGGATTGTGGAGATGACTATAATATCCATCCAATCGATAAGACAAAGATCGGAAAACGTCTTGGCCAACTAGTGCTGAAGACGCTTTATGATTTCAATGAGCTTATTTTGTTTCCGATCCTGAAACGATGGAAGCGTGTCGATCAAGATATCGTTCTTGAATTTTCTAATATCGAAGACGGTACGATCCTTCTTGAAGTCGATGGGTTCGAACACGAGTATCGAATCGAGGAAGGGAAGACCGTCGTTCCAAACGCGAAGCTAACGATCTCTTATGCGTATAAAAACAATCCTAAATCGCTCGTCATGCACAACGAGCTTCCGATGTTCCCATTCTATTTAAATGTTGAATAAGCAAAAAACTCTTTCTCGATTCATAGAAAGAGTTTTTTTTGACCTTGTATTTAGGGCTATATGGGTGTATATTTAATAGGCAAAAACATTGGGGTATAGCCAAGCGGTAAGGCACCAGACTCTGAATCTGGCATTTCCTTGGTTCGAATCCAAGTACCCCAGCCATTTGAAAAATGCGGATACGAAGCGATTTCGTATCTTTTTTTATAGCGAAAACAATAAAAAACCGATCGAAGCGATCGGCTTTTTCGTTTCTCGCAATTTTATTCTTCGAGCTCGGCTCCATTTGTCTTGATCGTATATTGATACCAATAGAACGAATCCTTTGGAATCCGGTTCAAAGTACCCGACTCTTCGTCTTCTTCACGATCGACAAACACAAAACCATACCGTTTTTGATAACCGTTGAGCCAAGAAAGAAGATCTGTGAACGACCAAGTGCAATACGCTAAAACACGACAACCTTCATCGATCGCTTTTTTCAGCTCAATCAAATGCGCCTTTAAATATTCGATCCGATATGGATCATGGACCTTGCCGTTTTCTAAATGATCAAACGCGCCAAGACCATTTTCCGAGATCACGATCGGCAAATCATATCGACTCGTAATATCGCGGCATGCAAAACGAAGACCTTCCGGATCGATCGTCCAATCCCAATCCGTGGTTTTTAAAAATTCATTTTTTGGATTTTTATAAAGACCTGGCATCCCTTGCACTTCGCTAGTCCCTTTTTTTCCTGTCGTATTGACTTTGTTGCTCATACCCACTCCATCGACCGGATTGTATTCAGCAACTGTTGTCTGGTAGTAATTGACCCCCATAAAATCGATGTTTTGCGCTGCCAGCTTTAAGATCTCTTCATCGCCTGCCTCAAAATGCGGAGCGACATTCATACTTTTGAGCTGCGCAAGCGCCGCGCGAGGATAACGGCCATAGGCATAAACATCCATCCAATAATAGCTTTGCAGATCATCATAATCCATCTTCGCCATCGCGTCTTCAGGCTTTTCGCTTTTCGCGTAAGCAGGACCAAAGGCGAAGCTCGAACCAACAAGAGCATCCGGCCACAACGCTTTTAGAGCCAACACCGATTTTGCGTGAGCCATGAACGCATGATGATTCACTTGATAGAACATTTTCATATCTTGAACTTTTCCTGGTGGATGCATTCCCATCAACCAACCATGAGAGGTAAACACGTTTTGTTCATTCAAAATGATCCAATGCTTAACGCGATCTCCAAAACGAGAGAAGAGCATGGAAGCATAATTGACAAAATCATCAACGATCTTTCGACTTTCCCAGCCGTTATATTCATCTTGAAGAGCTTGCGGCAGATCCCAATGAAAGACTGTGATCATCGGCGTGATATCGTTATTGATCAATTCATTGATCAGACGATCATAGAAGGCAATTCCTTCTTCATTGACTTCGCCTTTCCCATTTGGAAAGATGCGCGTCCAGGCGATCGAAAATCGATACGTCTTCAAGCCCATTTCCTTCATCAAGGCGACATCTTCTTCAAAACGATGATAGTGATCGACCGCCTTGTCGCCAGTTGTCGCTTTGAAAGTCTTTCCAGGGATCCTCACGAACTCATCCCATACAGAGCGGCCTTTGCCATCTTCATCCCAAGCTCCCTCGACTTGATAGGCAGCCGAAGCCGATCCCCATAAAAAGTCTTTCGGAAACTCTTTGTTTGTGTCTTTGATTAACATATTTTTCTCCTTTTATTCTACTCTATTATTATAACTAATTTTGATTTTTTCTTGTAGGTTGAAAGGCTTGTTCTTTCGTTATAAGATAGAATGACGAAAGGATGAGAATCTATGAAAAAAACGCGCACCCGTTTTGCTCCAAGCCCTACGGGATATATGCATATTGGAAACTTAAGAACAGCCTTGTTCGAATATTTGATCGCCAAGCATGATCATGGCGATTTCCTTCTGCGCATCGAAGACACAGACCAAGAACGTCAAGTCGAAGGTGCTGAAGAAATGATCTATAAAACATTGAAAGAATGTGGATTGAACTGGGATGAAGGACCTGACATTGGTGGAGATTTCGGACCATACATTCAAAGCGAACGACTTCCTATGTACAAAGGCTATGCCGAAGAGCTCGTCAAGCTTGGAGGCGCCCATTATTGTTTTTGTTCGGAAGAAGAGATCCAAGCCCAAAGAGAAGAGGCCGAAAGCTTAGGCGCATCTTTTAAATTCGAAGACCCATGCAAGCATCTCTCCCAAGAAGAGCTCCAAGCTAAATTGGACGCGAAGGAACCATATGTGATCCGTCAAACGATCAAGAACGTAGGTGAAACATCGTTTGATGATGAAGTCTATGGTCATATCGAATTTGATGGCGACTTGCTCGACGAACAGATCTTATTGAAATCGGATGGTTTTCCAACCTACAACTTCGCCAACATCATCGACGACCATCAAATGCAGATCTCCCATGTCGTTCGAGGAAACGAGTATTTATCCAGTACGCCAAAATACAATTTGATCTATGACGCCTATGGGTGGGAAAGACCAACCTATGTTCATGTGCCGCCAGTCATGAAGGACGAGCACCATAAACTTTCCAAACGCAATGGCGATGCCAGCTTCCAGGACCTTGTCGCCAAAGGCTATTTACCAGAAGCGATCATCAATTACTTAGCGCTTTTAGGCTGGTCGCCAGAGACAGAACAAGAAATCTATTCGCTTCCAGAATTGATCAAAGAATTCAAAGTTTCCCGCATCTCGAAAAGTCCAGCGATCTTCGATATCGATAAGCTGACTTGGATGAACGGTTTGTATTTACGCAACATGGATGAAGAGACCTACTACGAAACAGTGCGTCCATATTTAGAAAAAGCGATCCAAAACGACTATGATCTCAAACAGATCGCCAAGATCATTCAGCCTCGTATCGATCATCTTGAACAAATCGAAGAAGCCGTCGACTTTTTCGATGTTCTTCCTGACTACGATTTGCAGATGTACAAACATAAAAAGATGAAGACGACCCTTGAAATCGCTTTGAAGTCCTTGAAAGCTGTCGAGGAAGAATTGAGCGCATTGTCCGATTGGTCAAGCGAACAAGTGATCCATGACACGCTTCTTGCCCTTCCAAAAAAGATGGAAATGAAAAATGGACAAGTGCTCTGGCCAGTGCGCACCGCTTTGACAGGAAAACAATTCACCCCAGGAGGCGCGATCGAGATCGCCTATATTCTAGGGAAAGACGAATCATTGAACCGGATTCGTACAGGAATCGAACGCCTTGTGAAAGAATTAGAATCGGCTAAATAAAGCCGATTCTTTTAAGATACTATGAAATTTACAGCATTTTTGATCAAACTCGGCATTTCGGTCCTCATCATCTTCGTCTTTTTCGTCTTGGCGCCAAAAGTCAAGCGCTTTGTGATGAACTTTGACAAACATCCTCAAGATCAAGGCGCTATGATGTTTTTGGGCTCGATCGTTCAAATCAGCATCCAATGCATCGGGATCATCGTGGCTTTAGGACAGCTTGGCGTCGATACCTCCGTGATCGTCGGCGCGTTTTCGGCTATAGGACTAGGAATCTCGCTCGCCCTCAAAAACAATATGGCCAATGTAGCAGGTGGGATCCAGATCGTCTTGACAAAACCCTTCTTGATTGGCGATTATGTGGAAATCGGCACGTATGCAGGAACAGTCACATCGATCGATACGATGTTCATGACCCTGCTTTCCGTCAATCGGCAAGAAATCGTCGTTCCAAACGCCACGGTCATTTCAGAAGTGGTCGTCAATTACTCGAAAGAAAAAAGCCGCCGCATCCAGATCGTCTTGAGCGTAAGCAACACGACCGATGTGAAGGCTTTTATGAATGATCTAGTCCAGATCATGAACGAGGAAGCGCTCCTCTTAAAAGATCCAGCGCCTTATGCTCGAGTGAGCGCGTTTTTGCCAAACGGAAATGGAATCAATATTACCGCTTTCGCGTTTGCTCCTGTCGAACACTACTGGGATATCCTTTTTTCCTTAAATTTGAAGTTCCAGCAACTCATGCAAGAAAAACAGATCCAGCAACCAACGGACGCATTGAGCATTAAATCAGTTGAAGATCTTCAAAAGCCTTGAGGATCCCGTTCTCTTCCAAGCTGGCCGTAATGCGGTCGGCTTTTTGTTTGACTTCTTCAGTCGCGTTACCCATCGCGATCGAAACATCCGCCACATCGAACATACACAAATCATTTTGCGCATCTCCGATCGCGATCAAAGAATCCGCATGAAAATAGTCTTTTAAGATCCGCATACCTCGAGCTTTATCGATCCCATACGCCGCGATCTCGCCACTTTCTTTACCAAGCGGAGCAAACGTCGCCTGAATGAGCTCAAAATCGTTTGAAAGATCGTTCTTGATTTGCGCAAAAGGCGTGTTGGACTCTAAAAACGTGATCTTGACGATCGGATACTGATCGATCGAATTCGTGTCGATCTCGCTCAAATGCTCATAGACGAGCGTGATCCCATGATTCTTTCGCTCTTCTTCGGATAGGTCTTTGCACCAATGATCCGCGATCGCTTTGACTTTCTCTTTATCTTGTTTTGAACAATAGATCGCTTCTGGACTTTCGTAAAGAGCGGGAATGTCGTGCGCGTCCATATACGCTTTTAGAGTTTGGATCTGCTCTTTAGAAAAGGCACACTCGTCCAAGATCGTTTCGCCAACTTTTGTCACGGCTCCAGCGCCCGCCACGATCGCATCATAATCGATCGTCGCAAGATCTCCATAAATTTCAACGAGCTGTCTTCCAGTGCACAAAATAATCTTATGTCCATTGGCTTGGGCTTTTTGAATTGCTTTTTTTGCAGAATCAGGAATATATCCTTCATGATGGAACAAGGTCCCATCGGCATCTAAGAATACGGCTTGCATGATCTCCTCCTTGTTTTAGATATAGCTTAACAACGGAAAGGAGAACGTTCAAGAAGAAATGGTTTCAAACAAACAACTCTATGCTAAAATAGAGCCATGAATATTTATATGTATCTTAGTGAGCCGGCTTTGAATTTGAACGTGCCGGATCGATGCAAGCCGCTGTGGAACGAGATCATCGCTTTAAGCAAGATCAACAATATGTCGCAAATCGAACAGATCCAGTACTTGCAGAAATATCACGCCCTCCTTGTTGACGAGTCTTCGCTCGATCTAGAAAAAATCGAAAAAATGGCAAAAAAAGAGGCGAAAGCCAATCGCTGGCGAAGCACTTTCTGGAAAGAAGAATTCAAAGATCTCTTTTCGTTTTTGTTTATCTATTGGGTTTGTGTCGAGCAGCTCTATCCGTATGTGATCGAACGCTTGATCGAAGGGAAGGCGCCGTATACGATCGTTCCATTCAGCTTAGGCATGCTTGTGAAAGTGATCTGTGTCTATTTGATCTATAAACTGCTGCTTACGTTCATGGCGAAAAGCACGAAGCGTGATAATTGGAGATTTTGGCTTCCATTCATCGTCTTGTTTTTGGGATACTTAGGAACGATCTTTCTTTCTCATCAACTAAATTCGGTCGTTTTATTCGATTATCCGCTCGTTGTGGTCGTCGTGGTTTTTGGACTCCTTTTTTTATGGGAGTGGCATAGAAAGGATCGTGTATGAATACTTGGATCTATTTAGGATCGATCATTGTTGCCGGTATCTTATTTGCCCTCATTCCCGAAAACAAGCTAAGAAAGTATCTTTCGATCTTTTCCTTCAAAAAATTCGGGATCCGGAAAAAGAAGCGCTGGAACGCTTTGATCGACGATTTAGGGAATGGGTTTCAGGTCTTGAGCTTTCTGTTCTGCTTGTTTTTTTGGGCCATTCCCTATTTTGAATATTTCTACGCGCTTTGGCTCTTTTTTACGCTTTTGTGCGCTCTTTCGCGCGCCTGCTTGATCGCGAGCGCTTTTGGTAAAGGCAAACAGGCGAAAGTCAAAGCGGCTCTCGTGCGAGTTTTTTTGTTTTATACTGGCTGTATCGGCGGAGCGGCGGCTTTAGGCGCGTTCAATCATGGGATCGCCTACGCGTCGTTTCCGATCTTCCTGGACCATATAGAAGCGAGACGTTTCATGGATTATATGTACTTTTTAACGGATCCAACGTTTTTCTTCGTGCTTTTGGAGTTCATTTTGTTGGTGACGCCATTGATGGTGCTATGGTCGCATTTTCGCTATATGCGGACAGAACGAACGCTTAGAGCGGCCAATATCTATACGTTCGTCTTCAAGATGCTGCTTTTGAATGTTTGTTTATTTGGCTTGAGCTATTATGGCTTCTCTTTTATCAATTCTGTTTATCACGTGGAATATACGCAAACTTGATTTGAGCGTGTATTCTTTTTTTTGTATACTAGAACAAGAAAGAAGGATGTTTCATGGATAATGTGGTAGAACGTCTTGCCAAGCTTCGCAAGGCGATGGAAGAAGCGCAAGTGAGCGCCTATATCATTCCGACTTCGGATTTTCACGATACTGAATATGTATGTGAATATTTTGCGGCTCGCAAATATTTTTCCGGATTTACGGGAAGCGCGGGCACGCTAGTCGTATTAAAAAACACGGCCGCTCTTTGGACGGATGGTCGTTATTTTATTCAAGCGGCCAAACAGCTGGAAAACAGTGGCATTGAATTGATGAAGATGGGCGTAGAAGGTACGCCAAGCATCGAAGAATATATCGTTTCCCATCTTCAAAAAGGGGAAACTGTCGCTTTTGATGGCCGGACGATCAACGTGCTTGAAGCGCGTCGATATGAACGGTTTTTTAAAGGGCACGATTTGAAGGTCGAGCCTTCTTTGGATCTGATCTCTAAGATCTGGACGGATCGTCCTTCGCTTCCAGATTCAAAAACGTTTCACTACGATGTGAAATATACCGGAAAAGAAATGGACGAAAAGCTCAAAGAAGTGCGTCAAAAAATGAAAGAGGAAGGGGTTTCTTCGCTCGTTTTGACAAAGATCGACGAGATCGCATGGCTCTATAACTTAAGAGCTGACGACATCCCTTTCTTTCCTGTAGCGCTGGCGTATACGATCGTTCATGAAGATAGCGCGGATCTATATATCGACGATTCTCGTCTAGATGAGCAAAGCAAAGCTCTTTTTGAAAAAAACAACGTCTCGATCAAGCCATACGATGCGATCTATGAGGAGGCAAAAGAAGTCAAAGCACCAGTCTGGATCGATGCGACAAGCATTAACGCGACTTTGGCCAACAACTTGCCAAACGATCGATACGAGGCGTTTTCGCCAATCATCTTGATGAAGGCGTGCAAAAACAGCATCGAGATCGCGAATACGAAAGAAGCCCATTTGAAAGATGGCGCGGCATGTACGAAATTCATGTATTGGATCAAACAGAATGTCGGTCAAGAAGAAATGAGCGAAATGTCGGCTGCCCAGCACTTGCAAGCGCTGCGTAAAGAACAGCCACTCTATCTAGAAGATAGTTTCAATACGATCAGCGCCTATAAAGAAAACGCGGCGATGATGCATTATTCGGCTAGCGAAGACTCGAATGCTCCACTCAAAGCGGAAGGAATGCTTTTGGTCGATAGTGGTGGACATTATTTGGATGGCACGACCGATATTACTCGGACCTATGTTCTTGGTCCGATCACACCAGAAGAAAAGTTCTGGTTCACTAAAGCGCTGCGTGGTCATATTCGTTTAGAGAGAGCGAAATTCTTATATGGGTGCCGCGGCATCAATTTAGATATTTTGGCGCGCGGACCGCTTTGGGAGCTAGATATGGATTATCAATGCGGCACGGGTCATGGCGTAGGCCACTTGCTGAGCGTTCATGAAGCGCCGAATGGATTCCGCTGGAAGATCGTGCCAGAACGAAACGATTCTGCGATCTTGGAAGAAGGGATGATCCAGTCCAACGAGCCTGGTGTTTATGAAGAAGGAAAATTCGGGATCCGCCATGAAAACGAGATGGTCGTTGTCAAAGGCAATAAAAACAAGTATGGTCAATTTATGGGGTTGGAAACGTTGACGTTCGTTCCTTTTGATCTAGATGGGATCGATCCAAAATTGATGTTGGATGATGAGATCGAATGGCTCAACGACTATCATCGTCAAGTGTATGAAAAGATCTCGCCTCGTTTGAGCAAGGAAGAGGCGATCTGGTTGAAAGAGGCGACACGTCCGATTTCGAAATGAAAGCGCGGATGTTCGAAATCGAGTGTCCTTCTTGTCACGAAACCTTCTTTTTGATGCGGGACACGTATTATGTGAAGGGAATGGATCCTATAGCGGAAGAGCGTTTGCTCAATGGGTCATATTTTATGCATCGTTGTCGTAAATGCGATACAATCTTTACGATCTACCATCCTCTCTTGTTTCGTAGTCCGAAAAAGTTCAATTTGATCATGAGCAAAAAAAAGCAGATCGAGACGCTCGATGAGAACGAAAAACAATTCGTAGTCAATGATCCCAAAGATTTTATACGGTTGTTTCGTATCCTTGTTTATGAAGCGGATCTCAATGTCGTGGACCGTTTGGAAAAATATCTTTCAAATCATGGAGAGCGATTGGTGGAATTTGAAAGTTTTGATCAAGAACAAGGATTATTTTGGTTTTATGTTGACCATCGTTTGATGGCTGTTCGAACAAAGGAGTAAATTATGAAGATTTTAGTAACGGGTGGAGCGGGTTATATTGGTTCGCATACTTGTGTTGAATTGTTGAATGCTGGTTATGATGTTGTCGTGGTGGATAATTTGAGTAATTCTTCGCCAAAAGCTTTGGAGCGGGTGGAAAAGATCACCGGAAAGCCTGTCACGTTTTATGAAGCGGATATTTTAGACAAAGAGGCGATGAAAAAGATCTTTGATCAAGAAAAGATCGATGCGGTGATCCATTTTGCAGGCTTGAAGGCGGTTGGGGAATCGGTGCATAAGCCGATCGAATACTATACTAACAATATCGCGGGCACGCTTGTGCTTTTGGAAGCGATGAAAGAGGCGGACGTGAAAAATATCATTTTCTCTTCTTCGGCGACCGTGTATGGCAATCCAGCGCAGATCCCTATTACGGAAGCTTGTCCAAAAGGCGTATGCACGAATCCGTATGGATGGTCGAAATGGATGTTGGAGCAGATCTTGGAAGATGTCTATAAGGCAGATCCTTCTTGGAACATCATGCTTCTTCGTTATTTCAATCCGATCGGCGCGCACGAGTCGGGCTTGATTGGAGAGGATCCGAAAGGTATTCCGAACAATTTGCTTCCTTATGTGGCGCAAGTGGCGATCGGCAAGCTCAAAGAGGTTGGCGTATTTGGTGATGATTACGACACGCCGGATGGTACGGGTGTCCGCGACTATATTCACGTTGTTGATCTTGCGAAAGGGCACGTTTTGGCGCTCGATCAAATCAAGGAAAACGCAGGATGCAAAGTGTACAATTTAGGAACGGGGCAAGGCTATAGCGTGCTCGATGTCATCCATGCCTTCGAAAAGGCGTGTGGTCATGAAATTCCTTATGCGATCAAGCCTAGAAGAGAAGGCGATATCGCGACTTGCTACAGCGAAAGCAAGAAGGCCAAGGAAGAGCTTGGCTGGAAAGCGCAATATGGTATCGATGAAATGTGCGCTTCGTCTTGGAAATGGCAGTCAATGAATCCGAATGGTTATGAGAGCGAGTAAAGCCTAGCAAGAGGAGAGATTTATAATGAAAAAAACGATGAATGAATTTAAAGAATTTATTGCCAAGGGCAATGTATTCTCTATGGCGGTCGGTGTTGTTATGGGGGGCGCGTTCACGGCAATCGTCAATGCGATCGTAGAACAGCTCATCACACCTTTGATCGGTTTGATCATGGGTGGCGTCGACTTCAGCAACCTTGCTTTCAAGGTCGGAGAAGCTTCGTTTGGCTATGGCGCATTCATTCAAGCGGTCGTTAATTTCTTAATCGTCGCTTTGACGATGTTCTTCTTTGTCAAAGCGTTCGCGAAATTCCAGAAAAAGGAAGAGGTCAAAGAAGAGGTGAAAGAACTTCCTAGCGAGGAAGTCGTTCTTCTCCAGCAGATCCGCGATCTATTAAGCGAAAAGAAGTAAAAAAAATGGAAGTGATCATTCACTTCCTTTTTTTATTTTGAATTGAGTGGTCGAGGAGATTCGTCCAAAACTTCTTCGTAGCTGCTGACATCGAATACATATTGATCGTTGCCCACTTGTTTCTTTTCGAGCGTACCGGTAAGTTCGGCAATACAACAACCAATGGTTAGTTTAGCGCCTTCTAGACGCAAACGGTCTCTTGGATCGTTGATGTTGGATCCGCCTGCCGTTGGATAAATGATTTCATACGGTTGGTTGTTGGAATCGTAGGCAGGCGTTTGAGGAAGGGAGCCGATGATCGTGATCGTTTGGCCAACATAATCGTCAGGGTCGCTGAGTATAGTGGCGACATCGATGGCGTCTGGTGAAGCTTCGCCAGGATTTTGGGTTTGTGTTGTGTTGCTTGTTTGTGTGCTGTTTGAAGCAGTTGAAGTATCCGTCGTTTGAGAATTATCGTTTGTTGTTGTTTGTTCATCATTCGCTGCAGCTAAATCGCTTTCATCACTGACCACGGTGATCGTAACCGTGTTGCTGGTGATATTGCCTCGTTTGGCAGAGATCGTATACGTTCCTTCTTCGGATGCGGTGAATTCCGCGTTGTCTTTATTGACTTTCACATTGCCTCCTGAGCTAGTGAAGTCTTTATCGTTCAACTGGATATTGTCTGGGTCCGTATCGATGTGGATGTCGGCATCGGTATCAACAAGTACTTTATTGGCTTCCGGATCGAGCTGGATCGATTTTAAAGTTTCTTTTTTGTTGTTGCCATTCGAGCACGCTGTCAAAAGGACAAGAGTGCACGCTAGGCAAAGTGAAATCATTTTTTTCATCATAAACCTCCATTGATTGATTCTAATATAAATCTGTTTCTTACCATGAAAAAGAAATATGACTAACGCAAAAACTATGATATCCGACTGAAAAATGAGTTAGAATATAATCTTTCTTTTTTTGCTTCACAAAAGATTAAATATCCGTTAAAATAAGTTCAATATTGAAATATTCAATATTGAAGAAAGGGAGAAGGATGAAATCATTGTTTAATATTGGGATCCTTTATAAATCGATGCGTCTCTACAATGAGATGATGAAGCCATTAGCTAAAAAGCACGATTGTTCTTCGACAATGATCGATATGCTTTTGTTTTTGGGAAACAATCCGGAATATAAGTTTGCGAAAGATATCGTGGAAGTACGGGGAATCAAGGCCAATTTAGTTTCCATGAATCTAGAAAAGCTAGTCGATCGAGGCTTTGTTCGAGTGTTCGCGAGTCGAAAAGATCGTCGACAAAAAGAAATTAAAGTGACAAGCAAAGCCGAGCCGATCCTACAAGAAGGACGTTTGATTCAGAAACAGTATTTTAATTGGCTTCTTGAAGGAATCGATCCAGAAGAGAAGAAAGTTTTTTTGAATGTGTTAAAACAAATTGCGGATCATTTTGATCAGGGGGATGAAAGATGAATGTTTTGTATTTAGTATTGGTGACTTTTTTTGCGGGCATGGGTGCTGGTTTAGGGACGGGTTTTGCGGGAATGAGCGCGGCTGCCGTCATCACTCCAGTACTTGTGACTTTTTTAGATTTTGAACCGTATACGGCTGTTGGCATCGCTTTGTCGAGCGACGTATTGGCGAGCGCGATTTCTGCTTATACGTATGGAAAAAATGGAAACTTAGATATTAAGAATGGGATCGTGATGATGGTGAGTGTTTTGATCTTTACGGTCGTTGGCAGTTATGTCGCTTCTTTAGTTCCGGCCCAAATGATGGGGAACTTTTCTGTACTGGTGACTTTGTTTTTAGGAATCAAGTTTATCGTGAAGCCTGTCATGACGAGCAAAGAAGCGATCAAGAGCGAAAGTGTTCAAAAACAAATCGTTCAATCGATTTTGTGTGGCGTGTTTATCGGTTTTATTTGTGGGTTTGTTGGCGCTGGCGGCGGTATGATGATGCTTTTGATCTTGACGATGATCTTAGGCTATGATTTGAAGACGGCAGTGGGGACGAGCGTGTTTATCATGGCATTCACGGCTTTGACGGGTGCTGCTTCTCATTTTTGGATCGATGGTCTTCCTCCTCTTGCGCCTTGGCTCTTATGTATTTTCTTTACGCTTCTTTGGGCGCAGATCGCGGCGAGGATCGCCAACAAGGCAAGTCCGATTCTTTTGAATCGTTTGACAGGAGTCGTCTTGGTGATCTTGGGCGTTGTCGTATTAGGTTTTGACTTTTTTGTAAAGTGAGATAGAAAGCATTCTATTTCTCTTTTTTTTTCGCCTTTTTTTATACTTCTTTTTTAGGAGGTTTCAAGATGAGAAAAGGAAAGAACATTTATAAACGAAAGGATGGACGATGGGAAGGTAGATATATCAAAGAAAAAAGAGAAGGAAAAATAGTTTATGGATATGTGTATGGAAAGTCGTATCAAGAAGCTTTGCAGAAAAAGATGGCAGAGGAAAAACATAGTAAAAAGAAAATGATAATAGCGAAGAATGAGTTTGAACAACTATGTTATGATTGGCTTGAGCGAAAGAGCGATCAAGTCAAGCTTTCATCGATCAATAAGTACGAAAGCATTCTTCATGCCCATATCTTGCCTTTTTTTAAAAGTCACAATCTAGAGGCGATCACCGACCATACGATCGAAGAATTTCGTAAAGCTTTGCAAGAAAAAAATTTGAGCTCGAAGACGAGGCAAGATATTTTTGTGGTGCTTCGTTCGATCTTATTTTTTGCGTCAAAGGAATTTTCTGAATTGAAGCAGCTCGATATTCAAATTCCAAAGTGCGAAAAGAAAAGCGCAGATCGTCTTTCGATCCATGAACAAAAAAAGTTTATTCAATATTTATATATGGATATGGATCGGATCAAGTTTGGAACATACTTAGCGCTCATGACAGGTTTGAGGATCGGGGAATTGTGCGCTTTGAAATGGAAAGACATCGTTTTGGAGGAGTCGTATCTTTCGATTCATAATACGATGATTCGTTTAAAAAGTCCTTCGATTTCAGAAACGAAGACGAGGGTGTTTATTTATCCGCCCAAGAGTCGATCGTCGATTCGAACGATTCCTCTTTCTCCAGATATGGTCGATTTGTGCATGAAATTTAAAGTGAATGACGAGGAAGCTTATGTTTTAACGGGGTCGAGTTCTAGTTTTATGGAGCCTAGAGTGTTGTCGAATCATATCAAGCAGTTTCAGCTGGATTGTGGTTTGGATTCGCTTCATTTTCATACGTTTCGGCATTCGTTCGCGACACGGTGCCTAGAGTCGGGCATGGATGTGAAGTCGTTGTCGGAGGTGCTTGGACATTCATCGTGCAAGATCACTTTGGATACGTATGTTCATGTTTCGATGGATCTAAAAAGACAAGGAATGTTGCAGATGGAAAGAAAGGTGATGCTGAGGTAAGTCGATGTTTCGACTTTTTTTAATATAAAAATATTTATATAATAAATTTATCATGAAAGAGAAAAGAGAAATCAAATTGTTTGAGTATCCATTTTCATATGATGGATTGATAGAAATTCGAGGCAATGGGTTTGGCGTAAATTGGCCGCTTGTTTATATCATTCATAATGAAAAAGAGGCTTATATTGGAGAAACATCGAATTCGTTGAAGCGGACGAAAAACCATCTTGATTCCAAGAATAAAAAGCATTTGAAACAAATCGTATTGATTTGTGACGAAAGGTTCAACAAATCGGCGATTTTAGATATCGAACATTTATTGATCGATTATATGAATGCGGATCAAAAATATAAACTTTTGAATTTGAATAATGGACAGAGTCTTGATCATGATTATTATCAAAAGCAGCTCTACGTGAATATGATCGATTCGATTTGGAAAGAGCTAAGAAAAAAGGAGATCGTTCAAAATGAGCTAAATGTGCTTAGAAATTCAGATCTTTTCAAGTTCTCTCCGTATAAAACGCTAAACTCGCAACAATATGAGATTTCAGAAGCAATTTTGGATCGAATAACCATGGAATACAGCTCTGATAAAAAGATCCCTTTTATTATAGAAGGATCAGCAGGTACGGGAAAAACAATCTTGGCTGTCTACATCATGAAAAAGCTTAGCGAATATATTCGTTATACTTATAATCTTGCGGATCTAGAGGATGAAGATGAGGAAGATCAAGCTTTTCAATATCACAGAACGGTTTTGAAAAATAGAGATTTTACTTTCGCGATCGTTATTCCACAAACATCTTTACGAAAGACTTTAAAAAGAGTTTTTAGAAGGATCGCAGGCCTCAAGGCATCCATGGTGCTTGGACCTATGGACGTTACAAAGAAAAAATACGATCTTCTGATCGTCGATGAAGCGCATAGGCTCACTTCATCTCGAGGAATCACGAACATCAAAGCATTTTATAATGCGAACGAGAAATTAGGCTTTAATCGAAAAAAAGGAAACCAGCTCGATTGGATCCTTCATCAAAGTCGTTTTCAAATCTTGTTTTATGATCCTACGCAAAGTGTACGGCCTTCTGATTTGGATCGATCATTTTTTAAAAAAGTGGAAAAAAGTCAATATTTTGAGAAGTTTAGCCTAGATTCACAAATGAGAGTTCGTGGCGGGAAAGATTATATTCAATTTATAGACGACGTATTACATTCAAAATCTCCACAAAATACAGGTTTTCCAAATTATGATCTTCGTCTTTTTGACCATATTGAAGATATGGAAAATGTGATCAAAAAGAAAGAAGAGGCAGTGGGATTGTGCAGGATGGTCTCGGGATACGCTTGGGAATGGAAAAGTAAAACTGACCCGAACTGTTTTGATATTAAAATCGAGGGAAAAGAATATCGTTGGAATAGCACGACAGAAGACTGGATCAATTCTGTAAATTCTCTAGAGGAAATCGGATCGATCCACACCGTTCAAGGATACGATCTGAATTATGCAGGTGTGATCTTGGGAAACGATATCGGATATGATCCGAACAAGCAAGAAGTGATCATCCGCAAAGAAAGCTACTTTGATAAAAAAGGGAAACAGAATACCACTCCAGAAACATTAGTACCATATATTCTCAATATTTACAAAGTTCTTTTAACTCGTGGAATCATGGGGACATATTTATATGTTTGCGACCCAGCTTTACGCGAATATATTCGGAACTGTATTCAACTTCATTAGACTCGTTATGCGAGTCTTTTTGTTTTAAATCAACTTTTTTAATTTTAGCTTGCGTCCCATTAAAAAAAATGCTATTATAAATGGGCACTTAGGGGTATAGTTCAATGGTAGAACAGCGGTCTCCAAAACCGTTGATGTGGGTTCAACTCCTGCTACCCCTGCCATTATGTAGATTCAGTTCCAGATGACAAGAAGTTATTTGGGACTTTTTTTATTGAATCGATGATAAAGGTGGCAGAATTGCCACTTTGATTATGCAGTTAAATTAAAATCATATAAAAAGTACAGAAAGTTTTTTAAAACAAAGGTGCCTGTTGTTTGAGCGTGATTGGTTCGGTCGGGCTTTAGCCAAAGAACCGGAAAAACTTCGTTTCTATAGAAGAAACTTCATGAAAGTTTCAAGAAGCGGAGGTGAGAATATGAGTCCTTTCGAAATCATTTCGATCGTTCTAGTTATCCTAGAAATCATAACTCAACTGATCATTGCGCTGGTAAATGCCAATGAAAAAAGCAACCACGAAAAGTAAAAAGTTCTGGATTTCTTCGTAGGTTGCCTATGGAAAAAAATAAATCCGAACCAACTGCTTTGACAAACAGCAGTTCTTTTTACATCTCCATTATAACTCTTCTTGAACTTCATGTAAAAAAAGTGATCGATCGATCACTTCTATAAAGAATTATTGCTTTTTTCTTTTTGGAGACGTTGGTTTTTCAACAGTTTGCGCTTGATTTCTTCGGCTACCTGCATATCTTTGTGATATGGATCGGTATTATGATAAACAGGTTCTTTTGAAATATAATCGGCAATTGTTTGATCTTTCATCCGAATGCGCAATCCAACATATCCACTTGGTTCAAATAATGCATGAGCCACTATTGTCGTCGCTCCCCCACAGATCTGATGAACAAACGGCTTCGTCTTGCCTTTAAATTTTTTATCTTCCATCAGAATATCGATCTTTTCGATCGACTCGATCGGATATGGTACGTCGTTAACATAAAATACCGAATCGTTCGCCTTCATTTTAATGGTCATGTGAACTCCTTTCTATATTGTTTTTATAAACTTATTATATTTGAATGATCATACTTTTTGAACTTCAATACTCTACGTGTTATACGTAAATATGAACCTTTCATCCACTTAAGGAAGTTTTAAGGAATAGAGCGTATTCTTTAAGCCAAGGAGGAAAGAAAATGAACAGAACAGCAAAAAATGTATTATGCGCCTTTTCGATCGTAGTTTTGACTTGCTTAGCGATCAAAACTGGATTTGATGTTTTTGAACGAGAAGATTTTGAATATATCGAACAAAGAGACGAATCGTTTGGAGGTTTTGGCGAAGATCGAGGCTTCACATTCGACGAAGAGGAAGACTGGTTCGAACACTTCCAAGAAAGAGATTTTTTCGAAGACGAAAAATCGAGCGCGACAGAGGATGAATCGACTACCCAAAACGAAGATTCCGCCAAAAACCAAAGCGTAAAAACAAAAACACGCATGGACCGCGGAAGAATATATCCAACCCGACAAAGAATCATGAAACACTCGATCAACGGATATGCCATTATCGTCCTGATCGAAGAAATCTTCGCGATCCTTCTCATCGCCCTGTGGCTTATCTTGTCTAAAGGAAACAAAAAAACGTTTGCCGAAGTCTTTGCCAAAAAAGAAAGCAACCCCACACCAACAAACCTTCCAGACCTTCCAAAACAAGAAGTTGTGAAAGTCCAAGAAGAAGAATCTGTTGAAAAAATACAAGAACAAAAAGAAGTCAAAGAAATAAAGACAGAACCAGAAAAAGAACAAGAAGAAAAAACAGAAGAATAAATTATAAATAAGGATCTAAGGAGAATTTATGACAGAGCCAACAAAACTCCAACAACTCGACACACTCTTACAAGAAGTCCAAAACGCAAACCAAACACTCGAACAAGCCCTACAAACTGCCAATGAACTCGCACCCAAACTCAAAACCCTAAGAACCTATATGGAAACTGACTTCCTGCAAGACTATGAACAAGTCCAAGAAAATCATCCCATCCTGTCGCAAGACGAACTCTACAATACACTCATGGACACTCTAGAAGAAGCGCAACAAATAAAACAAGCAACCCAAGCGCTATTAAATATCCTAGATCCAAAATGAACACATAGAACTGTGCCTGCAACACAGTTCTATTTTTTTGAATTTTCTTACTTTTCTCTTTGAAATAGCACAAAAATGTACTATAATTTGTTCAAATCAAGGAGGAAATCATGGAAAAGAAATACTACAACATCACTCTTCTCTCTGGACTGTGTGAAGAAGAAGATGGAACGATCACAGCTACATTGGAAAAAGAACAAGACACCACCGATATTTACGAAGCAATCACCATCTTTCAAAACTGGATGTCCGAAACCTATGAAGGCGGAACTTTGATCTTAGATGAAGTGTTCGCACAAATCGATGAAGAAGGAAACACTCTCAAAGAAAGCAAGCCAAGAAATACCATTATCGAATACAATCGAAGCGACATCGAAAATCAAGCGTTCACCTTCGACATTTGGAGCCAGATCCTCTTTCAAAACTCCAAGTACTACAACATGAAAGAAATCTGCAAACTCGCCAATGTCAGCTATTCATCGTATCGGAATTTCAAGTCAACTGGCCACTATATGTCGCAAGAAGCCCAAAAAAGAATCCTCAAAGCGATGGCGTATGTGGGAAATCAATGCTGGAATGACAAACTCATTCACGAACTCGAAGACATTGAACACAAACTTCTTCATCACTAAAAATACGATCATGAATTTTCAACTCGAATTGACTATCCACATGCTTTTACCTATAATTTTTTATGTACGGAAGAAATAAAGGAGGGCTCGCCATGCCAAGCCAAGTCGTAGTAGGAACACAGTGGGGGGACGAAGGAAAAGGAAAAATCGTCGATGTTCTTGCTGAAAACGCAGATTTAGTCGTACGTTTCCAAGGAGGAGACAACGCAGGACATACAGTCATCGCCAATGGAGAAAAACACGTGCTCCATTTATTGCCAAGCGGCGTATTGCACGAAGAGGGAATGTGCATTATCGGACCAGGAGTCGTATGCAATCCCTTCGTATTGTTGGAAGAAATGAAAACGCTCGAAGAAAATGGGATCTCGACCGACCATATCATCATTTCAGGCCGCGCTCATATTTTGATGCCATACCATCGCTATCAAGACGATCTCGAAGAAGCGGCCGCCAACAACAAGATCGGAACGACCAAAAAAGGAATTGGACCTTGTTATGCGGACAAATATGCCCGAAAAGGCATCCGTTATCATGAACTCAAAAATTTTGAAACGTTCAAACAACGCCTCAAAGAAAATCTCGATTTCAAAAATAAACTCTTTGTCAACGTGTATGGAGGAGAAGCGATGGATTATGACAAGATCGTTTCCGACTTTGAGAAGATCCTTCCAAAAATCTTGCCGATGATCAAAGAAACGACGAGTATCGTCAACAACGCGATCGACCAAGGAAAAAACGTCCTATTTGAAGGCGCGCAAGCATGCATGCTCGACATCAACTATGGAACCTATCCATTCGTCACATCTTCCTCGCCAACAAGCGCAGGCGTGACGACAGGAGCGGGCGTGGCGCCAAATAAGATCGACACCGTCATCGGCGTCGTCAAAGCCTATTCGACCCGCGTAGGAGAAGGCCCATTCGTTACCGAACTCGAAAACGAACAAGGAAAATGGATCCAAGAAAAAGGCCATGAATACGGAGCCACGACAGGAAGACCACGTCGTTGTGGATGGCTCGACTTGCTCGTCGTCAAACACGCCAACATGCTCAACGGACTTACCGACATCGTCTTGACAAAGATCGACGTACTCACAGGCATCGAAGAACTCAAAGTCTGTGTCGGCTATGAAATCGATGGGGAAGTGCTCGATTACATTCCAAGCGACCAAGAAGATGTTGCCAAAGCAAAACCCGTCTACAAAACATTCAAAGGCTGGAAAGAAGACATCACAAAGATCCAGAATAAAGAAGATCTTCCAAAAGAATGCCTCGACTATATCAATTTCATTGAAGAATTCACAGGTGTTCCGGTCTCGATGATCTCGGTAGGACCAGATCGAACCAATAATATATATGTAAAAAGATA
This sequence comes from Dubosiella newyorkensis, assembly GCF_001945605.1. Taxonomy (GTDB): domain Bacteria; phylum Bacillota_I; class Bacilli_A; order Erysipelotrichales; family Erysipelotrichaceae; genus Dubosiella; species Dubosiella newyorkensis. The sequence goes on from NZ_MPKA01000042.1 coordinate 36,780, forward strand.
GTTTTAGAGGACGCAGTTTAAAATGCGCCCTCTTTTTTGCTGACTTCGATTCAAAACCAGACATTCATTTCATAATTCCGCCCGATCGACCATTCCAATACCGAATACGATAGGGAAGATGATCAATACATGGATACTCCTGAATTACTTCTATAGAAAGATCACCGACGAAATTCGAATCAAAGAAAGAAAACAAGCAGAAGGAAAACTCAAAAAAAAATCATCTAAAAACACCTCTCCAGATGATTTTTCATTCTTTAATGCAATGACATTGATTCTTTACTCCATTTTGTCTACTTCTTGCTTAACTCCAGTGGACAAAGATCTCGCAGGACAACATGACATTGTTAATTATGACTAGATCCTTTTTTTTCTTTCACATAACTTGTTTCTGACATTGGAACAAATTCCAGCTTAACCTGCATATTTAAAGCGCGCGCTATTTTTTTGATCATGTTAAGACTTGGATTTCTGGTTCCACTTTCAATACGGCTAATATCTGCCTGAGTGATTCCTGTCAATCCCGATAATTCTTTTTGCGTAAGATGCAGTTGTTTGCGAGCATCAATTAGAGTTTGTATAATATCAAATTCAGGTTGAAGAGCATCGTATTCTGCTTTGATTTGCGGATCTTTTAAGACCTGCGCTTTATATTCTCTATAACTACTCATAATGATTCCTCCGTATAAAATCAGCTTTTAATTCTTTAGCACGTTCAACTTCTTTTTTAGGAGTTTTTTGTGTTTTTTTAACAAAACCGTTTGTAAGAACAATCTTTTTTCCTACAATAAAAAAATAAAGAATGCGGGTGATGTTTGTTCCTTGTTTTGTTCGAAGTTCAAAAATAGTCCCATCAAGAGATTTAGAATAAGGTTCTCGTAAAAATGGTCCATTTGTTTCAAGCAAATCAATAGTTCGTAAAGTCTTAGCTAAAAGTTTTGGAGATAAAGAATTTAAAAAGTCCTGTACAGGACACTTGCCATCTTTTGTTTCATAAAAGATAATTTCATACATAATAGCTCCCATTTCTATTTTTAGAATATGTTGTATTCGACATATTGTCAATGAATTAAAGCTTGTATTTTTTTGTATTCAAAGTAAAAAAGCATTTTTTCAAAATCATTTAGTTAAGAAATAGCAATCTTAGAGGATGTATTTAAATGCACCCTCTTTTTTTGTTATTCAAAGTCAAACATTTTATACTCAGTATTCTGCCCGATCGACCATTCCGATACCGAATACGATAGGGAAGATGATCAATACAAGGATACTCCTAAATAACTTCTGTAGAAAGATAGCCAACGAAGTTCGAATCAAAGAAAGAAAACGAGCAGAAGGAAAACTCAAAAAAAATCACCTAGAAATCCATTCCAGATGATTTTTATTCCTTATCAGTCATTTAGCTTTCGCTATCTTCTTATTCATCTTCCAGCCTATACTCCAATAAGTCGCCAGGCTGACAATCCAACACCTCGCAAAGCTTATTCAACGTCGAAAACCGGATCGCGTTGACTTTGTTGTTTTTGATCTTCGACAAATTCGCCTGCGTGATCCCCACACGATCCGCCAGATCCTGCAAAGAGATCTTCTTTTCCACCATCAATCGATCCAAACGTAGTACGATCATTAGATGAGCCCATCCACATCTTTTTGGAGGCTGACGCCATATTGAAAGTACATTGACAATGCGATCAGCAGGCAGCCGATCGGAACCATCGAAAACTCGACCGAAGATTCTCGAACAAGACCAAGAGCCTGCAGAACGATCGAAAGGCTCAAATTGACAACACAGATCAAGATCAAAAAGATCCCCATCTCCCGGATCATCCGCACCACATTGCTTTGAAACGGCGTGTTTCCTTGCGAAAACCACGTCTTGCCATCCGCCGTCTTCAAGATCAAGTACGCATTGCGGAAGACCATCGCCATCAAAGAAAGCGAAACAACAGAAGCAAACAAAAGGATCCGAAGCGCCAAAGGCGAAAAGCTCAGCTCCCCATGAAAATCCTGGACCACGATTGAAAAAGTCAAAGGACCAAACATAGAAGGAAACTGCAGTTCCAAAAGGTCCATCAGCCATTTCGGATTAAAGAGGGAGACCAAAAACAAGATCCCCATGACCCCAACTACGATCCAATACAGCCATTGAAGAATGTTGCACATCCAGCGCGTCAATTTTAAAAACGTGTTTTCTTTGTTCATATAGTTCTCCTTATCGATACTTCTAGTATATATAAAAATTATCGAAAAACAACTAAAATATATCGAAAAACGATAAATACATATCGATAAAGGATGTTATCAACAAATTACCACACATACCCAGGCTCAGGATTGTCGTTCATCATGTTCCACAATTCATCGGGCGTAAACTTTTTTCGACCCCCATATTGCAGATCTTGTTGAGAAGAACTCGGATCCATAAAATAATACATTATTGGCTCTCCGCTATCGTCATAATCCGCTCCATAAAGAACGACTTCATGCACAAGATCGTTTTGAGACCCATACGCCACTTTCATATTGATCGAAAGAAAAACAGGATCCCCAGATTCAAGATCCATCATGATCCGTCTTTGCAGATCTTGCTTCATCGAATCTGTTCCTTCATTCTGCTTCCACAAAACAGCTCGATATCCAGACTCCGCATCCGAAGCCGGCACTTTCCCAAAGATCAAGATCGAAGCTTCTCGAGCAAGATCTTCATACTCGGTTCCAGTGATCGGATCCGTATGCAGACGAGCCGCCAACTCTTCTTGCGTCATAGAAATTCCATGATACTCCAGCACCATCTGCAAACAAGCCACCGCACAATAATAACCCGTCTCCTGCATGCAAAAAGGGATCGCAAGCCGGACCTGCTTAGATCGAGGCAAAAGCTCTTCTTGTCCCTCATCCACTGGCTGTGAATCCAAATCGCTAGAAAGGTTTGGATCGACCAGTTCAGTGCTTGGCGGATCCGAAGGCATTGGCTCCGTCTTGTTTATGTTTTTTGATTCCTCAACGTGCATCGGTTTCTGATTCAAGCTAGAACAGGCCGATAATCCCACCAGCATCCATAAAAAGGCAACCCATCTCTTCTTTTTCATATCAGCTCTCCTTTTTTTCATTATACCATCTTTTAAAGTCAAACATTCCATTTAAAAAATCGATCCATTCTTAAAAGAGTGCACCAAAAGCGCTCAAACAATGAATATGCTACACTAAAAAAAAGAATCAGGAGACTAGGAGAATGAAAAGAAAATGTGCAGAACAAGCGTATGAACTCATCAAAGAAGGCATGACCATCGGACTTGGAGCTGGAGAAACGATCGAATATTTGATCGAATTCATCAACATGGGAACCACCAATGTCAAAGTCGTCTCCCCCTCGATGAAAACCGCCCTTTTATGCAAAAGACATGGCATCGAAGTCATCCCTACATGGCTTTGCGAACATATCGATATCGCCTTCGACGGATGCAATCAAATCGATAAATCGCTACAATGCATCAAGACTTTAGGCGCCTTGCACACTCAAGAAAAAATGATCGGCGCCATGGCCGATCAATACATCATCTTAGCCGATGAAAACAAATTTGTAGAACAAGTCGACTTTCAAGTTCCATTAGCCGTAGAAATCCTAAAAGACGGATTCAGCTACGTTTTAAAAACCCTATTCGACATGGGCCTAAGAGCCAAAGCCCGCATTACCAACGATAAAGACGGCTACGTGATCACTGATGGAGGAAACCTCATCGTCGATGTCGATTTCCAATCCGTTAAAGACCCGATCGAAACAAATAAAGCCATCTGCAATATCCTAGGTGTCATCGACACTTCGCTCTTTTGCGACCAAGTCACAAAAGCCTTGATCGCCAAAGTGGATGGAAGCGTCATCACGATCCAAAAATAAATCAACGCCCTTGAATAAAACAAGAATACATACAAATCGAACCCGCCACGCCAACATTGAGCGATTCAAAACGATCCATGTCGATCTTGACACAATCGTCGCACACACCAATGACACGATTCGACAAACCGCTGCCCTCGTTGCCCAAAACGAAGGCAGTTTTTTTCGGAAATTCGATCTCATGCAAAAAATGCGAATACGAACGCAAAGCCGTTCCTAACACTAAAAAGCCATCTTCCTGCAACTTGCGGATCGTAGAAACCATCTCCGCCTCTTCAATATGGACTTTAAATAGAGCGCCTTGACTTGCCTGAACGACCTTTGGATTGTAAGGATCCACGCACCCCTTGGAATAAAAAATCGCATTAAACCCAAAAGAAAGAGCCGAACGAATGAGCGTACCCATATTTCCAGGATCCTGCACCTCATCCAACAAAAGAGTGCGATCGCAAGAAACAACCTTCCGATCCGGTTTATGACAAAGTCCAATACAAGAAGCATTTGATTTCTGCAAAGAAATCTTGTTGAGAACAGCCTGCGAACACAACACCTGCTCTACATCCAGATCCAATTCAACATTTTCTGACAAAAAGATCCGATCCAAAAGATGAGCTTCATAGGCTTCCTGGATCAAATGCACTCCCTCCACCAAAAACTGATTCGATCCATCTCGACCTTTTTTTGTATGCAGCTTGCATACTTCCTTGATTTCTTTATTTTGTACTGATTCAATCGTTTTCATAGTTTCATTATACTGAAAATCAAAGCAGGAAAACATCAAGAAACCTTGAGATTTAAGAAACGCTTTTGTATAATTGAAACATTAAAGCGCAGAAAAGAAACAGTACTTCCGTAACGCTTGGACAGAGAAGAAGATCCAAAGGCTGAGAGATCTTCGACAAGTATCCGGAACGAATTCACCTTGGAGCTAAGAGCCAACCCCGTCTTTACGGGTTTAGCACCATTTTTTTTGACCTCTTATCCTCATATCCTATCTGTTTATCCCTTATTTAAAGGGATTTTTTTTGTGCATCTTTTTTTTGAATTATTTTTTTATATGCTATAATAATGGTGTTAAGGTGTTTTACACGGAGGACGTTTTCATGGCTTATTTCCTTAAAAAATCGCATCTCAAAAATGGCTTGTATCTTCAGATCTATTTCTCTTTCCGCGATCCCGAAATCAAAGAGACCCGCCAC
>NZ_MPKA01000051.1 GCF_001945605.1 Dubosiella newyorkensis
TATATAGATTATCCTAAATAATCCGCCTTTGCTCAAATGACTTGTTCAAATCATTTAACACTTAAACAATAAAGCGTTTCAATAATAAAGATAGATAGAAAGAAGTGTATCTCTATGAATCCAGCTTTATCAAATGATGAAATTCTCGAACAACTCAAAACTCTTGAAAAAGACCATCCTACTCATCGTGTTTTTAACCATTGCATGGTCGTGCGCCTTTCTCTGGAAGGCTATACGCAGCGTGAAATTGCCAAAATCGTCGGCTGCAATCCGTCCACTGTCAATCAGATCCTCAAACGTTTTCGTGAGCAGGGCGTAGAAGGATTGGTGCCGATCAAACAACAGGGACGTCCTCATTTTCTTTCTTCTGACAAAGAAAAGCATATTGTTCAGATCATTATCGAGAAACAGCCTCGCGACGTCCTTGAAGACTGTGTCGACTGCAGCTGGACCGCTCCGCTTGTCATGGTCCTGATCAAAACGCTTTATGGAGTAAAATTCTCCGAAGAAGGGATTTATCATTTTCTTCATCG
>NZ_MPKA01000064.1 GCF_001945605.1 Dubosiella newyorkensis
CTGTCGGGATCTTTTGGATTGAATTGTCTTTTCAGAAGATTGTGAAGTTTTCGATCATTCCCTTTAGATATGGTCGTTTTTATCTTGTGTTTCAGATATTTCGGTTTGATATTGGCTTCTTTCATGATCGAATAGACATACTTCTGGCATCCTTGGATCCCATGCTTGTGCAGGATCTCTGCGATCTTGGGCGAGCCATACAGCTGGTGCGAATCGTTGTAGATCTTGACGATTGCTTTTTTTGTTTTTTCCCGTCGGACTTTTGTCTTGGATGGTTTTGATCTTAAATACTTGTAGTAGCCGGAAGGGCTCTTCTCCAATATAGCCAGTATACCCGCTATCGATGCTTTGGGATGTTTCTCTTTGTATTCCTGGACCGATCGATAGAGGAGACGAGCCGTTACTTGCCGAGTATACTGATTGCTTTTTTTAATACATTGAGTGCGTCCTGGGTATCTCTGAGCTGCTTTTTAAGATGGGCGATCTCTTTGGCTTCATCGCTGGCATAGTTGCCGGATCCTCTTACGACGACCTGATCGTCATGCTCTTTATAGCTTTTTACCCATCCTCCAATTGTTGTGTCATGGACTCCGAACTGTTGCGCGATCTGGGTGTAGGCAAGGTCTGGATGATCGAGTACATACTGAATCACCTGTTCCTTAAATTCTTTGTCATATTGCTTTGCCATTTTTCATTCCTCCTCATTCTGGAATTCAAATTGTTCTTCTTATGACATTCTACCACTTGAATTTTCAGAGGTTTAAGGAATGCACCATTAATACTAAATCCACATCTGGGGTGATTGCCCTGCATGTCCTGTCAGCCATATTGCAATCTATGACCATGATAATGGCCAGAATGCGGTTTATTTCCTTGGTCAGAATCAGGGACCTGTTCCAGGACGTGTTTCCATTGACCGCATTCCTGTTAATGGAATCATTGGTGTGTTCAGACCGAAACATATCAAAGGTGAAGGTGATGCAAAACCTAAAGCTGCACCGAAGCCCAAGAATGGTGCTGTACTGAATTCCATTCCAAGTGATTTCCATAGGGAGAACGCAACCTTTACGGTAACTGCCAACAAGATCCATATCCGTCAGGCTCCTTCCGTATCCGGTAAAGATACGGGTCTGTTTTATGAAAAAGGACAGAGTGTCAACTATGACGGCTATGTTGTCAGGGAGGGATTCACCTGGATCAGCTGGATCTCTGCTTCCACCCACACCCGCCGCTGGATGGCTTGTGGTGAAAACCAAGGCGGAAGAACAACCGTTCCTTACGGAACCTTCCGCTAGCTAAACGAAAATGCCCATCGGGTAGACTGGCTTTGAAAGCTGGTTTGCCAGATGGGCTGTTTTTTCGTAAAAAACAAATTGTATAAATATAACTCTTATGAAGGAATTTAAAATTCGTCCTTATCAAAGGAAGTTTGATAAGGATTATTTTCCCAAGCACTTATCTCAATTAAGTTATTTTCAAGATCCGTAATTACGCATGTCCGTTGTCCCCAGAATTCAGTTGTTGGTGGGTAAACAGCATTTGCCCCTTTAGCAACAACTTCTTCATAAGCCTTATCAACTTCTTTAAAACTATTTACAGATAAAGATATTTCGAAATGGCCATTAATACCGCAACAGTAATTATATTCATGACATGTTAAAAACTCGAAGCTTTCTCTTTTATAGAGCATAAAAAGAGTGTGATCTTTTACTAAATAAACAAATCCTGTGTCTTCGCCCTCAGTAATCTCAAAACCTAGGACATCCCTATAGAAGCGAACCATTTTTGGCATATTTTCTACCATTAATTGGATTCCATCTAATCTCATCTCTATTAAACTCATCGATTATGATTAAACTGCATCTTATTCCTGGTACGAAAGGCAGCCTTGTCTTTCTCCGGGATAATAGTAGGACCCATAATGGCTAAAATACTGTCGTCCATTACTATCTTTATCATATGGATTCCAGTAAATGCAGCCATCACTACAGTTATGCCCACATAATGGCATAATGGGGATAGAAATTCTGACTTCTTTTCTATCCTCGTTTTTAATTTTTTTCATAATTTTCTCCTTCGATTTCATATTTCAATTCAACTATCTTTTCGAACGATATAATTTATAAAAATAGATATTTTAAGTTTACTGTTCTATCAATTGATTTAACGGAAGATAAGCATAATATCCGTCCTCGGTTTTTAATAAAACTAAATCTGTATTTTCTTTATCCCAGAACCATAAAAATGAAGTCGGTATTGAACCTCGATCAGGTTTAGTTCCAAAGCAACCGTTCTTATACCCTACAAACTTGGTTCCTGCTGGAAAATCTGCAATTTTTGAAGGCATATAATAACATTTAAGAGTTGTTCCGTGGAAAATAGACGTTTCTTTAATTTCATTTGCTAAATATCCTGGAATCTCTGATGTTGAAACATATTCTTTTTGATTATCAACAATAAATGATTCTGAAATTTATTGCTGAAAACTCTGCGTTAAAACAGTTTTTGTAATAGAGAAACCAAGCAAAAGCACAACAGGTAACAATATTAAAATTAGTAGGTTCCATTTCTTTAGGGAGCTTTTTGCTAAATATACCAACCCAATCATCGCAGCAGTAATAATAACCATGGACAGGCATAAAATTGACCAAATCTTTAGTGATCGCAAAGCGAGTCCTGCTTGCGTTATTGAATAAACAGAAACGGCGGCCACCAAAGTGACTAGAACGCTTACGATTACTTTCACAATAGAACTGATGCCATTTGTATCAATCATCCAAGTTTGATATAAAAATGTTATTAAACAAGCTATACTTCCAAAAATCCATAAACATAACCACAAAAAAAATGCGAAATTTTGAAAATCCTCAATAAAACCTATGAGTAATATTAGCGGAATTCCGATTATGATTAAGAGAGGGGCTTCAAATATTACGAATAAATGTGTTTCTCTGTTATTCATATTTTCTTTCAATCCATCAATAAATTTGGCGATTGAGTATTAAACATTGATTGCTCAACGCATGAAAAGACTTTTTCAAACCAAGCAGTAAATTGCTTTGGATGTTCCTCAATAGTTTGAACTAAAACTTTAAATTCAATCCATTCGACCTCAGATACTTCAGCCGGGTTGGGAATCACTTCTAAATTAGTACTATCTACAGGAAGTACAAAAACATAGTCGATTTCATTTTCAGATAAGTTTCTAAAATCGTGTTGATACCGGATTGTTCCTACTTGCTTGATATGATTAGTAATAAATACACTTGTTTCCAACCAACTCTTATCAAGAAATCTTATGCCTAATTCTTCTCTTAACCTTTTAATAATTGTATCGATTAGATTTGTATTTGGATCGGGGTGAGAGCAGCAAGAATTTGACCATAATCCACCTGAATGATATTTACTGATTTGGCGTTTTTGGAGAAGAACTGTTTGTTTCTCAGAATCAACGATAAAAACTGAGAACGCTCGATGCAATTGATTATTTTTATGGGCTTGAATCTTTTCTTCACTCCCAATGATTTCATCATTTTCGTTAACAAGAATAACTTGATCCATATAATTACCCGAGAAAGTCCGATAAATCTTTTATGAAGCCTACGTTTAGTCCTTTAACTTGTTGCGACATATTATAGACGTTAGTTGCAAGATATCTTGCAAACGTATACTCTTCTATTTCACAGCATAAATTAATCCAGTTTCTAAACCAAAATTCAAAATTTTTGGGATCCCTAAACCTCTTAAAGAAACTCGGTTTACAGTCTTTAAAATAATCTTCCCATATCTCTAAATCTGTTCCGAGTATAGCTAATGCAGCATAATATAAGTCTCCTTTAGGAAATTTATACTGGATATTCCCATACACTTCCTTGAAATGTTGGTCTAGTTTTGACTGGTATTCAGTTAATCCATTACGAATAAGTTCTAAAGCTACAGCTAGCTCAATAATTGAGCAAACAAATTCTTTTTGCACTCTGTTAAAAATCTCTTCCTCCGTTTCAGACGGTGTTGACTGTCCGGTTACCATATTTGCCATAACAAGAATATGCCTTTTCATCCGAATACGATCTAACCGACTATATTTCTCTATCATTTGCTCATTGTTCATTAGTGTTTCAGTAATTCTCCTTTCCAATTACCATTTACGAAATAATATAATATTTATTTATAGTAATATCTTTAAAATCATTATCTAGCGAAATCCCTATTGCAAATCCATAAAGAATAAGATCCCTATGTTCGTTTTCGAAAACAGCTAATTGCAACAGTTGCTTTTTAAGGCTGGGAAATATATTTTCCAATTCTTGGGTAAGAAAGCCATTATCCAGAACCTTAAAATATAATTTATATTTTATATTAGTTGAATAATCTATAGCATGAAGCCACAATTGAATTTTATTTCTCTCTATTAGAACTTTTAGCGTATCCTTAATACAACAGAAGTCACTACCTATAAGGTTTATCGAAGCAAGTGTTGACTCTATAGTTAATTCATCTAGCAATTCGTACTTAGCTGGATCGAAATCATCCATTCCTCTACGTAACAACCATTCAAAGTTTAAGATATTTCCATTTTTTCCATTTTTTAAACCTATCATGTGCAAAGAGCCATAATGATTTCGAGAAGGATTTAAGGAGAAAGCAGAAGAGATTTCTTTTAATTCATTAGCCATCTCTACATCGAGTGAGAAGTTGGCGTTTAGTAGCGAAAACAGTTTATTTATATTAGCGTTTGTTCGGTTTTGCAGAGCAAAGTAAATTCGTTGAGCTTGATTAGAATCAACACAGATACAAATACAACGAATCATCTTAAATTCTTGTAAAAAAGAATAGAGAAGATATTGCTCTGGGGTAAGGGTTGCTTTATTTATAATATCTTGGAAATTTGAGGGGTCGTCTAATGGTTTCAGATATGTTTTCACTATAAATGGACAATCTTGCTTTATATTTATCCCAATAAAATCAATTGTTTCTGAGTAATCGACTGATTTAAACGGATCAAATAGTGGTACTCTTCTAAATGACATTTAATCCCTCCAAGCAAAAAATGAATCTACTTGCGTATACCCTTTCGCCAGAAAATCGATCATTAATGATTTATCGGAAATATGCAAACCTTCTCTTATCAATCCTGCTATAAATCTCGATAGATAAATCCCGTTTAAACATTTTGATAAGATATTTATGTTTTCTTTTTCTAAAGTATTTAAACGATAATATTTTGAATATGATGAAATATAGGCGTTCCTGTATTGTTCCGCCATTTCAACAGAGCGTACTTCTCCAATGAAATCCTGCTGGTATCGTGAGCTATACCAGGTTATAAGAAAGTCAAGTAAGCACGGACATCTACCAGATAAATTAAAGTCTATAATTCTAAATGTACCCATAGAGTCCATAAGAACATTACTTGTCAATCCTAAATCTCCATGGACGGCAGAGCAAGGAAGTTTATGAATCACTTCTATTATCGTTTTAATTGACTTTTTATGGACTTTTCTTAGAGGTTGCCATACTTCATTCGAAGTGTTAATCCCAGACCAGATTTGATCAAATTCAGTTTTTCCGTTATATAAAGCTCTCAGTGCGAAATTCAAGGGTAGTTTTCTATGAAAAGATTTTCCAAAAGAATGTGACAACCCAATCAATCTTCCAATAGCAGTAATATTTATCAAATTTATACTTTTTATGTCTCTTCCAACGTATTCTTGTAAAGAGACAAAAGCCCTAGCATTCTCATATAGATGATGTAAATCTGTCTCATAGCAGTATTTACCATCAGAATTAATTAATGGAAAAAATCTTGCTGTCGGGACTCCCTTACTACGAAGATATTCAGAAAACTCGATTTGGTCTTCATTTTGTTGGCGAGAAAAAGTATGATCACTAATCAATTTCATAACGAAATGCTCATTATCGATTGTTTCGATGAAATAAACGAATGAAAATTTAGGCGGCTCCCAAAAATCATCTATTACTGAGATTCTTGTGATAATCTTAATATCAAAATATTCGCTGAATATCTTAGCAACAGGAATTGTCTCTATCACAGACATGACTGCAAATACCTTTTAAAGGGGAGTCGGTACTCTCGATAGTCCCAGCGATTTCCTCAATTGCTTTTAGAACAAGTCGATCGTTTTCAGAAAAGACTTTTTTTAATTTAAGCCTATTGAATTGTATTTTTGCCGATGCCAAAATACATTCCCTATATGATAAGCACAGACCTAGATTAACCAAATGTGTACATCCAGATGTAGCTAGGTTCGCAGTATAACAATTAGGGCATAGGAAAAAAAATCTGCATCCTACACAAGGATTATTAGACGTCAAATCTAATTTGGAACAATCATAATTCTGAAATTTACTTGACTCATCACCAAGTGAAACTGGGGCGAATCCCTGACAGGGAAATATATTTCCTTCAGTATCAAAGCATTTTGTTAATTCCCCTGCAGCACAAAACCGATGTTTATTTTTTAAATGCGCAAACCAAAGACGAAGGTCAAAATTAAGTAAAGTGCAAAGATCTAAACTCGGATTATCAGTATAAAATTTGACAAGCTTTTCGAGTTCCCCGTTTAAAATTTCTCCAACCTCTTCAAAGTTCCATTCAATACCAGTTGGAAGAGTAGCATCTGCAACGAATCCTAATTTATGTAAATGGATTACTCCTTCCGCCAAATGTGGAAGAGTGGCTTTTGAAAGGGTTAATTTAGCCTGACATTTTCCCGGCCATGTCCTTAAAAAGAAGTCCTTATCAATATGTCTGTAGCTTCCATCTCCGGACAATAGCGGTCTATTTAAGTTATGCATAGCCTCCGTACCATCGAGGCTGAGAGAAACAATATATTTCTCTTTTCTTTCTTGAAGCCATTCCTGAACTGGTCCGTGGACTAATGTTCCATTGGTGGTAGTTTCAAAATAGGTATTCCGATCCCCGTAAACATCTTCGATGTAGGAATCGATTTTTTTTAGGAGAGCAAAGTTTGCGAAGGGCTCTCCACCAAAAACTTCGATCAGTGCTGTCTCGCCAGGAGGTATCTCCCCATAAAAACTGTCAATAATTTCTTTCGCGGTCTCCCAACTCATCTTTTTTTTATTCTTAAAGTGCTCGTAACAGTAGAGGCAGTTTAGGTTACACTCTTCGGTTAATAAGAGCATGATTTTTTTTTGATCTTTATCCATAATCTTTTCCATTCTAATAACATAAAGTGAAGAGAAATGTTTCTCCTCACTTATTTAGTAATTAATCCCATCCACAGGATTTCTTATGAGCTGTGCAACTGCAGCTATAAGCAGTAAAACCTGGGTCATACGAATATTCAGTTTTATTCTGCGTTTTTTCTGCTTTCTGAATCATTGATTCAAGAGTTGCATAGTCTTCACTTGAAAAATGAAAACTCATACTGTTCTTCTCCTTTCTTGTTTTCTAAGTTTGCAAAAGCAATTAAGCAAAAGTCATTCTATGCTTAACTACTTTGAAGCCCACAAACTATTCACTTGCTAAGTAACATTCATGAGCTTTATTCAAAGGAAGAATTTAAATAATCCTCCCTATTGAACGACAACACTATTACCATTTACGGCAGATTTATTTAGCTATCGAACCAAGCGTATGATTGCGGTCATTAACCACTTAAGGATAATTAGGCAAGTAGCTACATAACCTACTGCAAATCCAATCGCCGATCGAGCGATAAGTTTTCCGGTTCCCGGACCTTCGAGAGCGGGAATTCTACCCACCATAAACTTATTGCCTACGTAAAAGGCAATAGCAGAATAGACGAGTATTACCAAAAGTCCTTCCATGATTCTCTTTCTCCTATCCTCTATATCCTCTAGAAAAACGAATTTCGCTATTCGATTCCCGTTTGCTCAGTAAACTCTGAGTAGGGAATAGATTCCTCAGCATCAAATAATTTGTTCGCGAACTCAAATTGCTTTGAAGGGCTGTCAATCAAATCTTCTTCAACATAAAGAAATTCATCGCCCGTTTTCGTATACACAATCGTTGAATTTCCTAGTCTGCCGTAGTTCACTACGATATTGCTCGGTTGCATAGAAGTATGCATAATTTTTGAAAAAGCAAAGTAATCCTCAATGTTATCGACTGGTTTTTCTACAACTAAGTAATCTGTTTCATTTTTGCTGCTTGTTATTGAAACCTCGTCGGTAGTTGAGCAACCGAGAATGCTCAGGCTCATGCCTATCAGTAGGAGGAGCCGAAGTGTCCTTTTCATTTTTTGCTCCTTCTATCACTTGACTAAGTTTCCAAGCTCTTGAATTTTTTTAATCAAGCTTTTTTTAGGTATTGAAGCAGTGAAACCAGAGAGTTGCATTTCGCCTGCACCAACATTTCCTATTCCTACCTGCACCCAGCCGTAAATATTGAGTGCATGATCAACTTGATCAAACGTAAGAAACTGCATGGCAGTTAGCGCACCTGTTCCTTTTTTATAAACGGGGTTCTTATCAAGGGGACTCTCAATTTGTTTAAATCCATTACTAAGACAAAAATTATTGATGATTTGTGCGATGGTTTCTGGGTCTTTACTGGTAGTGTATGAGAACTTACTTCTAGACATTACTTGCTCCTTTGGTCATTTTTAGCCCCACTAAGCCTAATATTGCAGTAATAACATCAATATAAATTCCATTTTCAAAGCCTTCGCAGACCCTTAGGAACAGATACTGTATGTCTGAATCTACATTCCCTCTCATCATAGGTGGAACAATTGCGATGATTAGGAGTTCAACTATTAAACCCACACCAATTCCTGAAAGCTTCCCTGGTCTATTTCCTTGAGAAATAGCAAAGAGTATATATAGGGCTTGAGCAACAACTATTAAGCCGACGACTGCAAACCAAATCGCATCTCCTGACGACATACCGTGCCAACCATCTAGGTTTCCTGACACTGAACCAAAATTCATCAGCAGGGAGGCGAGTATAGAACCAGTTAAACCAAGATAACCAATTAAAGCCAATATGTTTACTTTTTTCATTTTTCTCCCTTCCTTTAGAATCCCCGACCATTCCCTCCTTTCTTTAGGTCTTTTTTTGTAGACTATTTTGAACATTACCAATGAACTTATTTAAAGTTTGAAATAAACACAATTAAGGGATTAAAACCCGAATTATCAACTTTTTATTGACAAATTGCTGGACTAGTAAGATAATGAAAAGCAAAATAAAAGATTCCCGAAAAGTCTACTTTAAGGGAATCCTTCTTTTTTTATACTTATAATAGGTGTTTTTGCTAATGCTAAAGTGTCGGCAAAGATCTTTAACAGTGACCTCGTGGGATTCACATTTTTTAACCCACTCGTCAAATTCTTGAGGTAGTTCGAGCTCTGGTCTGCCAAATTTTACTCCACGTGCTTTTGCGGCAGCTATCCCCTCAGCTTGCCGTTTTTTTATTGCTTCTCTTTCCGTCTGGGCAACAAAAGAAAGAATCTGAAGGACAAGGTCAGCAATGAATGTGCCCATCAGATTCTTTTCGGTTCTTGTATCGAGTAACGGCATATCAACCACTACCATATCCACGCCATTTTCTTTAGTCAGGACCCGCCATTCCTTTTGGATCTCCTCATAGTTCCTGCCAAGCCTATCAATGCTATAGACATAAACCACATCACCTGGCTTCAACTTTTTGATAAGTGCTTGATAGTTTGGGCGATTAAAGTCCTTTCCTGATTGTTTATCAATAAACAGATGGTCAGACTCAATCCCGAGTTCGCTCAGAGCATTAACTTGTCTTGCTTCGTTTTGATCCATGCTACTAACACGGATATAGCCATAAATTGCCATAAATTCCTCCTCTTTGGTTGTGATTGGTTTTAACTCATTCATCACAACTATTCGAGTAAGAATTCTGCTTTCTGTTAGATAGGAATCTGAGTGGATTTTCCTAAGAATAAGATCCTTCCAGAAAAGGGTCATGGCCGTATAATAGTCTGACAGATCTTTTGTTTTGGCTTGTTAGTCAAATAGCCATTTTTGCTGCTTTGTTCTGATTGTCCAGAAGTACTAATTTAGTGATTTCATCAGTATTTATAACAGGTTTCAGATATCCGCCCATAATCAAGTCAATCACTGGTAGCGGGTTTTCATAATCACCAACCCAGTCCCCGTAGCTAATCTGCCAAAAACCATCTTTACTGTAGCTCATCATCAGTTCGTCATTGAAGTCGACAACGACTTCGCCCTCTCTCAGGGTCGGATAGACCTCATCTGGTTCAGTGAGGATCTTTTCTGGGTTCCAGCGCTTTACGCCTTCCAGGATTGTATTTAGTTCCATTGTTTGTCCTTTCTTAGGACCAGTCCGTATCTTGCTTAAGCAATTCAATCATACAGGAATTCAGAAGTTTTACAAGAGCAATAATCGACGAATGTACTTTACCTAAAGCATATTTCAGTCATTTATTCTTCATAAAAAAGTCACAAATCATTCATCTTAAAGAGAAATACCGGAGAGAAGTGCAAGTCTAAAACAGGATCATCTCTTATCCAGAAACCAAATTTCGGAATAGATTAGAAGCCGACCAAACTGGAAGGAAATCGTCCAGCATTGTGAGTTCCATGGAAGTTAGCATCTCTCATAAAAATCCGTTTGATGCAAAAAATCTTACTGGACATTTCCTTGATGCATTTCTACAGATGTTAACGCAAAATTTACAGTCTTGACGCAAACTTCCGATTTTGTTGAGAGGGCATTTTCAGCCCTTAATACTGCTTGATTTACACTATTTTTTAGAGTTAGCAAATACCCGATACCTATCGCAGATTTAGCCTATTTTTTATGCGTTTATTGGTATCGGTTAGACGTCTCGGTTTTCAAAGCGATGGAAGATGAGCAAGTCGTCAAGATCCTTTTATGCTGTTCTTCCGGGTTCACGACTTCCTATTTTGCTCAACGCTTGAATGAAGCCGCAAAGCAGCTAAGCCTAGACTATGAATTCGATGCCACTTCGTATTTTGATCTTTACTCAAGAGCGGAAGGATATGACATGATCTTGATCGCTCCGCAGATCGGTTACATGCTAAAGAAATTTAAAAAGGCGTTGCCAAAAAAACGGGTGTGTCAGATCCCGACTTCTTTGTTCGCCTCGTACAATACGGGGGCCACATTTTCCTTTATCCAAGAGCAGCTCAAGGAATATCGCCAACAAAGTCAAGAAAAGAACTCATTGTTCAGCGACTGCAGGCTAGATTGTCCTATGCATCAAGAAACGGTGCTTGCGATCGCCGAATTGTATGATGGCAATTCGATCCAAGTCTATATCCATATTTATAAAAAGGGCGAAGTCCTTTTTGATGATGTCGTCATCAAACCAAACTTTCAAAAAGTCGTCTTGTTCGATTTGATCCAATACGCTCTTGGGCAAGTCGAGGGTGTCGATTTGATCGTGTTGGCCGTTCCTGGCATCATCAAAGAAGGGACGATCATCGATTTCCCGCAGCGAGGTCTTAAAAATTATCCGATGAAGAAGCGGATCGAAGAGCGATTCCATATCAAAACGACTTTGATCAACAACACCAACGCAATCGCGCTCGGTTTTGCCTACCTGCATCCGGAGCATGAGATCGTGACCTACCATTCGCAACCATATGGAAGAGCGATGGGCGGTCAAGGAACTGTCGTTCACCAAAATCTGATCAACGGCATAAGCGGGATCAGCGGCGAGATCAAATTCTTTTTGCCACGCATGCAGTTTTCAAATGAGCTCGCTCGTCTTGCTAAAACCGATTTTGGGACCCAGGAAATCGTGACCAACGCCTTGCTTCCGACGATTTCTTTGATCGGGCCCGATATTATCGTTTTAAGAGCGCCATTGATCAACGACTTAGAGGAATTGAAGAAGCGGATCGCCACCTTTATCCCATGTGACGCGATGCCTGAAATCGTCATGATCGAGGATATCAAGCCTTTTTTATTCCGCGGGATCGCCGAATACGCGTGCTCCTTTCTTCAAGAAACGGAATGAAGTCTCGACTTTTTCATCGCTTCATAGCCGATCCAGATCGTCCACATATAGGCGCATGTCTTAGGAATCATAAGCATCCCGATCATTGGGATCTTTTCCGCCCATAAGACGACCGGAATATAAAATGCGAAACTCAATACAATCGTAAGAGCCATCCATCGAAACGCGCGATCGCGCGTTTCTTTTACTTTCCAAGCGAATAGAAGGATGATCACCGCTCCCAAAAGCGCAAACGGCACGTTTCGAATGATTCCCCAGGCGATTGGCGGATGGGCGTTGAGCCATTCATTTTGAGGAAACATGCAAAGAACGATCCGAACTAGCGCCAAGCCATAAACGAGCGCGTTTAGTTTTGGCGTCTTTTTCATTCCATACCGTTTTTTCCAGACTTCAAACAACAAAACATAAAAGATCGTCATCGTGATCGATGTGATCCATTTTCCAACACCTAAAGCCGCAGTATAGTTTTCTAGGCCCGTGGTGCATAAGGCGTACGCTCTCGGGATCAAATGGAACGCGTCTCCAGCACCCAAAACGATTGCCATCCAGCCAAACAAACGATATTGCGAGCGTGGACGACTTCTTTTGATCATCAAGATCCCGATCACCGTCACGAACGCGAGATACAAAATATCAAAACTAGTTTCGAAGACTGCTCTCATTTGAGATCTCCTTTCCTTTTCTTTTGTACGATCGCTTTTCCATAGCTGCAGCCAAAAAGAAGGCCTGCCCAAAACAAAGAAGCGCCCAGTCCGGTATAAAACACCGCGATAAAGCTGGAGGGAAGCCAATGAAATGTACGAATCATGATCCCGCCAATCATCATGACGGCCATGATGATATACGATTTTGCATCAAAGAACTTTAAGACAAATTGCTTTTCTTGAATATAGTCTAAGATGCGTTGGGTGTGTTTTTGAACGAGCTTGCCAAACACAAACCACTGAAACACGCAAAAGACAACGATCGATAAAGCGATCGTGTACCAATGGATATAGGGCGGATATTCTTGAAGCCCGATCCTTAAAATATTGAAGCCGGCAAAGATCCAGACGATCGATGCGATCAGCAACAAAGTCGTTTTTTGAACTTTCATCCTTTTCATCTCCTAGTCATAAAGCACGCGATGCACGATTTCAAGAACGATTTTTGGATCATACTCGCCTCTCAAAGCTAAACTTTGCAGCATGGAAAAGAGCGTGTGCGCGAATGCTTTTGGGGTAAAAGAAGCATTGAACGCGTCTTTTCGGATCTTGGGATCTTTCATAAGAACGCTTATTAGACTTTCCTCGATATGGTCCCAGATTTTGTGCATATGTTTCTGCCCTTCTTTTTGTTCATTTTTCTCAAAGTAGATCGCGTGTAGTCGAAAAAAGTCGGGATATAGAGTTTGCGATTCTTCAAGTCTTTGCATGACCCATTCGATCCAAGCGTCTACGTCTTTAGGCGAGCTCTCCATATTTGAAGGATGGAAGATCTCTAGCCAGACGCTTTCGATCGTCTCTGAAATAAGGTCCGTTTTTGAATCGAAATAGTTGTAGATCGATCCAATCGAAACGTGGCAGGCTTGGGCGATCGCTCGGATGCTGATAGATCGATATCCTTTTGTTTGCAGGATAGAGCGGGATTGTTTTAAGATTTCTTGCTTGGATGTGACAATCGTATTCATAGTTCCTCCCAAAGTGAACATTGTTCATTATAGACTCTTTTGTTTCTTTGTCAAACTGGACACAAAAGTGATTTCTCTTTATTCATTGAATGATTAAATTTTTATTCGTTGCTTATATTTTATATTATTGCTTATTTTAAATATATATTATAATATTAATTCAACCGTTATTCACGGATCCCTATCACAGGATAGAAAGGAGGCCCCTATGAAACAAAACATCACAAACTGGTCGAATGTATTCATGGTGTCTCCTTCTTTTTTTTCGATAAGAGCGTTTCTTCATGAATCCATTGGCCCCCCTATTGTAAATAGAAAGGTCAAAAGGAATGAAAATCACAAACGAAATCAAAAATTTAACTTCTCATCTTCAATCTTTTTTTCATCTGCTCGTGCAGATGAAGCTTCAGAACACAACTGTAAAACTGCTTTTATGCGCACTGGCGACCGGCCTTTTCGAGATCCTTTTTTCTCTGGCATACGCCCGGGCCTTGGATCAAATTGCGCTTGAGGCGCTATGGCCCGTTATGCTCGTTTCCGGATTATGTCTTGCAAAGAGCGGAGCCATTCTCTTTCAAACAATACTGGACTGGCTGAGCCGCACAAACCGCAACGCCATGATCGCCAAACTGCGCCATGAAATGATGCATTCCATCCTGAATATGGACTATGAATATTTTCTAACATTTTCCAAAGGAGAGCTCATCGACAAGATCCAGGCCTCCACCTTTGATCTGGCCGACAATCTTGGCATGTTCCTGCCCGATCTTTTCCGGCATGTCGTGATCGGAACGATCACGCTGGCTGCCGCCTTCTGCTTTGCGCCCGCACTTTCCTTCGTTTTTCTCGTCCTATGCATACTAATGTTAATAACACAAATCTATGGCGGAAAATTTTGTGAAAAGCCGATGAACGAAATGATCGCTATGCGTAATAGGCGGGACTCCTGTATCCACGAACTGCTTTCCCACACAAAAACGATCCAGATTTTTGATCTGGAATCTTTTGAAAAGAAACAGTTCCATCAGTCATCCGAACATTTTATCGCCTCTTTTTCCAAAGCCATGCAACGTCTGGCGTCTGCGTTCAGTCCGGCGCGGATCTTTAATGACTGCGCGATCCTGTTTCCTTGCGTTCTGGCCGTCTTTGCGGTACGCGATCATACGCTGTCTCTTGAGCGGTTTTTCACTCTGCTGTTTCTTTGGAACATCTGCGCACAAGAATGGAAAGGACTCGACGCCATATTCGGCAATCTGCCCGGACTGCTTGCCAATTACCGCGATCTTGATCAAATCTGGAACATGCCAAAAGAAAGAACTATTTCATACCCTATTCCTGAAGATACAGTACTCCTTGAAATCAAAGATCTAGGATATGCCTATCATGACAAAACACCAGTCTTTGCCAATGAGTCCTTAAAGGTCAATTTTGAAGAAAAAATTGCTATTGCCGGAAAAAACGGGTGTGGAAAAACAACATTTCTGCGCTGTATTGCCGGCCTGTATACCCGCTATACCGGAGTAGTAGCCCGATCTCAATCTCTCAAAATCAGCTACGCCGGACAACGTCCGGGATGGTTCGAAGCTAGTTTTCGCGACAATCTCGATCCGTTACATATCCATTCCGACCAAGAGATCCACGCCTATCTCAAAGCATTCGATCTCGATTATCTATGTGGTAGGATCGATCAGATCCCTGCCGATCTGTCGGGTGGCGAAAAACAGCGGCTAGCCATCATTCGATCTTTGCTCGAAGACCCGGATATTTTGCTTTTGGATGAGGCAACGAGCGCCGTAGACGCAAAAATTGCCCGCACCATTCATGAACAGCTAACATCTAGACCGCATCTTGCACTTCTTTCGATTGTGCATGATCCTTCCGTGCTTGATTTGTATGACCAGGTCCTTGTTCTTGACTCAAAGGAAGGACAACACTATGAATAAGTCATGGCAAACAATCCGGCTTCTCATCAAAGAAAGCCCGAAATATTGGCGCCTTTCCATCCTGGGCGCCATCCTTGCTTCCCTGCCCTGGTTTGTTTCGACATGGATTGTTTCGTGGTTTCTTGCAAAGGCTATTGACCAGGTGAATGATATGGCTTGGGATCCGGTCGGAGCATTCATCTTCGTCCTTTTTGTGATCATAATGTTGCGTGTACCGGTTATATATGGATATCGTCTTAATTCATGGGCTGCCGAAAAGCTTTCTGCCCGCTTTCAATGGAAACTGCTTCGCTCATGGAATCGAAGAGATCCAGCTGATGTTTCGATTTCTTTCAATGAAACATTGACCCGGATCCTGAACGATTGCGCGCAGTCCCTTTCCGAGTTTTTCTTTCAAGGCTTTGGCTTGAAAATACTAGAGCCAGTCCTGACTGGTGTGATTGCCTTGGTCGTTCTCTGGATGCTGCAATGGAAAATCGCTCTGCTTTCGATCGGACTTGGCGTCGTTTTATCGATCTTTACGATCAAGTTCACAAAAACGATCGAAGATCTGCATGCTGCACTTCAAACCAAAAACGACCAGTTGAACCAGATTTTTAATGATAATTTATCCAATATGGAAACGATCAAAGCGATGGATCTAAGATCCCTAAAGCTCGATCAGTTCGATCGTTGCAGCTGTGAGATCCAAACCACAGCCAATCAGTTGGCAAAAATAGAGATTCTATTAAAAACGCTCCCAAAGCTTGGCGAACTGATCCTGATCGTCTTCACGTTGCGCTTTTCGGTTCTTGATCCGGCTTTTCCGGTTGGCAATATCGTTCTAGTCGTAGCCATGCAAGTGTTTGTGAACAATTTGTTCTCCAACTTTGGAACGATGCGTAATGAGCTCGTCAAAACAGCCATTCATGCGCATAGGATCCTCGATACGCTCGATGAGTTGCACAGCTCTGAGCGAAAAGAGAATAAAGCCATATCTTTTCCGGACCCTGTTACATTTTTTCAAATGGACCACATCGATTTTTCCTATGGAAACCAATCAATCTTACGAGATGTTTGTCTTGTTGCGAAGAAGGGAGAGCTGATGATATTAAAAGCGCTTTCAGGAAGTGGAAAATCGACTTTGCTTGATATTATCCAGGGATGGAGACAAGCAGAACACGGAACAATTTTGTGGAATGGCCAAAAACACATTCATTGCGGACTTTTTGAAACAAGAAAGAAGATCCGGCTATTTGGGCAAGCCCCTGTGCTTTTTCAAGGAACCATTCGAGAAAACATTGAACTCGCCGCATCTAGACCTTTAAACGAAGAAGAACTGAAAAAGATAGCCGTATCGGTCAACTGGCAAAATTGCGAAATGGAAACCATGATCGAAGAGGGAGGTTCGAATTTATCGGGAGGCCAGCGACAGAAAATCACATTGATGCAGGCGCTCGTGAGCGATGTGGACGTTTTGCTTCTCGATGAACCAACATCGGCTCTGGATCAAAAGAGCGAAGAAGTGGTATACGAAACTTTGAATCGACTCAAACAAGAAAAAATCCTTTTGATCGCGACGCATCGACCTTTGCTGATTCGCAAAGCGGACAGCATCTACTCTTGGCAAAACAAAAAATGGGTTCATATCGACCCATAAGATAACTTAAAGCATTTTCATCAAAAAGAATCCATTTAAACGCTCCCCTTAAAACGGATAAGCGAAATTTCTAAATAGAAGTTTTGTAAGGGGAGCGTTTTAGCATATTGTCGAGTTGTATAACGATCAAAATTTCTGTTTAAAAAAACAAATAAAATTTACTCGATTCCCATAGACTACGCCTTCCGCTTTTTAATTTGAACTTATCTCCAACATTTTAAGGTTAAATGACGGAAATAGTTTCTTAACAATCTGCAATTATTTTTAGGTATCCTGATAGAAAATAGGAAATTTTTCCGTAAATCGAACACAAAAAAAGCTTCCCGTTTGCAGGAAGCTAAAGATCAAATCAAATTATTCAAGATCGGATACTTTTCTTTTTCCCGTACGATCAAGGAAGCAAGTCCTTGCGATAAAGCGATCGTCAAGAAATAGACGACAAGATTGGCGTTTGGAAAAAACATGAACAAGATCCGAACGAATAAGATATGCGATGTATAGATAATCAAAGAATCGTAGCGCAAGATCTTGTACTGTTGACGATACGGGATCTTTACCGCCAGTAAATAATTGACTAAAAAGTACGTGGCCGGCACGAGCATCAAATACATACAGCTCAAATCATACATCATGCCGATCCGAGTATAGATCCAAACTTCCAAGATCAAAAGCGCGAAGCAGATCGAAAATGCGATCAAGCTCACCCTTGTTGGAAGCCTTCTTGTCTTCGCTAACAATAAACCGAGCGCCAAATACATCGGTCCAAAGAAAAACCCATCTCGCGCCGTGACTAGTGTTTTCGTAAAAAAGCCATATAAGATAGATACATAAGGCAGTTTTTCCCACAATGGCGCGTATACGTTGATCAAATATCCGATCAAGTAAAGAGCAAAGGCTACTTTGAGCGTAAAGGAAAGTCCTTTTCGCTTATAGATCTGATATACGATTGCCATCCCGATGATAAGAGCTGGCAAAAACCATAGATGATAATAGCTTCCATTCAAGAAAAAATCACGAATATAGGCGAAGATCGAAATCAGTGAAAAGCCAGAACTCGCATAATTCCAAATCGTATAAGGAAGATAAATCACCGTCCAGATCAAATAAAGCTTCAAGATCCGCCATTCATAGTGTTTAAAACGAAAGTCGTTTTCCTCTTCATCCTCGCTCCATTTCCGAAAAAAGAAATAGCCCGATACGACAAAGAAAAATGGGACCGCCAGCCGGCAAACCGTCTGGATAAAATACGTATTGAACGTTTTAGAAATATCGACAAACGGATACACATGGATACATACGACAAGCAGTGCAGAAATGTAGCGGGCGATATCGATCGCCCCAAATTGTTTTCCCCTCATAATTCCCCTAATTCTATTTCTTTGGCAGTCTAGGCAGCCTAGAGGCCAAGGATGTCAGCGTTTCATTGTTGATGGTGTTCATCATTCTAGAAATACGGTCGATCGTCACTCGATTTCCTTCTTGTTCGCCAACGATCACCGCTTCATCGCCCTCTTGCACGCCTTCGATCTCTGTCACATCCGCCATGCATTGATCCATACAAATGTTTCCGATCAATTTAGCCTTTTTCCCATGAAGCAGCACTTCTAGGCCTTGATTGGAGACAAGACGAGAAAGTCCATCCGCGTATCCGATCGAAAGTGTCGCGACCTTCGTTGGCTTTTGAGCGACAAAATGCCGTCCATAGCTCACGCTTTCTCCGGCTTTGATCCACTTCACCAAACTCACATTGGCTTTTAAAGTCAAGATCGGCTTCAGACCAAGATGATAGGCAGTGTCGATCGAATCATCGCTCGTCATACCGTTGAACAAAAGCCCAGGCCGGCAATAATCGAAACCAAGATCCCCATAATTCAAGATCCCATAACTATTTTGAATGTGACGCAAACCA
The DNA here is from genome assembly GCF_001945605.1 of Dubosiella newyorkensis. Lineage (GTDB taxonomy): Bacteria > Bacillota_I > Bacilli_A > Erysipelotrichales > Erysipelotrichaceae > Dubosiella > Dubosiella newyorkensis. The sequence continues at coordinate 19,155 of NZ_MPKA01000064.1, forward strand.
GGATCGATCCCTTCCTCTTTTAAATAAGAGATCGCTTCCTCAAACAATTCGATTTGATGTTTCGTGAAGCGTCGAGCGTCTTGTCCAAGGTCATCGCTGACAGGAAAGTGGGAAAAGATCCCCTCCACTCTTAAATACGGCAATTCATAGATCGTTTTGAGCGCTTCTATTTCTTTGTGCCCATCCTGAAAAGGAATCCCGATGCGATTCATTCCCGTATCCAATTTAAGATGCCCGCGAACGACAACATCCTTCGCTTTGGCAAAGTCATTGAGCTTCTTGGCGTACTCTTCCGAAAGGAACGACTGCACAAGGTCGTATTCAACAAGTTTTGAAAAGTGTTCTGGCGGAGTATAGCCTAGAATCAAAATATTTTCTTGGATCCCGCCTTCTCTCAGCTCGATGGCCTCATCGACACTCGAAACCCCAAAATAATCGATCCCAAGATCTCTTAATGTTTTTGCGATCGGCAAAGCGCCAAGACCATAGGCGTTGGCTTTGACGATCCCCATGACCTTGGTCTTGTTCATGAGCTTTTGGATCTCTTTCAAGTTGTGCTCGATCGTATCATAATCGATCTCGCACCAAGCGCGTGAATACGCTTCTAGCATGCACTGACCTCTTTTTCCATCGCAAGATCGATCAAAAGATCGATCAATTCAGTAAAGGAGATCCCTGCAGCTTGCATCATACTTGGATAACGGGAAGTCGCTGTGAAGCCAGGAAGCGTATTGATCTCGTTAAGAACGATCTCGTTTTCTTCGGTCACGAACATATCGACACGCGCCATCCCCGTGCATCCCATGATTCGGAACGCTTTTTTCGCCAATGCTTGCGCGTTGGCGAATGTTTGTCCATCAATACGAGCTGGACAATAAATATTAGCGCCTTTCATCGCGTACTTGCCTTCAAAATCAAAGATGGCGCTTTGGATCTCGATCTCGTCGACACTACCGACCTGGATCTGATCATTTCCTAAAACGGCGCAGCCGATCTCGAAGCCATTGATCGCTTCTTCGATCAAGATCTTTCCTCTTCCATCCCATTTGAACGCGTCTTTTTTCGCTTCTTCAAATTGGCTCTTTTCTTCGACAAAATGAACACCATAGCTGCTTCCCGCGTTGCATGGCTTGATGACCCACGGGAGCGGAAGCTGTTCTTGGATCTCTTCAAAGCTTGGCTGCTCTTCCCATGCCTTCAAACAAATATATCGGGCGCAAGGAATGTGCGCTTGATCGCATAAAATATGCATAATCTCTTTATCCATGCACATCGCCGAGGCGAGAATATCGCTTCCTACATAATGAATATTCATCATTTGCGCCAATCCTTGGAAGGCGCCATCTTCTCCATTTTTTCCATGGAGCACCGGGAATATCACATCGAGAGGAATAAAAATCTCATTGTCCTTGTCATAGACGCCTTTATGCATCCAAGAACAAGAATGAATATACTCTTCTTTTTTCCACGTATCGCTTTCGATTGCTTCGATCGGACCCGTATAAATAAAGAATTGTCCGCCTTCATCGATTCCAATGCACGTTATATCGTATTTTGAGCGGTCGATCTGGTGTAGAAAACTGCCTGTCGAATGCAGCGAAACCGAATACTCACTGCTTTGTCCTCCAAAAACGACCCCCAATTTCAATTTTGCCATACTTCCTCCTGCTGTTAATTGTTTTACGATCGTATCCATCGCCATTGCACGGCTTCCTTTGATCAAGATCACACAATCCTCTTGAAGCAAAGGAAGCAAAGCTTGTACGATTTCTTCTTTCGTTTGAAAAGATGCTCCATTCTCGCCAAACGCCTTCGCGCTTTCTACGCTCAATGGACCATATGTATAAAGCTGGTCGACACCATGCTCTTTAGCGTACTTGCCAATCGAAGCGTGGAGTTCTCTTTCTTCATTTCCTAGATCCAGCATATCACCTAAGATGGCGATATGCTTTTGAGCCGGAAGGGCAAGGAGCGTATCGATCGCCGCCTTGGCGCTTTCCGGATTCGATTTATATGAATCGTCGAGAACGCGGGCATGTTGAAGCGTGAGCAGTTGTGTCCGCATCTTCGTCATTTCTAAGTTTTTAAGTCCTTGTAAGATCGTCGCATCCTCGATACCATCGTATTTGGCAGCAAGAATGACCGGCAATGCGTTCATCGCTTGATGGGCGCCCAAAGCATGCAGCTCGATCAAATCCTGGATGCCATTGGTTTTAAAGAAGATCGAATCTTTTCCATAATCGATCGAGGAAACGATCGAAAGCGTGCCTCCTTGGCCAAAGGATCGGATCGTTTTGCTCGGATCGAGTTTTTTCTCTTGCAGTACTTCTTCGATTTCCGGCGATTCTTTATTGTAGATCAATACGCCACCTTCCTTGAGTCCATCATAGATCTCCAGCTTCGCTTCGGCGATCTGCTTTTTTCCGCCTAGATTTTCCATATGGGCGGAACCGATCGTCGTAATGATCGCGATATCCGGGGGCGCGATCTTTGTCAAATAGGTGATCTCGCCTTTGTTTTCCATTCCCATTTCAAGGATCGCGACTTGCAGATCGGCATCAAAGTCTAAGATCGTCAAAGGAAGTCCGATCTCGTTGTTTCGATTACCTGGTGTCGCCGCGCTCTTCTTTACAAGAGAATAGACACTTTTCACCATATCTTTACAGCTCGTCTTGCCATTGGACCCCGTGATCGCGATCACTTCGGCATCTAAAGAAGCTAAATACGCTTGCGCGAGCTGGCCTAGCGCTTCGATCGTATCTTCCACCAAGATCAAAGGGATCCCTTCTGGATAAGGGGTATGATCTTTTTGCCAAAAAGCAAGAGCGGCTTGTCCGTTTTTAACTTGTTCAATAAATGAATGCCCGTCATTGTGAGCGCCTACGATCGGAACGTATACATTGCCTTTTTGCACATTTCTCGAATCGATCGTTACGCCTTTTACGATTGTGTCTGGATCGTATGGTCCGCAAACTTCACTTTGCATGTAGGTCGCGATTTCCGCGATGGTCTTTTGAATCATTTTTGAGCCTCCATTTGGAAAACATTATAGCACAGCTTCTCACAAATAGAGAGGAAGCCGAAAAAAAACACATATCCCTCTTGAAAACGGTTTCATTTGTGTTTTGTGACCGATAAATAGCTTTTTTTTGAACAATTTGGAGGAAAAACGTAAAAAATAGAAGCAATTCCCCCACAAATTTGTGATTTTGGTCATTTTCACATATTTTTACAAATTTATCCCATATATTACGATTCAGCTTATGCTATACTGTTAAACAAGCAAGGAACAGAAGGCCTTGCCGGTATGAAATCGTGAATAGATATTCATACTATTTTCTATCCCCTTAATTTTATGGAAAGCCAGGCCTCCCCTTAGCCTGGCTTTTCATATGCGTTGGGGGTCAAGGAGGGAGAAAAAATGGATATTTTTTGTCAAATCGCACAAGGTTCGATTCCAAGTCATAAGGTGTATGAGGACGATCAAGTGATCGCGTTTTTCGATATAGCACCTACGAGCTATGGACATACGCTAGTCGTTCCCAAACAGCATTGTGATTCTTTTTTAGATTGTCCGCCAGAACTACTCAGTCATATGATGGAAGTCGCACAAAAGCTGGCCAATAAGCTGATGGATCATCTCAACTGCGATGGAATCAATATTTTGAGCAACGCCAAAGAAGCGGCCGGACAAAGCGTTCCGCATTTTCATATCCATTTGATTCCTCGATATGAAGATTCGCCAAAAGATCTTGTCGAGATCCGTTTCCACGAAATCGAGAAACCAGATTTTGAACAGCTCATCGCCAATCTCAGCCGATAATAGATGCCACAAGGCATCTTTTTTTATTTTTGTATTCGCTGAATTATAATTAGATCAACCAAAAAGAGGAGGTTTTCTATGAAAAAAAACGCGATCATATTATTAGCCGACGGATTTGAAGAAATCGAAGCCATCACACCATATGATCTGCTCAATGAAGCAGGCGTTGAAACAAAACTCATTTCTGTTTCCGACGAAACGAATGTGACAGGAACTAACGGCCTGAAAGTCATTGCGGATGGACTGCTTAAAGAAATCGATACCAAAAAAGCCGATTGCTTGATCATTCCAGGAGGCGCTGGCTATCAGATCTTAAAAAAAGAGCAGAGCGTTCTCGATTTGATCCAATCTTTTGCCAAGCAACCCGATAAAGTCCTAGGAGCGATTTGCGCAGGCAGTTCGATTTTAGGCGAGCTCGGCATTTACCAAGGAAAAAACTATACTTGCGTTCCTGGCTTGAATGGCGATTTTGGCGGTCACTATGAAAAAGTTCACGCCGTGATCGATGGAAATCTAGTCACAGGAATTTCAGTCGGCGGCGCGATGGAATTTGCCTACGATCTTGTCGAAGTCCTCTGTTCTAAAGAAAAGAAAGAGGCGCTTGAGCGTCAAACGTGCACGATCGTTTAAACGATCACATTTCAATTCACTAAAAAAAGCCATGGATCATCCTAAGTTCCATGACTTTTTTAGAATCGGGGCCCGCATTTCTTCTGGCAAATAGCAAGCCAATTCCAGCACAAGCTCAAATACATACGTGCAAGGCCTTGCTTGGGAAGGCCTTTTCTTTTGTTGTTGGAGGGCGAGCTTTTTCGCGCTTTGTACAGCAAGATGCGGATCGCCGATCTTCAATACGATCTCGAAAAGATCCTGTTCCTGTTTTTTGTACGTTAAAAACCCGTGTTTGCGAAAGATCTTTTTTAATAGCCGAATATATTCATCCCGATGAAACAAAGTTTGATAATAAGAAAAATGCAGCAAGATCCACAACTCGAAGCATTCGTTGCTCCAGGCGCATCGATACGTGTTGCCGCCTTTTCGTTTTTGATCGAGTTCTTTAACTTTTTGGATCGTTTCATCAAAATTCTTGGCCACAAAATCATCCCGATCGAACACGAGCCAAATATGACTTTGCTTGATCTCATTTTTTCGAATATAGTTTTGCGCGAGCTCCAAGATCCTCAGCGTTTCTTTTCCTAGTCCAAAGCAGTTGATCTTCACTTGTTCTGGATCGGCATATCGAACAAATCCTTCAAAATAATTGGGCTCCGTCTTTTTCCCTTCGCAAAAAATATAATACGTTTCCATGGACTATTGCGGCATTCGTTCAGAATTCAGCTCCATATGGACGCTTCCTTCTTCGATCGTATATTGTGAGCCATAGACCCGTTCGATATAACTTCCATAATCCGCGCTCGCTTGCTCCGCTTCTGACATATACGCTTTTTCACCATAAATGTTTCGAGCCAAGATTTGCTCGCTTTCATTGATATCGGGAACAAGCACCATATAATAGATCGTCTTCTCTTCTCCATCTTCATTGGCTTTGATTTGAAACAAACCAATGAACTTATCGCTGTTGTCGATACTGTTGGACTTTAAAAAAGCGAAGTAGACGAGCTTTTGCTCAACGATCGAGCCGTTCGATTCAAAATTGAGGGCGTCATAGCTCAGCACCTCTTTTTTATGCGAACCGAGATACGAATCCATCGCTTCTTGCACTTTGAGCAAAAAGGAGCGATTCATCTCTTGGATCGAATCGATTCGATTTGGCAGTCCTTCGACAATAACTTCTTTATCAGGATTTACGATCTGAAAATGATATTGCTGCGCGAGAGCCTCGTCATAATGCGACTGGATATGGAGGACATCTCCATTGGATAAAGCTTCGTTGGGCTCGATCGTATAGGTGAGCGTATCATAAAACTCTTGGATCCTTTGATTGAGATCTTCTTCTCCTGATTTTGCCTCGACACTCGCCCTGCCATTTTCCCCTGAATAATACAGACGGATGTTCTTTGTGACATCGAGCTCGATCGTCCGCAAGAAAAAGAAGTACGCCACTAAGATCAGCCCGACGCACATCAACAGCAAGGAAACTAAATAAATCGCTTTACTTTTGATCGTTTCTTTGGAAATCATACTCTCATCTCCTAATCAAAATATCGTGCATTTTTTATAGACCGTTCCACATAATCGAGCATCGGCTTGTCGACCTTGGCCTGCAAGATCTCTTTCGCGTCTTGCACACAGACTTCCATGATCGCAGGATCTTTTTCAAAATCGCCAAGGATGAAAGTCGGCAAGCCCGATTGACGCGTTCCTAGCAAGTCACCTGGCCCACGAGATTGTAGATCATAAGCCGAGATCGCAAACCCATCATTCAGGCTCTCTAGCTTCTTCAAACGCTCGATCGCTTCTGGATCCTTCGTTTTCGACAACAAAAAACAAACCCCTTGTTCTTTGCCTCTCGCGCTTCTTCCCCGAAGCTGATGGAGCGTGGACAAGCCAAAGCGGTGGGCGTCATAAATGACCATCATCGTCGCGTTAGGAACATCGATCCCTACCTCGATGACGGTCGTCGAGACGAGCAGATCGATCTCATGATCCGCAAAACGCTGCATGATCTCCTCTTTCTCTTCCGCCTTCATCCGTCCATGCAATAAAGCCACCCGATATTTTGAAGGTAGCGTTTTGAGCATGCCTTCATACACTGTCGTGACTGATTTTAGATTCGTCTCTAAATTCTCGTCGATCATCGGACACACCACATAGCACTGCCTTCCCGTATCGATCCCCGAAAGGATCTCTTTCAAGATCGGTTTCATGCTTGAAGTAGGCACATACTTTGTCTTGACCGGCTTTCTGCCTGGCGGCATCGTCTTGATCGATGAAAGTCGGATATCTCCATACAAAAAGTGGGCATACGTTCTTGGAATCGGCGTAGCGGACATCATCAAAAAGTCGACATTCGCTCCTTTTTCCAACAGCGCCCTTCGCTGATTGACCCCAAAGCGCTGCTGTTCGTCCGTCACGACAAGTCCAAGATTTTCAAAATTGACTTTTTCTTGAAACAAAGCGTGCGTGCCAACGACCATCCGAACATCTCCCGACTCCAAGCCAGAAAGGACTTCTTTTTTTTCTTTGGCCGGCAAAGAAGAGACGAGAAGCTTGATCGGAAGACCGAGCTTTTGCATCGTGGCATAGTGCTGACGAGCCAAGATCTCGGTAGGCGCAAGAAAAGCGCTTTGATATCCTGCTAGATCGCATGCCATGATCGAAAACATGCCTACAACCGTTTTCCCGCTTCCAACATCCCCTTGCACCATACGGTACATGATAGTGTCTGATCTAAGATCGCGGATCACATCCTGTATTGCTTTATTTTGATCTTCCGTGAGCGGAAAAGGAAGCGAATCGATCTTTTCCTGGATCACGCTTTCATCGAACACTTTCGCTTCTTTGCCAATATTTTGTACTTGCTGGCCTTGCACACAGCATTGAAAACATAAAAACTCCTCATACTTCAAAGTCCGGATCGCTTGATGCAGTTGCGCAAAGGAGCGTGGAAAATGGATCCATTCATACGCTTGCTTTTGTGAAAGGAGCCGATACTTTTCTCGATATCTTTGCGGGATCAGATCCGGGATCTCGTCGACTTTTTTCAAAGCTGCTTTGATGCTCGCGCTCATATCGCTTGGCTTCATCGCTTTGCTCAGCGAATAAACAGGCTTCAATCCTGTTTGCTCTCGAAGCGGCTTTAAATTGTAGTTGCTGGCAACAAGCTTGTTGTTGCCTTGATAATGGCCAAAAAGCGTGATCGGATTTCCAAATTGAAACTGCGAGATCCAAGGCCGATTGAATAAACTCACTTCGATCTCTTCATTCCACGCGATGATCCGAAACTTGACCATAGAACGGTTTTTTCCAAGACGGATCAATGTGGGCTTGGAGGCGATCAAGCCTTCGACAGCGACCATTTCATTAACCTCCCATTTATCGAAAGGGATCGCTTGAATATCCTCGTAGCGGAACGGATACGTTTTGAGCAGGTCTTCCACCGTATGGATATTCATCTTTGTCAAAAGGCCAAACCGCCTAGCGGTGAGCTTGAGTTCGCTTAGTTCCATAGGCATTACACTTCTCTTGAATGAAGGCGACAAAGTTGAGCTCTAAATACGCGTATAAAAAACCAATCATAAATAAGAAAAAAAGGATCATGAACATTTGCCCGAGCGGAAGGTTGGCCGCCATCGCCAAAAAAAGACTCATCATCCAAGAAAACATCGGATTGCCCACGTATAAAAGAGAATGCACGATCACAGGCACATTAAATCCACCCGCTAAAGAAAGCGTCCCTCCACTGAGCGTATCGATCGCCATCATGAACAACAACATAGCGCAATACATATTCAAGATCACTTTATAATGCGCTTTGAAGACCCCAAAAATATAGGTCTTGATCTCTTGAAAGCTCCGTTTTCCCATAAACAACGCATAATAATACACAAGCTGGAATGGGATCATAAAGATCAAGAAAAAGACGGAAACTAGCTGCATGAACACCATGAGCCACATTTGATTTTGTTCGATCGCGACTAGGGCGAGAGGAATCAAAAGCGCAGAGACTAGCAAGATATAGATCCCCTGCAAGATCAAGACGCGCAAAAGAGTGCCAAAATCTAGTTTTTCTTTCTGACTCGTCCAAACTTTCGTACAGATCCAATACATTCCGATCGAAGACAGTAAAGACAACACGACCTGGATAGCGTAGACACTGCGCGAAGAAAGTTGCGAAGAATACGTAAATAGATAGACTAAATTGTATAAAAAAGACAAAACGATCGTCCAGATCAGCGCCTTCCAGATCGAGTAGATGTGAAAATGCGAAAAAAACGACTGCATATTTTTCATAAAAATCTCCTTATTTCTTTATTTTACCTCACTTTCTTTTTCCAAGCAAAAGAGCGAACGAATCGTATTGATGCCCGATGCTCAGATCGATCTCGATCGGCTTTGGACAATAACGCTTCGCGATCTGAAGAAGCGTGTTTTCATTGTTGTAGTGCAAGAATTCGCTGAAATTCCCTAAAATCAGCCGATCGATCTGCTCAAAAACGCCCATTTCAGCCAATTGCGCAAAATAGCTTTCGATCCTTTCCTGCTTGCCTGAATAGCTTTCTAAAAAAAGATGACCTCCATGCACGTCTGGAAAATAAGGCGTTCCTGCCAACTTTAAAAAGCAGCGCACATTTCCTCCTACCAGACGATCAGAATATTTGATCAGATCCTCGTTTTTATGAAATAAAAAATCGAGCAGCTCTTTGCTTTTTCCATGATTGCAAATCTGATAGAGAATCGTTTCTTTATAAGGAAGCAGCGCGTTGAGAACGCAAGTCACATCGCTATATCCCATAAAGATCGTGCGCGAATTTTTATAAGCGGCAAGATCCAAATACGGAAGTGTCGTATTCGCAAGATCTCCGCCCGATACATCGCAAATATAATCGAATGTATCTTCTTTGATCCAAGCGTTGAATACATCTGCCTTTTCTTTAGGAGAAGCGAGCGGATCGTACAAGTGTTTGGAGACGCTGACTTGGATCGAGTGGCGCTGAAGAAAATCGATCGTTTCCGTGATCGGGTACGAGAGAGCGTTGGATAAATTCAATAAACCAATTTTTAGAGTTTTCATATATTTTTCCTTCTTTTTCTCTATAATTATAAACGTAAAACAGAAAGGAGTCTTTGAGGATGAGTAATGACTTTCAAAAGACAGTGATCAAATTTTCGAACGCCTTTGGCCCTAGCGGCATGGAAGAAGAGGTCCAATCGATCGTCAAGGAACGCTTTACGATCGAGACGGATACGATCCAAAATACGTTCGTATTTTTGAACGAGAAAGAAGGCCTTCCGACTTTGCTTCTAGACGCCCATGCAGATGAGGTCGGATTTATGGTCCAATCGATTTTAGAAAATGGACGGTTGAGTTTTTTGCCTATTGGAGGGTGGGATCCGAGCAATATCGTATCGTGTCCGGTAAAGATCAAAACCAAAAAAGGCTTTGTATCCGGAATCGTCGCGAGCATTCCTCCCCACTTTATGCGCGAAGATCAAAAAGGGCGCAAGATCGATTTTGACGATCTAGTGATCGATGTTGGAACGAGCTATAAAGAAGAGAGCATCGCTCTAGGCATCGAGCCTGGAGATTTTATCGTGCCCGATGTTCAATGTGACTATATTCCTAGTCTTCAAGTATTCAAAGGCAAGGCGTTCGATTGCCGCATCGGATGCGCCGCCCTTTTCGAAACATTAAAGATCTTAGAGAATAAGGAGCTTCCTGTAAATGTGATCGGTTTGTTTTCAGCCCAAGAAGAAGTGGGAGAACGTGGCATAGAATGCGCGCTTCAAAAGATCCATCCCCAGCTAGCGATCTGTTTTGAAGGATGTCCTAGCGATGATACATTTGAAGCAAAAGACAAGATCCAGTCCGCGATGGCTAAAGGCGTGATGCTTCGGGCGATGGATCGCAGCATGATCACGCATCCAAAATGGCAACGCTACGCTCTTGAGACCGCGAAGAAATACGATATTCCTTATCAAGTCGCTGTACGCAAAGGGGGCGGAACGAATGGAGGCATCTTGCATGTTCATGATATTCCCACGATCGTCATCGGGATTCCAGTCCGGTATGCGCACGCGAGCGTAGGCTTTTGCTCCGAAAAAGATCTCGAGGGAGCGATCGAGCTCGCTTGTCAGATTGCATTGAGCCTCGATAGAAAAGCGCTTCAAGCACTAGGCGTACTTCCCGACTAGAATCATGGTATGATGCTCGAAAAGGAGGAATAGGATGAAAAAGAAAAAAGTTGTCATCAAAATGAAAGATGGGAAAGAAATGGTTGGAGAATTATATCCAGAAATTGCTCCAAAAACAGTCGAAAACTTTGAAAAGCTCGCCAATGAAGGCTTCTATGATGGTTTGACGTTCCATCGGATCATTCCTGGATTCATGATCCAAGGCGGTGATCCAAAAGGAAATGGTACTGGCGGTCCTGGCTATACGATTCCTGGCGAATTCAATTCGAATGGTTTTAAAAACGATTTGAAGCATACTCGCGGCATCTTATCGATGGCTAGAGCGATGGATCCAAACTCCGCAGGCAGTCAATTCTTTATCATGCATGCAGACGCCCCTCATCTCGATGGGGATTATGCTGGTTTTGGCTTGATCACAGAAGGCTTAGATGAACTTGATGCGATCGCAGGCACGCCAACAGATTGGCAAGATCGTCCAAAAAAGCCTCAAGTGATCGAATCGATCCGGGTCGAGGACTAAATGAATCAAGAAGAGCTTAAATCCAAACTGAGCCCTGAGCAGTTCGAAGTCACTCAGCATGGGGCTACCGAACGCCCATTTACTGGAGAATACAACGATCATTTTGAAAAAGGGATCTATGTCGATGTCGTCGATGGTTCCCCGCTCTTTGTATCGAGCGATAAATTCGAATCGGGCTGTGGCTGGCCTGCTTTTTCAAAACCGATCGATCAAGACGCATTGATCGGTCTTGAAGATCGAAGCCATGGCATGCATCGAATCGAAGTGCGAAGCAAGCGCGCCGATTCGCATTTAGGGCATGTGTTCAATGATGGTCCTAAAGAGTCGGGTGGTCTTCGCTTCTGTATCAATTCAGCGGCCTTGCGCTTTATTCCTCTAGATCAAATGGAACAAGAAGGGTATGGAAAATATATCCCGCTCGTGAAATAAAAACGATGAAAGAAGTGATCGAGGCGATCCGTCAAGTCAATCAAGAACGCGACTGGGATCAATTTCATACGCCCGAAAATCTAGCCAAATCGATCGTGATCGAGGCGGCCGAGCTTTTGGAGTGTTTCCAATGGAAAAGCGATTATGACTCAAAACAAGAGGTGGAAGAAGAGATCGCAGACGTTTTATCGTATTGTTTGCAGTTGTGCGATGTCTTAGATCTCGATCCAAGAGAGATCGTCCTTAAAAAGCTCGAAAAAACGGTCCATTTTTATATGAACCGTTTTTTTATTGCTCGTTTTTTTGTTGATTCCGATACGCTTCTTCCCACTCGGTCGGGACGCTTGAATCGACACCTTGTTCTAAGACGCTTGCGTGTTCGAGCGTTTCGAAAATCAAAAACAACATATATTGATCAAATGTCAAACCAAGAGAATTGGCTTTCTCTTTTAAAAATTGGACGTGGAATTGTTCTTCGCTCATCATAAGTAGCATATCTCCTTTAATGGCTATACAGTACCTAAATCGATTTCAAAATGCGAACCGTTTGCCTGCCATTATTTATAGACCGCCCACGCGTAGCTCGTTTCTGAAAGGACCGTGTTCTTGTCCCAATTCCGCGTGTTTTTATTCGAGTTCGGATCAAGCACGTGATATTCTCCATTCTCGAGCGCGTTGACGACGATAAAGTGACCGACCCGGGTAAAATGGCCTGGCGCTACAGAAAGAAGCAGCGTCTTGCCTTGCGAAAGCGTCTCGTCAAAGGAAGCCTCGCTGATCGGAATGCTTTCAATATGAATGCCATATTGGCTGGCCGCCGCGTCAAGAAGCGCATGCGAAGTCCCTACACCATCCACAAAATAGCCATTGTCTTGCGAAAATTTAGCGAGCGCGTAAGGGGTGATAGAGGGATCTTGATTCAAATAAGAAAAGATCATCGCCAAACTTGTCGGCGCGCATCCTGCGAACACGATATTCGAGCTTCCATATGGAAGATAGCCCCACCTCTCGTCCCATTGCAGAAGGTGAGGCATCGAATCCAGCGATTCTGTCAAGTTTCCTGGTTCTGGCGTATGGCCATTCAATGTGTGGTATTTTTCGACAAAAGGAAGACGGTCGGTATCGCGGCTTAAAAAGACAAGATAATCATCGGCAAGTTCTTGATCGTCATATAGCTTTTTATAACGAAGTCCATCTGTGGCTGGATCGAGTTTTGTATAGCGGGCAAGATCTTCTTTCGAGATCCAATTCTTGTTTTTCGTTTCTTCGATTCCTTCATACGCGTTTGCGTTGTCGCTTTTCGCCGCCGCTTTTAAGGCGTCGAACGCTTCCGCATCCAGGTTGCGGGTATTTTGCCAATTCTCGATTTCATCGAGCGTTTTTTGGCGCTGATGTTCGATGACTGTCAGTTCTTCTTTCCGGTTTGTTTTCGTTGTCTGTACGCCCCAATACACTAAGCCAGCCTGGATAAGGACGAGGACTAGGATCAAGACGACAAGTCTTCTTTTTTTGATTCTTCTTTTTCGCATAGATTTCCTTCTTTATGTGCTTTTGCGGATCTTCAATTTGCATGGCAGCACGAGCCGAAATGGCAAATGGATCTTTTTATCGAGTTCATTGAGCAGCATCATCGCTCCATAAGCGCCCATTTCTTCCATGGGCGCATGGATCGTTGTCAGTGGCGGATTGGTGAAGCTGGCGTCTTGAATATCGTCAAAGCCGATCAAGGCGATATCTTCCGGGATACGGAGTCCTTCTTCTTGGATGGCTTTCATGGCGCCGATCGCGATCGGATCCGAGCAGCAGACAAGTGCGCTAGGAAGGCTATTTCCTTTGAATAAGGTCTTCATCATCGAATAGCCGGATTCTTTTGAATATCGATCGATCAGCACGTAGGGATTATACTCTAAGCCTTCTTGTTTCGCTTTGTTCAAAAAAGCTTTGATCCGCTGATCGCGATAGACGCTTCCATCCTCCAATACTTCATAGCCGGCAAGCAAGCCGATCTTGTGATGGCCTAGTTCTTGGAGATGCGAGAGCGCTTGAGTGATCGCGTTAGAAAAATCTAAAGCGATCGTGTTGTATTCGATCGTCTCTGTTTCCATGTCTAAAAAGATTACGACAGGATATCGTGTCGTGAGTTCTTTCATTTCTCGGCTTGAAAACTTGCCAAGCGCGATCAATCCATCAATGCCTTGTAAAATGCTTTGGTCTAGATCGTCTTTGAATACACGGATGATCTTGACTTTTCGTTTTCCTAAGTAAGATTCGATCCCTTTGCGGACATTGATATAGTAAGGGTCATTGAGCTCTTGCTCGATCGAATACCAATGGAGCAAACCGATCGTTAAGATCTTGTCTTGTTTTTTTCCTTTTTTTTGATAGCCCGTCGTTTGTACTGCCTCCAAGATATGTTGTTGGGTCTCTTCCGGGATTGAGAGTGTCGGATCGTTGTTTAAAAAGCGAGAGATCGTGGAGACAGACACATTGGCGAGCTTCGCTACGTCTTTTAGAGTTGTCATTGTATCTATTATAATCAAATTCTTTTCAAATAGGAACGATTAATTTACTTCATAATTTTAGTAAATTTTGTAATTAATTTTACTAAATTAATTGACATTATTTTCCTTGCTACTATAATAATAAGCAAGAAGAGGAGACTTTATGAACCACGCTATCAATCAATTGATCCAATATGGTTTGGATCATGGCCTAATCGATCCATACGATCGATATTATGTTGCCAACACGCTGATCGATCTCTTTTCTCTTTCTCAATACGAAGAAGAGTCGATCGAGCCAAATTCTGTTTGTCTGCAGGACGTATTGAATACGATGCTCGATCATGCGATCGAACAAGGAATGATCGAGGATACGATCACGCAAAAAGATCTGTTGGATACACGGATCATGAATACGCTTATGCCTCGTCCTAGCGAAGTTGTTCACCATTTTGAAGAACTGAAAGAACAGGATCCAAAAAAAGCGACCGACTATTTTTACGATCTATCGATCCACTCTAACTATATCCGAATGGATCGGATCAAAAAAAATATCGAGTTCATGATCGAATCCAAATACACGCCGATGAAGATCACGATCAATTTGTCAAAGCCTGAAAAAGATCCAAAAGAGATCGCAAAAGCCAGCGCCCTTCCTTCGAGTCAATATCCAAAATGTCTTTTATGCAAAGAGAATGTTGGTTTTGCGGGCACGCTCAATCATCCGGCTCGGCAAAACCATCGCATCCTTCCTTTGTCGCTAGCGCATGGATCGTACGCTTTCCAGTATTCGCCCTATGTTTATTACGATCAACATTGTATTATTTTAAATGAAGAACATACGCCGATGCGGATCGATCAAGACACATTCGAAAACTTGTTTTCGTTTGTAGAACAGTTTCCTCATTATATGTTAGGAAGCAATACGGATATTCCGATCGTTGGCGGATCGATCTTGTCCCATGATCATTATCAAGGTGGCGCCGCGCATTTCCCGATCGAAGAGGCTAAAGTTTTTTATAGCGACTCCCTTCCGAATATGGATGTCGAGCTTTTAGAGTGGCCGCTTTCCACGATCCGACTTTCTTCAAGTTCGAAAGAAGCGCTTGTCAAAGCGAGCATGCAGATCTTAGAAGCGTGGAAGAAGTATGAAGACAAAGATCGAGAGATCATTCCTTACACCAATGGCACTCGTCATAATGCGATCACACCGATCGTACGCAAAAAAAACGGGAAGTTCGAAATTGATCTTGTCTTAAGAAACAATCGAACGAGCGAACAATATCCGGACGGGATCTTTCACCCACATCCTGAGCATCACCATATCAAAAAAGAGAATATCGGCTTGATCGAGGTCATGGGATTGGCGATCCTTCCTGGCCGTTTAAAAAAACAAAAGGAAGAGATCATCTCTGTTTTAAAAGGAGAGGCTTCGATCGATTCTCTCCCGGATCTTGCCATGCACCGAGCATGGATCGAGTCACTTCAAAAAAGCGAAAATAAGAGCGAAGATCTGGATCGTTTCATCAATCAAGCGATTGGCGATAAGTTCGTCCAGGTTCTAGAGAACGCGGGTGTCTTCAAGATGGATGTGGACGGAAAACAAGGAATGATCGATTTTTTCGAATCAGTAAAAAAGGATTTATAGGATGAAACAAAATGATAACGCATTCTCGATCTATGTTTTAGAGAACGAAAACAATCGAATTGAATTGAGTGATCTAGGGGCGACTTTAGTGTCATGGAAAACGAAAAAAAGCGATGGCTCTTGGCAAGAGATCGTTTTAGGGTATGACGATTTAGATTCGTATCGCACGCAAGATGGATATTTGGGCGCGTGTCTTGGGCGTGTCGCCAACCGTATCGAAAAAGGGCAGTTCACACTGAACGATACGGTATATACTCTTCCGATCAACAATGGTCCAAATTGTCTGCATGGCGGGATTGATGGATTTTCTTATAAACGATTCGATGTCAAGCAAGATGAAAGCTCGATCGTTTTTCACTACGTGAGCAAAGATCAAGAAGAAGGATTTCCAGGAAATTTGGAAGTTTGGTTTACGTACAGTTTAAAAAAGAACACGTTGACGATTCATTATGAAGCGCTCAGCGACGCGGATACGCTTGTCAACTTATCGAATCATTCGTATTTTAATTTGGATGGGAGCGATTCGATCCAAGATCATCGTCTTCTTGTGAAGGCTTCGAAATTTATGGAGGTCGATGCGGATGGCTTGGTCAAAGGAGAGTATCGAGATTTGCCTACGGATATGGATTTTCAGCAAGAAATGCCGATTAGCCAAGCGCTTTCTTCCTCGATCGAGCAGATCGAAGTGGCAAAGGGAATCGACCATCCTTATCTTTTCAGCGATTCCCACGATCCGATCGTTTTGAGAAGTCCTCTTTCGCATTTGGTCTTGACGATGAATACGAGTTATCCTCTAGCGCAGATCTATTCTGCCAACTATTTAGATGGTCGTCTTGGCAAGGAGCAAAGGCCTATGCCGAAACAAAGCGGCATTTGTTTTGAGGCCCAATACCTTCCAAACGAGATCAACATCGATCCACAAACAAAAACAATATTAAGAAAAGGAGAAAAATATGACGAGTGGACGTCATATACGATCAGTTATGAAAACAGTGAATCAATTGATCAATGATTTTGAAGCGAATGTGTTTGATGCGCGACTGAAGGCATTATATTTAGATGATTCTCGTCTTGAAGCGGAAAAGGAACGATATATTCAAGCTTTAAAGATGTTTGAATCGTTGTATGGAGATCAAGAGGTGCAGATCTTTTCGGCGGCTGGACGTTCGGAAGTTTCGGGAAACCATACCGATCACCAGCATGGGCGTGTCTTGGCTGCTAGCATCAATTTAGACACGATCGCGATCGTATCCAAGCGCGAGGATGATCAGATCAAAGTCGTCTCGGATGATTTCGATATCGAGCCGGTGGATGTGAACGACACGAAACTAAAAGATGTGGAAGAAAATTCCGCTTCTTTGATCAAGGGTGTTGTTCAGGGATTTAAAAACGATCATTTCCGTGTGGGTGGTTTTAACGCGTATATGACTAGCGAAGTGATCGTAGGGGCTGGTTTGTCCTCTTCGGCTAGCTTTGAAGTGCTCATTGGGACGATCCTTTCTTATCTTTACAATGAGGGGAACGTTTCGATGGTCGAGATTTCAAAGATCGCCCAATATGCGGAAAATGTATATTTTGGCAAGCCTTGTGGTTTGATGGATCAGTGCGCGTGCGCGGTGGGCGGTTTGATCACGATCGATTTCAAGGATCCTTCTTCTCCTATCGTTCATCAAGTCAATACGGATTTCGATGATTTTGGAGTGAGCTTATGCATTGTCGATACAAAAGGCTCGCATGCGGATCTGACGGATGAATATGCGGCGGTTCCTTATGAAATGAAAAAGGTGGCTCATTTTTTTAGTAGCGATGTTTTGCGAGATGTGGATGAGGAAGCGTTCTTGCAGAATTTAAGTTCGATCCGTGAGAAGATTGGCGATCGAGCTGTGCTGAGAGCGTTCCATTTCTTTAAAGAGAACGCGCGCGTTCCTCAAATCGTAGAGGCTTTGGAAAAGAAAGATAAAGCAGCTTTCTTAAAAGGGATCCAAGAGTCTGGGGATTCGAGTTATCAATATTTGCAAAATGTGTTCGCGGCTTCGTATCCTGCCCATCAGGCGGTTTCGCTCGCTTTAGCGCTCAGTAAAGATTTCTTAAAGGACAAGGGTGTTTGTCGTGTCCATGGGGGCGGTTTTGCGGGAACGATCCTGGCTTTTGTCGACAATGAAGATGTCGCTTCCTATAAAGAATGGATCGAGTCTTTTTTTGGCGCGGATAGCTGTCATGTTTTGAAGATTCGTCCAGAGGGCGGAACGATCGTCGTCGAATAAAGAATAATTTGCCAGTGAAAAACTGGCTTTTTTTGTTTACGATGATCGTATAAGGAGTAATAGAGTATGAAAGAGATCGTTTTAGGAAAGACAAAGATTTGCGTGCCTCAAAATGGTTTTGGGGCGTTGCCGATCCAAAGAGTAAGTCACGAGAAAGCAAAAGAACTTTTGATCAAGGCGTATGAAGGCGGGATGCGTTTTTTCGATACGGCTAGAGCGTATTCGGATAGCGAAGAAAAGATCGGCGCGGCTTTTGAAGGCATTCCAAGAGAGAATTACATTTTGAATTCGAAGACAATGGCGAAAACGCCAGAAGACTTTTGGAAAGATCTTGAATCGTCTTTGTCCAATTTGAAAACGGATTATATTGATGTGTATCAATTTCATTGCGCTAATCAAGTGTATAAGCCCAACGATTCGACAGGAATGTACGAGGCGATGCTTGAGGCGAAAAAACAAGGCAAGATCCGACATATTGGGATCACGGCGCATAAGCTAGGGGTCGCCAAAGAAGCGATCGCCTCGGATCTTTATGAAACTTTACAGTTTCCTTTGAGCTATCTTTCAAGCGAGAAGGAGCTGGAATTGATTTCGATGTGCAAGGAGCATGATATAGGCTATATCGCGATGAAAGGTTTGGCTGGCGGCTTGATCAACCAGAGCGTTCCGGCGATGGCGTTCATGCAGCAATTTGACAATGTGATCCCGATCTGGGGGATCCAAAAAGAAAGCGAGCTCAAGGAATGGCTTTCCTTTATGGACAAGACGCCAAAGATGGATGAAGAGATCAAACATTTTATCGAGAAGGAGAAAAAGGAATTGGCGAAAGATTTTTGTCGAGGGTACACGGCAGCTGGCAAAATGGCTTGTAAGCATTTTCTTTGATTTGTTATAATATTACTATGAAAGCAAACGGATGAGCTCAAAACGAAAGTCATGGAGGTGGTAGAAAATGCATAAGGGAGTAAAGATCGCGCTGGACCCAAGTCCCGTCCAGATTGTACTGCTTCGAAAACATGCCGGGACGGCCCGTTTTGTCTACAACCATCTTTTGGCTTATATACAGGAAGAGTACGACAAGGGCAATAAGGTATCGACAAATTTCTATCAGCTCCGCAAACACTGGAACAGTGTGAAGGCAGAAGCCGCCTGTAGATGTCAAGTTAAAAATGTACAAATTCGATGAGATAAAAATGCTCAATTTTGTTTGAAAGATACTGAAGGATCTTTTCGATCCTTCTTTCGATTTTGACCAATTGCTTTATTCCTGTTCGGTGTGCGGCTTCTTCTTGATATGGTCTTTCATACGGTAAGACTTTCCGGTAATGGACACGACATGCGCATGATGCAGGATCCTGTCCAGGATCGCATTGGCCATAACGGGGTCCTGAAATATCTCGTCCCATTCGCCAAAGCCGATATTGGTTGTCAGTATCGTGCTTTTCTGTTCGTATCGTTTGTCGATCAGCTGAAAGAACAGTTTCGACTCTTCTTTTGTGATCGGCAGATACCCGATTTCGTCGATAATCAGCAGCTTGTACCGGCTGTAATTCTTCAAACGGTTTTCCAGCCGATTTTCTTCGTTGGCTTTTCTCAGCTGCTGGATGAGGTCGTGGCATTTGATGAAGTAGGTGCTGTTCCTCTTCTTGGCGGCTTCGATTCCCAGGGACTATATAG